>JAUNND010000048.1 GCA_030531595.1 Eubacteriales bacterium | reverse complement strand
TTCCATTATCTTTTTTTATTTATTTTCCCGGTCTACCTTGACAGGGGCTGATCACATTTTCTGTCACTCCGGTTTGTTTCATATACCGAAGACTCTTCGGATGTTTCTGCTTCCGCATTCCGGGCATGTTTTGAGCTGTCTGTTGCAGACCATGAACTCCCAGTAACCGCAATCCGGACACTTTTCGATTGAGAAAAACTTAAATTTGACGCCGCCGCTGATGTTCTCAAGTTCATCATCGGTTAAAAGATATTTCTTTGTACTCATTGTTCTACACGCCCTTTCAATTATATATGTTTTTTCGAGCCTTTCTCTGTGCTCTCACTCCTAAGTACGCGGGCGTGCCGAAAATGTTACACAAATATAAGCAAAACAAAAATTTGCCTCAAGAAGAGCGGGAGTCCCTGTTTACAGACAGTCTGCAAAACCGAAGTGTTAATCCTCTTCTGCCCACAGCAGGGCGCATTTGACGGCCTTATGCCAGCCCTTGACGAGCTTTTCACGTTTATCGCTCTCCATTTCGGGCTTAAAGCATCTGTCGACGGCCCAGTTGTTTTTGATATCCTCGCGGCTGTCCCAGTAACCGACGGCGAGTCCCGCCAGATACGCCGCACCGAGCGCGGTCGTCTCGATGCACTTCGGGCGCACTACCTCAGAGCCTAAGATGTTGCTCTGAAACTGCATCAGAAAATCATTTGCGCACGCGCCGCCGTCCACCTTGAGATGCGCAACGGGAATGCCCGAGTCCTGCTCCATCGCCTTTGCAATGTCATAGGTCTGATAGGCGAGGGATTCCAATGTTGCCCGCACCAGATGGGCGCGGTTGAAGCCGCGTGTTATGCCGACAACGGCGCCTCTGGCGTTCTGACTCCAGTAGGGTGCGCCCATACCGGTAAAGGCGGGCACTACATAGCCGCCGGCGCAGTCGGAAACCGACTCGGCGTACCGCTGACTTTCTGCGGCGTCGGAAATAACATTGAGCTGATCGCGCAGCCACTGTATCGCCGCTCCCGCCACGAACACGCTGCCCTCCAAGGCATATTCCACATGACCGTCGATGCCGGCGGCGATGGTGGTGACAAGACCGTTTTCGGAGCTTACGGGCGTCGTACCGGTGTTCATGAGCATAAAGCAGCCGGTTCCGTAGGTGTTTTTCATCTCTCCCGGTTCAAAGCAGCACTGACCGAACAGAGCGCACTGCTGATCTCCTGCGGCTCCGGCGATGGGTATCTCACCGCCGTAGAGAGAGTATTCGCTCTTTCCGTATACGAAGCTTGAGGGCTTTACCTCAGGGAGAATGCTTTTCGGTACATTCAGCAGCTTCAAAAGCTCATCGTCCCATTCGAGCGTATGTATATTGAAAAGCATCGTGCGGCTGGCGTTCGTATAGTCGGTTACGTGCACCTTTCCGCCGGTTAGCTTCCAGATAAGCCATGTGTCGACCGTGCCGAAAAGGAGCTTTCCTGCCTCGGCCTTTTCTCTTGCTCCGTCCACGTTGTCGAGTATCCACTTTATTTTTGAGCCGGAGAAATAGGCGTCGGGCACAAGACCTGTCTTTGCGCGGACGGTATCTGAATAACCGTCCTTCACAAGACCGTCAATGATGTCCGAGGTGCGGCGGCACTGCCAGACGATCGCGTTGAATACCGGCACTCCCGTCTCTCTGTCCCATATAACGGTCGTTTCGCGCTGATTGGTGATGCCGATGGCGGCGATATCGGCGGCGGTGACGTTCAGCTTTTCCATGGCGGCGCGGGAGACCTCAAGGGTCGTGTCCCAGATCTCAAGTGCGTCGTGCTCCACCCAGCCCGGCTGAGGGAATATCTGACGGAATTCTTTTTGCGCGACAGAGCAGATCTTCCCTGCTTTGTCAAATAAAATACAGCGTGAGGATGTTGTTCCCTGATCGAGTGACATTATATATTTCATGGCGTTTCCCCCGACACTTTTTTTCCCATTATAATATATTTGCCGATAATGTCAACTTTTGAAGGCATGAAACGCAGATCCGACAGTATTGACCGCGTACTGAAAGACAGAAAAACTAATGGCAATTGATGACGGGATATGCTATACTGATAATATATTCCTATCAAGGGAGATGCGAATATGAAAGTGGTATTACAGGAACTGACCAAGACCTTTCCCGCCGGAGGACGCGGCGTTGAGGCGGTCACGGCAGTAAATAATTTCAACATAGAATTTCCCGACGGTACCCTTGTGGGGCTGTTAGGACCTTCCGGCTGCGGCAAAAGCACCGCGCTCAATCTCATAAGCGGACTGCTTGCTCCCACCTCGGGCAAGATCTTCTTCGGGGATGAGGATGTGACCGCGCTTCCGCCCGAAAAGCGCGGTGTGGGACTCGTTTTCCAGAGCTACGCTCTCTACCCCCATCTGACAGCAAGGCAGAACATCGCCTTTCCCCTTGAAAATCTGCGCGGCAAGGACAGGCTTTCCAAAGCCGATATCGAAAAGCGTGTCGCGGAAGCGGCAAAGCTCGTGCAGATCGAAAATGTACTCGACCGAAAGCCCAAGGAGATGTCCGGCGGACAGCAGCAGCGCGTGGCGATCGCCCGCGCACTGGTGAAGCTGCCGAAGGTGCTGCTTCTGGATGAGCCGCTTTCCAATCTGGATGCGAGACTCCGTCTGCAGACCCGCGAGGAATTGAGACGTATCCAGCAGGAAACCGGCATCACCACAGTTTTCGTTACCCACGATCAGGAGGAGGCCATGAGCATCTCCGACAGTATCGTTGTGATGAACGCGGGCGTTATCCAGCAGCACGGCAGACCCCAGAGCGTTTATGACGATCCCTGCAATCTCTTTGTCGCCAAATTCCTCGGCAACCCCGCTATCAATATTTTTGACGGAGAAGTGAAGAACGAAAAGCTGTTTATTGCCGGTGAAGCGGTACTGGATGTAAAAGGAGCGCCTGAGGGCAAAGTTACCGTGGGCATCCGTCCCGAGGGCTTTGTGATCTCCGAAAACGGTGCTATGAGCGCGGAATTCAGACAGCTTGAAGTAATGGGGCGCGATGTGAGCGTGGTGTTTGAAAGCTCTGCCGCACAGGGACGCAGCCGCGCCATCGTGGACGCTTCCTCGGCTTCTGTGTCCGGCACAAGGATCTGCTTTGAGCTGAAGCGTGAAAAGGTGCATCTGTTCTCGCCGGAGACCGGCGAGCGCATCTGCTTCAACGGATAAGGAGCGGGATATGGAGAAAAACAATCGAAAGGGCTGGCTGTATCTTCTGCCTGCCGCCGCCTTTTTAGGCGTTTTCATGATCTATCCGCTCGTGGACGTGTTCGTGTACTCCTTCGAAGAGGGTTACAACTCCGCATCTCAGAGCTTTTTCGGCGTGGGACTTTACAATTATTCCTATGTCCTGCGCGACCCGTACTTCCTGCAGGCACTGAAAAACACCTTCATTCTTGTTATTATCACCGTTCCGCTCTCGACGGGGCTGGCGCTCATCATCTCACTGATGCTCGCCTCTATCGAAAAGGTCAGGGGCTTTTTCCAGACCGTCTATTTCCTGCCCTACGTAACGAATACCCTCGCTGTCGGTCTTGTGTTCATGATACTTTTCAAAAAGACCGCCTATTCCGACGGGCTTATCAATCTGCTCATTCATTTCTTCGGCGGGGAGTCTGTGGACTTCATAACCGGACCCTACTGGGCAAAAATGCTGGTGCTGTGCCTGTACACGGTGTGGATAGTTATGCCCTTTAAGATACTTATCCTCACAAGCGCTCTTGCCTCTGTTGAGAAGACCTACTACGACGCCGCCCGTATTGACGCCACGCCCCGCTGGAGAGTATTCACAAAGATCACTCTCCCCATGATCTCGCCTATGATCTTCTATCTCATCATCACCGGCTTCATCGGCGCGTTCAAGGCATACTCCGACGCGGTCGCGCTGTTCGGAACAGACCTCAACGCCGCCGAAATGAACACCCTCGTCGGCTACATCTACGATATGCTCTACGGCAACAGCGGCGGCTATCCGTCCTACGCTTCAGCCGCGGCGATCATTCTCTTTGCCATCGTGCTGACCATCACCTGCATCAATCTGATGATCAGCCGTGACAATGTACACTACTGAGGAGGAGGGGAAATGAATAAGCCTGTAAAAGTCCTGAAATATTTTTTCCTGTCTCTGTGGGCTCTGATCGTACTGTTTCCGTTCTACTGGATGATCCTCAGCTCGGTAAAAAGTTACAGCGCCTACAACAGCGAGTACATTCCGAAGTTTTTCACTCTTACCCCCACATTGCAGAACTATAAGGACGCCTTTACCGCCGTACCGCTGGCGAGGTATTTTCTCAATACACTCGTTTTCACCCTTTCCACCACGGCGCTTATGCTGCTCGTCATCATACTTGCCGCCTACGCTTTTGCCCGCCTGCGCTTTCGCGGCAGGGAGCTTGTGTTCACGCTGTTTCTTGCACTGATGATGATCCCCAATGAGCTTGTCATCATCACGAACTTTGTGACCGTTACGAATTTAGGTCTGCGCAACACGTTCGCCGGTCTTATTCTCCCGTCCGTCACCTCGGTCTTCTATATCTATCTTCTCAAAGAGAGCTTTGCGGGCGTACCGGACGAACTTTATTACGCCGCCAAGGTGGACGGCACATCTGATCTCAGATATCTCACCAAGGTGATGCTGCCCGTCTGCCGCCCCACGGTGATCACCGTTATAATTCTGAAGATCATCGAGTGCTGGAATTCCTACGTCTGGCCGAGACTCATTACCGACGATGAGGCATACTACCTCGTATCCAACGGCATACAGGCCATCCGCGAAAACGGCTTCGGCAGAGAGAATATTCCCGCTATGATGGCGGCTGTCACCGTAATATCGCTTCCGCTTATCGTGCTGTTCCTTGTGTTCCGCGGAAAGATCATGGAGGGTGTTTCCAGAGGAGGGATAAAGGGATGAAAAAATTCTTTTTTCTCTCTCTGCTCATACTCTCTCTGCTGACTCTGACGGGCTGTCACGGCAGCAAGGGACCGGACGCTTTTGTGATCCCCGAAGAATTTGATACCTCACGTAATTTTGAGCTTACCTTCTGGGCCAAAAACGACACCAATAAAAATCAGACGAATGTCTACGAACGGGCGATAAGAGATTTTGAGGCACTCTATCCCAATATCACCGTGAATATGCGCCTGTATACCGATTATTCGAGAATTTACAACGATGTTATCACCAACATTTCCACCGGCACAACGCCCAATATCTGCATAACTTATCCCGACCATATCGCCACCTATATGACGGGCGTGAACGTGGTCGTGCCGCTGGATGAGCTTCTCACCGACGAACACTACGGTATGGGAGCGGAGGAGATAAGATTTGACGCGCCGACAGCCGGGGAGATCGTGCCGAAGTTCCTTGAGGAGTGTATCATAGACGGACAGCACTATGCGCTGCCCTATATGCGCTCCACGGAGGCCTGCTATATAAATAAAGACATGGTCGAGGCACTGGGCTATGAAGTCCCGGACGTTCTCACATGGGATTTTGTGTGGGAGGTGTCCGAGGCGGCTATGGCAAAGGACAAGGACGGGACTTTCCTTATAAATCATCAGAAGGTCATGATCCCCTTCATCTACAAATCCACCGACAACATGATGATCCAGATGCTCCGGCAGTCGGGCGGCGCCTACTCGGACGAAAGCGGCAGATCGCTTCTGTTCAATGCCGACACCCGAGCCATTCTGGAGGAGATCGCCGTTCACGCCGGTACGGGAGCCTTCTCCACCTTCAAGATTTCCAGCTACCCGGCAAACTTCCTCAACGCCGGTCAGTGCATTTTTGCCGTTGACTCCACCGCCGGTTCCACATGGATGGGTGCTCACGCACCGCTGTCCGATATAAGTCCCGACAAGTTTGTGGAGTTTGAAACGGTCGTGCGCACGGTGCCGCAGTTTGATCCGGACGCTCCGCAGATGATCTCACAGGGACCGAGCCTTTGTATTTTCAATAGGGAAGACCCTCAGGAGGTTCTGGCCTCGTGGTTTTTCATGCAGTATATGCTCTCGGACAAGGTGCAGACCGCCTATTCCGAGACGGAGGGCTATGTCCCCGTGACACTTACGGCGCAGAAGTGCGGGGAATATCGGGACTATCTCTCCCGCGCCGGAGAGGACGACGCACATTACGCCATCAAGATCGACTCCGTAAAGCTCCTGCTTGACAACATGGACAATACCTTCATAACGCCCGTTTACAACGGCTCGGCATCATTAAGAGACGCCGCAGGGCAGCTCATTGAGAGTACGGTCAAATCCGTGCGCCGTCATGAGACGACAGACAGCGCCTATTTTGACAGACTTTTCTACAACACCGCCGGTCTTTACCGTCTCGACTCTGCCGGTCACGATACCGTTGGGGCGCAGCAGAGCGAGCCGGGAGAGCTTCCGACAGCCTCAAAGGTACTTCTCGCGTCGCTGTGCACCGTATGGGCGCTACTCCTCGCGGTTTACCTGTACCGTATTTCAAGAAAGCAAAAAACAGTTCATAATCACACTTGATTTATGAACAGATTGCTTTATAATAGTTTTGCAGCAACAAATAAAAAAGGAGTAAGAACAAATGAAAAAATTTATTGCACTTCTTCTCGCATTTCTCCTTGCATGTACCTGTCTTGCCGGCTGCGGCATAAAGGCGCTTACCCACGCAGAATATGAAAACGCGGCACTTGACTCCGAGGTCACGGTAGAGACCTATGTTCAGGCCACACAGTCATGGTGGGACGGTAAGATCACCGCCTACTGCCAGAGTGAGGACGGAGCATATTTCATTTATAATATGACCTGCGCCGAGGCCGACGCTGCAAAGCTCGTCCCCGGTACAAAGATCCAGGTCACCGGCTTCAAGTCCGAGTGGTCCGGCGAGGTGGAGATCACCGACGCCAAGTTCAAGATCGTCAAGGGCGATAACTTCATCGCACAGCCCGTTGACGTTACCGAGCTTCTCGGTACAGATGAGCTTATCGGCCATCAGAACGAGAAGGTCTCCTTCACCGGCATGACCGTTGAGCCTTCCGACGATGAAGGCGCGGCATTCCTTTACAACTGGGACGGCTCCGGCGAAGACGGCAGCGATCTTTACTTCAACCTCTCCAAGGACGGTCAGACCTATTCTTTCGTCGTTGAGTCTTATCTCTGCGGCGCAGGCACCGAGGTCTATGAGGCTGTCAAGGCTCTCTCCGTCGGCGACAAGGTCGACCTTGAAGGTTTCCTGTACTGGTACGAAGGCTCTCAGCCCCATGTCACCTCTCTCACCGTCACCGAAAAAGCTCCCGCACTGGACAAGGACGTTGTAGTTCTCTTCACCAATGACGTTCACTGCGGCGTTGCCGAGGAAGGCGCCATCGGCTATTCCGGCCTTGCGGCATACAAAAAGTCCATGGAAGCTGATAACTATGTTATTCTCGCCGATGCGGGCGACTTTGCTCAGGGCGGACCTATCGGCACTTTCAGCAAAGGTCAGTACCTCGTTGACATCATGAACTACCTGGGCTACGATGTAGCGACCCCCGGCAACCATGAGTTTGACTACGGTCTGGACAACTTCTTTGCGCTTACCGAAAAAGCCGAGTTCCCCTTAGTATCCGCAAACTTCATCGATCTGAGCGATAATTCTGCCGTTTTGGACGCATACAAGATGTTTGATTTTAACGGCATCAAGATCGCCTTTGTCGGTATTTCCACTCCCGAGACCTTCGTCACCTCTACCCCCACCTACTTCCAGAATGACGCAGGCGAATTTGTTTACAGCTTCTGTCAGGATGATGACGGCTCCGGCGTATACGCTGCCGTACAGGCGGCTGTGGACGCTGCCCGTGAAGAGGGAGCAAAGTACGTTATTGCTATCGGTCACCTCGGCGACGAGCTTTCCTCTTCCCCCTGGACCTCCGGCGAGGTCATCAACAACACCACCGGCATTGACGCATTTATTGACGGCCATTCCCACAGCGTCATCGATGAAGAAGGCGTTAAGAATGCAGACGGCGAGAGTGTCCTTTGGGCACAGACCGGCACCAAACTCACCGCTTTCGGTAAGCTGGTCATCGGTATGGACGGGAACCTCAGCCTTAGCCTGATCTCCGACTACACCGAAAAGGATGCCGACACCGACGCCTTTATAGCGGATATCCAGTCCAGCTATGAAGCCGATCTTGAAAAAGTAGTTGCTCATACCGACTATGATCTTGAGATCAATATGCCCGGCACCGACCCCGCTGTCCGTATCGTCCGCTGCATGGAGACCAATCTGGCTGACCTTGTGGCCGACGCATACCGCACTGTCGGCGAGGCTGACATCTGCATCACGAACGCCGGCGGCATTCGCGCCACCATTCCCGCCGGTGACATCACCTATAACAATATTCTCACCACATCTCCCTTCGGCAACACCGTCTGCGTTATCGAGGCCACCGGTCAGCAGATCGTTGACGCTCTGGAAATGGGCGCCCGCTCCGTTCCCGACGAGGTCGGCGGCTTCCTGTAGGTCTCCGGTCTGAGCTATGAGATCCACTCTTATCTGCCCTCCGGCGTACAGCTTGACGAAAGCGGCCTGTTCACCGGAATTGAAGGCGATGTCCGCCGCGTGCAGAATGTTCTTGTGAACGGCGAACCCATTGACCTTGAAAAGACCTATACCGTAGCCGGTCTTGACTACATATTCGTCAACTGCGGCGACGGCTACACGATGTTCAAAGATTGCACCGTCGTCAGAGATATGCAGATGACCGACAACCAGCTCATCACCGATTATCTGATCAACTACCTCAACGGCGTTGTCCCCGAGGATTATGCCGATGTATTCGGTCAGGACAGAATAGTCATCTTCAATGAAGACCCCACCGCTGTGGAAGAGGTCGTTGAAGAGGCCGCTGAGGAAGTTGTTGTCGAAGCAGTCGCCGAGACTGTTGTCGAAGATACTCCGGCAGTTATGTAATTTATAAGCTTCCGATCCGGGAACGTCAAAAGACGTTCCCGGATTTTTGTGAAAGACCTACAAAATATATATGTTTATTTTGTGCAATACGTGTAAAGAGCTGAAAAAAGAAATAATACTTGCGTTTTGAGGCTTGCGTGTATATAATAGCAAACGGAAAACAGATTTTTAAGCGCGGTACGAGAGACCGGCAAGATCGATCATATAGCTGCACCGTATCCACAGGTGCACCTTGCCGTGTCTTGCCGCTGAAGGCAGGGCATTTTTTGTTTATCTTTTCGGAGGTGTGTATATGAAGGTCAAAGCTCAGCTTATGGACGAACAGGCCATGCTCAGAGCGATCATGCGCATTTCCCATGAGATCGCCGAAAAAAATCGGGGCGTTGAGAACGTGCTTCTGGTGGGTATCCTCCGCCGTGGAGAGCCCATCGCCGAGAAGATACGCACAAACATCGAAAAGATCGAGGGCATTTCGGTTCCGGTCGGGTCGATCGACATCGGGTTCTACCGTGACGATCTCACCGAGGTCTGGAGCGATCCCCATGTCCGCAAGACCGAGCTGCCCTTTGACGTCAACGGAAAGGACGTTGTTTTGTGCGACGACGTTCTGTATACCGGACGCACCGCCCGCGCCGCAATTGAGGCTGTCTTCTCCTGCGGCAGACCGAAAAGCATACAGTTTGCCGTCCTTGTCGACAGAGGACACAGGGAACTGCCCATCCGCGCAGATTACGTGGGCAAAAACGTACCCACATCCAGAAACGAAATGATAGAGGTTCGGCTTCCCGAATACGACAACGAGACCGGCGTTTATCTGATGGGACTGGAAAAAGAGTGATGACAATCAGCTGAAGGCTGTTTGTTATATATCAATTAAATACTTACAGAGAGAGGTAAATTGAAAATGAATCTTGTTTACGGCATTAAAGACAAGCCCAAGTTCGGTCAGGTCGTCCTGTTCGCTCTTCAGCAGCTCCTCGCTATCATGGCAGCCACTATCGCCGTCCCCGCCATCATCGGCAACGGCATGAGCGCTTCCGCCGCGATGTTCGGCGCCGGCGTCGGTACCATCGTGTACCTTCTCTTCACCAAGAGTTCAAGCCCTGTGTTCCTCGGCTCTTCTTTTGCATTCATCGGCTCCATGTTCTCCGCCTTCGGCGGCGCGGCCTCTGTCTCTATCGGCTATGCAGGTCTTATCCTCGGCGCTTTGTTCGCCGGTCTTGTCTATGTTGTGATCGCCATCGTCGTCAAGTTCTGCGGCGTCAACTGGATAGCAAAGCTCATGCCCCCCGTGGTCATCGGCCCCACAGTCGCTATCATCGGTCTGTCCCTCGCCGGCAACGCTATCGGCGATCTGATGACCTCCAAGGTCGAGGGCGGCAGCGTATACGTCGCTCTTATCTGCGGTCTTGTCGCTTTAGGCGTGACCATGTATGTCTCCACCTACGGCAAGAAGATGATGAAGCTCATCCCCTTCATTATCGGTATCCTCGCAGGCTACCTCGTCGCCTCCGTTTTCGCCCTCATCGGCAAGACTACCGGCAACGCAGCCCTCACCGTTATCGACTATTCCGCACTTAAAAACATGAGCTCCGTTATCGCTCTGCCCGACTTCACCTTCCTCAAGGCTGACTGGGCGGGTGTTGACGGCGCATATCTGCTGACCATATTCGTGGCATACGTTCCCGTTGCCTTCGTTGTCTTCGCAGAGCACCTTGCAGACCACAAGAACCTCAGCTCCATCGTCGGCGTAAACCTTCTTGAAGAGCCGGGTCTTACCCGCACCCTTCTCGGTGACGGTATCGGCTCCATCGTCGGCACCTTCTTCGGCGGCTGCCCCAACACCACCTACGGCGAGTCCATCGCCTGCGTCGCCATCACCAGAAACGCCTCCACCGTCTCCATCTGGGGCGCGGCGTTCGCCTGCATCATCTTCTCCATGATCACTCCTCTTGTCGCCTTCCTTGAGACTATCCCCTCCTGCGTCATGGGCGGTGTGTGCGTAGCACTCTACGGCTTTATCTCTGCCTCCGGTTTCAAGATGTTCCAGAACGTCGACCTCAACAAGAACCGCAACCTCTTCACCGCCTCCGTTATCTTCATCGTCGGCGTCGGCGGTATGACAGTCTCCTTCGGCGCGGTCGAGATCAGAACCGTTGCCTGCGCCCTGATCCTCGGCATCCTCACGAATGTTATGCTCTCCAAGGAAGAAGCAGAAGAACAGTAATTATCCTATCGAGACAGAAAAACCCGTTCCTTTTCATAAGGAACGGGCTTTTTTATAATTCGTATGTTCTGTACTGTATCGCCTCGGCAATGTGGTCGGATCTGATACTTTCGCTGCCCTCCAGATCGGCGATCGTGCGGGCAACTCTCAGTATGCGGTCATAGCTTCGAGCCGAGAGATTCATGGAGTCAAACGCCATGCGCATGAGTGCGTCGCACTCCTCATCGAGCGCACAAAACTCGCGCAGTTCCTTTGTGCCGATGTGGGCGTTGCACATGGCCGCGTCGTCCGGATAGCGTTGATGCTGTATTTTTCTTGCCGCGTCGACGCGCTTTTTTATTTCCGCCGAGCTTTCGGAGGGCGTTTTCTGCTTTAATTCCTCATATTCAAGAGCCGGAACTTCGATTATAATATCGATCCTGTCGAGCAGAGGTCCGGAAATGCGGGAGTGATAGCGCTTCACGTCGTTTTCACTGCATTTGCAGCGCCCCGAGGGGTGTCCGTACCAGCCGCATTTGCACGGGTTCATCGCGCAGACCAGCATGAAGCGGCTCGGGAAAGCGACCGTTCCGGCCACTCTCGACACGGTGACAACGCCGTCCTCCAATGGCTGACGCAAAACCTCCAACACATCCGAGCGAAATTCCGGCAGCTCGTCCAGAAACAGTACGCCGTTGTGGGCAAGGCTTATTTCGCCCGGCCTCGGTATGCTTCCGCCGCCGGACAGTCCCGCCGAAGAGACCGTGTGGTGGGGTGATCGGAAGGGTCTTATTGAAACTATCGGATTTTTTCGGCTCGTAAAGCCGGCAACGGAGTGTATCTCCGTCGTTTCGATCATCTCCTGTCGGCTCATATCCGGCAGTATTCCCGGCAGACGCTTTGCCATCATCGATTTGCCCGCGCCCGGAGGACCGACGATAAGTATATTGTGTCCGCCGGCAGCGGCGATCTCAAGGGCACGTTTTACGTTTTCCTGTCCCTTTACATCGGCAAAATCCGGGATATGCTCGTCCGATGAACGAAGATCGGGCTGTGCCGCGCTCTCGATGGGCATTTCGCCCGTGAGGTGGCGGATAAGCTGATGCACGTTTTTCACCGGAAAGACCTCGATCTCGTCGGCAAAGGCGGCCTCAGAAGCATTCTCTTCCGGTACGTAGAAGTATCTGATGCCGCTTCTCTGCGCTTCGATCGCCATAGGCAGAGCGCCCTGCACCGGTCTGAGCTCGCCGGTTAGCGACAACTCACCGATGAACGCGCTGTCCTTTGCGATGCGCGGAATATCGCCCATGGCCGAAAGCATCCCTATGAGGATCGGCAGGTCGTACATCGTCCCCGCTTTCTTCTTGTCCGCCGGGGCGAGGTTGACGGTGATATGGCTGGTCGGGAATTTGAAGCCGCTGTTTTTTATTGCGGCGTAGACTCTGTCCTTGGCTTCCTTCACAGAAGCGTCAGGCAGACCGACGATCTCAAATTTCGGCATAGCACCGGTGATATAGACTTCAACGGATACCTCATATCCGCCGACACCGGTAACACCGAAGCTTTTCACGGTTGAAAACATGGCTCGTCCTCCCTATAAAATCAGGGCGGAGTGGTCTCCGCCCTGTTATCGGAAAAATTATTCTTCTGTCTCGGAAACGACAGCGATGTGCAGCTCGTCAAGCTGCTTCTGCTCGACAACGGAGGGCGCACCCATCATGATATCGGTGGCGTTCTTGTTCATCGGGAAGGCGATGACCTCGCGGATGCAATCCTCGCCGGACAGCAGCATGACCATACGGTCGACGCCCGGAGCGATACCGGCGTGAGGGGGAGCACCGTAGCAGAAGGCGTTGTACATGGCGGGGAACTTCTTCTTTACGTCCTCTTCGCCCAGACGCACCATCTCAAAAGCCTTGATCATGATCTCGGGATCGTGGTTGCGGACAGCGCCGGAGGACAGCTCAATACCGTTGCAGACAAGGTCGTACTGGTCGGCAGTGATGGAGAGAGGATCGATCTCGCCGCGCTCAGCCTTCAGCAGTACATCCAGACCGCCGGAGGGCATGGAGAACGGGTTGTGGCAGAATTCCAGCTCACCGGACTCGTCACCGATCTCGTACATGGGGAAGTCGACGATCCAGCAGAATTCATAGCGCTCTTTATCCATATGGTTGGGGCAGAGTGCGCCGAGCTGCTTGAGCATGACGCCCGCAGTCTTGACGGCGGCGTCGTGCACACCGGCGGAGACCATGACGAGGGTATTGGGCTTTAATTCAAGCTGTGCGGTGAGGGCTTCCGCACGGTCGGCAACGAACTTGGAAATGCCGCCCGCGATAGCGCCCTTTTCGTCCATCTTGAACCAGTAGGGCTTGAAGCCCGCCTGCACCTCAACATCGGCGCAGAGCTTATCGATCTGCTTGCGGGTCAGTGCGCAGTCGGAGACGGCGACGGCCTTTACACAGACCTTGTCCGCGTTGAAGGGCGCGAACTCGGTATCGCGGGTGAGGGCGGTGATGTCCTCGACGTGCAGGTCGATACGCAGGTCGGGCTTGTCGCAGCCGTAACGCTCCATGGACTCGAGATAAGGAATACGTCTGAAGGGAGCGGAGGAAGCAATATTATAAGTACCGTACTTTGCAAAAATGGGGGGCAGAACGTCTTCAAGGACTGCGAAAACGTCTTCCTGAGAGGCGAATGCCATCTCCATATCGAGCTGATAGAACTCACCGGGGGAACGGTCGCCTCTGGCATCCTCGTCGCGGAAGCAGGGGGCGATCTGGAAGTAGCGGTCAAAGCCGGAGGTCATCAGAAGCTGCTTGAACTGCTGGGGAGCCTGCGGCAGAGCGTAGAACTTGCCGGGGTGCTTTCTGGCGGGAACGAGGTAGTCACGCGCACCCTCGGGAGAGGAAGCGGTTAGAATGGGCGTGGTGATCTCAAGGAAGCCGTGCTCGGTCATGGCCTGGCGCAGAGCTGAAATGACGTTGCAGCGCAGAATGATGTTCTTCTTGACGGCGGGATTTCTCAGGTCGAGATAGCGGTATTTGAGTCTGAGAGTCTCGTCCGCGTCGCGGCTGCGGTTGATCTCGAAGGGCAGCTCATTATAGCGGCACTTGCCGAGGACTTCAATCTTTTCGGGGACGACCTCAATGTCGCCGGTGTCCTGCTTGGGGTTCTTGCTGGAACGTTCACGGACAACGCCTTCAACGGAAATGGTGGACTCCTTGTTCAGAGGCTTGACGATCTTCATCATATCCTCGGACTCGATGACGATCTGCGTGGTGCCGTAGAAATCGCGGAGAACGATAAACGCGAAATTGCTGCCGACCTCGCGGACATTTTCCATCCAGCCGACAAGCTTGACTTTCTCACCCGCATTGGCAATTCTCAGCTCATTGCAGGTATGTGTACGTGACTGAAACATATTCTTCCTCTTTTCTCTAAAACAACTGATGTTGTACTTTGACTGTTCTATAAAACACAACTCCGTAGGGCGGGGGCTTGCTCCCGCCGCAACATAGCATTAGCCTCGATTTTACGGCGGGAGCGAGCCCCCGCCCTACAAATTAAA
The DNA here is from genome assembly GCA_030531595.1 of Eubacteriales bacterium. GTDB lineage: Bacteria > Bacillota > Clostridia > Oscillospirales > Oscillospiraceae > Limivicinus. The sequence goes on along the minus strand of JAUNND010000048.1, from coordinate 4,414 downwards.
GTGTATTCTGCGCTTCAAGCTCGTCCAGCGCCGCGTCATACTCCTGCTCGATGCCGCGATACTGCTCCAGCGCAAAAAGCGTATTCTCCATGCCGCCCTTGTCGCTGACAAAATCCAGCAGAGTCTCTGCCTTACAGGGGAGCATTTTCACTTCATTGATCAGCTTCTGTCGGACGGCTTCTTCTCCGAGAGAGTCCATATCGGCAAGGACGGCGATAATTTCATCGCTCTTCCCGCTCATGCCGTTCATCAGAAAAAATCCCTCTAAAAGTCTGCGGCTGCCCATGATAACCGTACTTTTCATCCGTTATCCGCCCCTTTACAAGAACTATGGCGCGGCTTCTGCCGCGCCTTAGACATATTGGCGCAATTAGCGTTTCTGGGGGTTGACGATGTTTCGCCAGTCCAGATCGCCGCGGCGCAGACCCTGAACAAGAACCTCGGCGGTGGCGGCGTTGGTGGCGAAGGGTATCTGATACTGGTCGCAAAGACGCTCTATCTTGTTGATATCTTCAAAGCCCTTGGGATTTGCGGGATCGCAGAAGAACAGAACGAGATCAAGCTCGTTGAAGGTGATCCTTGCGCCGATCTGCTGTGCGCCGCCCTGATCGGCATGGAGGTAGAGCGTGATGGGTAAGCCCGTGGCCTCTGATACCAGCTTACCGGTGACATGGGTGGCGCAAAGCGAATGTTCCGCCAGAATACCGCAGTACGCAATGCAAAACTGCACCATAAGCTCTTTTTTCCTGTCATGTGCCATCAACGCTATGTTCATGTAAACCTCCGTTTCACTGTATCCTTGATCTGTTTCTTCCCGTTCAATATATTATAACCATTGTTTAATTGCTATGCAAGGTTTTTTTGCTTTTCCGCTTTATTTCAACAGCGCCATTTCGCTTTCGGATGAATCACTGTAACTTCTTATGATATGGTATGCATCCAGAATATTCTTGGCAATAAACGCAACACCCGCACCGGAGCCGCCTCGTTCGACCACGACGCTGACCGCGACTTCGGGATCGCCGTAGGGAGCGTAGCAGATGAACATACCGTCGTTGGTGATGCCCTCGCCCTTCTGCGCCGTACCGGTCTTGCCGGCGGTCTTCAGATTTTTGTTGTTGAGCTTGCCGTATTCGCAGGTGAGGAAAAGCTCATAGTTTGCCTGGTTGCCGGGGTCGTTGACCACCAGATACATACCCTCGTGGACAGCGTTCCAGTTATAATCCGGCGTCACTACTGTGCTGAGGACTTCCGGCTCTCGCTCATAGGTCTTCTGAGAATAGTCAAAGGAACGGATGGCCTTGAGAATGGAGGCGGAATGGCGTTTGCCTGAGTTGGCGACCGTTGCGACATATTCCGCCATCTGCAGAGGAGTGAAGACCGAGTCAGACTGACCTATGGCGGCCTGCAGCGTGTCACCTATACGCCACTCGGAACCGGCGTAGTCGTAGTGGTTGGCGCGGTTGGACATATTGCCGGTCGTCTCGACAAGCTCGATGCCCGTATGAACGCCCAGACCGAAATTGTGCGCGTACTCTCCGAGAGCGTCGACGCCGAGGTCATTGGCGATCGTATAGAAGAAATAGTTGCACGAGTCACGGATGGCGGTAGTTACATTTTCCTCGGGGTGCGTCAGATGCTCGGAGGTGGAGTTCCAGATCCAGCATTCGGGGGAATAGCCCTCGGCGGAGTATCTTGTATAGACGCCCTGACACTTGACCTTCGTTTCGGTATCAAGGTCGACCAGCTTTTCACCCGAGCCGTCCACGGCGGTCAGAGCGGCGATGGCGGTACAGAGCTTGAAGGTGGAGCCGGGGGCGTAAGCGCCCATGAGAGCCCGGTTGAAAAGAGGAGCGTTTTTCTCCTTGAGAAGATTGGAGTAGTTTTCGATGATATTTGATACGTTGTAGGTGGGCCAGCTCGCCATGGCAAGCGGTTCGCCGGTGTTCACGTCTACAACGACGGCGGCGGCGCCCGTGATCTCGTCCTTCATATCCGGGTTGTAGTCGCCTCTCGCAAGACCTTCGGCGCGTTCCTGCTCACGGGTCAGTATCATGCCGTTGACGGCGGCGTTCAATATACGTTCGACCTGCTCCTGCAGTGTGATGTCGATGGTCAGATAGATGTGGCTGCCTGGCACGGGCTCTTTTTCATATACGGTACTCAGAACCGTACCGGAGGCGTTTTTCGTCTCCAGCACAACGCCGTCCTGACCGTGAAGCTTGTCCTCAAAGGCGTACTCAACGCCGTCCTTGCCGACCATAGCGTCAACGGAGTAGTCATAGAGAGAATATTTCTCGTATTCCTCCTGAGTCATAAGACCGGTATAGCCCAGAATATGGGCGGCATAGTCGGTACCGTATTCGCGGGTGAAGGCGCGGTTGACCTGAATACCGGCGAGCTTGTTTTCCATGATGGAGGTTATGAGCTGCATACTTGCGTCTTCAACGAACACATAATCTGCCGTGTTGATGGCGTAGCGGACGTTGATGGAATAGCGCACACCGGCGATGATGCGCATTTCCTCGGCGGAATAGCTGTTATCGATGTCATAGCGGGTGCGCATATAGCTCATCAGCTCGACCGCCGTGGGGTTATCGGTGTCAAAGCTGTCCTTTTTGTCCTTGACATAGGCCTTGAGCATCGTCCGCTGTATCTCCGTCATATCCTCGGTGAATTCAAAGGGCGGCGCATTGGTGATCGGCAGATCATCAGTATAGCTGTCGCCGTAGCCTTCGACCATCTTTACAAGCTCGAGGATCGTCCGGTTGGGGTCTTCGTTGGCAAAGAGCTTGGCTGTGTCGATCGTGAGGTTATAGCACTCCGCGTTGCTCACGAGCACGCGGCCGTAGCGGTCAAGGATATTGCCTCTCGCCGCCGTGACGGTGCGTTTGGTGGTGGTGATCTCGTTGCTTTGATTATAGTACTTCTCGCCCTCAATGATCTGCAGGCGATACAGGAACACCACGTATACCGTTACCAGCAGTACCAGCAGCAGCGCCAGCGCCGCCACTCTGCCGGGTCTGATCAGTCTCTGATGCATGAATAAGTCCTTTCTATTCTATCCACTCTGCCGCCGGAAAATATGCGAGTATGGCGGGGGGGAGCGACCACAGGGTCTGCAGGATCACCGTAAGGAGCATAACGGGGGCGAAGACGTCCATCGCCGATATCTTCAGCATCTGCACGATGCCGGTGATCAGCAGCCCCAGTGCCGCCGCGCCCATGTAGGCAAAGAAACGGCGGTTTATGAAAAACTGTGCCACGAAGCCCGCGGCGAAGGAGAGCACGGGAAACAGCAGCGTAAAGGTGATAGTGTTTTCAATGAACGCCATATCGGCAAAAATGCCCATGATGACACTGAACACCGCGCCGAAGGTCGCACCCTCGAACATACCCACAGCCACCGCCACGGCAGGAAGCACGAGCGGGCACACACCCAGAGGGCGTATCTGCGTAAAAAGCATATTCTGTGCGACAAGCGACAAAAACATATACAGGGCGTACTGTAAAAGACGCTTTATGTTGATGTGAGAAATGATCTCTTTGAAGTTTATTCTCAAGCTTTATTCCACCACTTCATAGCTCTTGATGATAAATACCTGCACAAGGGAGTCGTAATTGCAACTCGGCTTTATAAGACCGTATTCGATCTGCCCGCCGGCCTCGGTCTGGATATTGGTAATGGTGCCGATGACAAGACCTGCGGGGAACGCACCGCCCGAACCGGAGGTCAGGACTTCATCGCCGACGAAAAGCTGTGCCCCGTCCGCAAGGAAGGTGAGCTTTGCAAGCTTTTTCTTCATCAGCGCGTACTCGCCTATGACCATGCCGGAGGAGCCGGAGCCGCTGACGTAGGCGCCGATGCTCATATCGACGTCAAGAACGGTGCTGACCGTTGCCCATGTCTCGCCCAGCTCAGTGACCTGACCGACGACAACGCCGTATTCGGTGACGACGGGGTCGTTCAGCTCAATGCCGGAGGAGCGGCCCTTGCTGATGGTAAACGAGGACGACCAGTTGGACGATGACCAGAGAACCACCTTGCAGGACTCCATCTCATAGTCGGTGTGCTTTTCACGCAGATTGAGAAGCTCACGCAGGCGTACGTTTTCCTCGGAAGCGGCGATGCCGTCACGCGCCGACTGCTGTGCATCCGCAAGCTGAGAGCGGAGAGACTCGTTTTCCGCCTGGAGGGAGTCATATTTATACAGATAGCCGTAGATCGTGTCGAACCAGTTGACCGTTGAGCTGAGGACCTTCTTGATGGGAGCCTCCACGATGCCGGTGATGTTCTGCACAAGACTTATCTGTCCGTCACGGGCGGCGCCGGTAAAGCCGATGATCATGGCGACCGCCGCGATAATGATCCCGATGCGTATTCCGTTTTTCTTTAAGTAATCCTTCATGTTCA
>JAUNND010000047.1:15463-19551 GCA_030531595.1 Eubacteriales bacterium | reverse complement strand
TCTGGGCAGCGTCTGCGCCGGTGATTCCGTCAATTACCGCGTGGGTACCGTCTCCGAAGGGAGCTACGCTTTCTGTGACGCTCTGCCTGCCGGACTGAACATTCAGCTCATCGGTGACGGAGTGTACGTAACGGGAGCCCCTCTCACCGCCGGAAGCTGCCGGTTTGTGATATATACGGGTGACGCCGTCACAGGAAACATCGTATGCGATATTACGGTCAGTGACTCCACGCCGGAGGTCAGCACCTCGAGCGATGTGGATTGCTTTTCGGGTGACAGCGTCCGGCTGACCTGCGCAGCGATCTCTCCGGACGGTTCTCCGCTGAGCTACCAGTGGTTTGCGGGATGTGCCTCCGACGGCTCCGGCGGATATCCGATAGCCGGCGCTTACGGCAGTGAGTATTTTCCGGAAACAAGTTCAGCCGGTACATTTTATTACTGCTGCTGCGTCACCGGCGGCAGCGCCCGACCCGTGACCGTTTCTTCTCGGCCTATCAGAGTCACCGTCTCCGAAATGCAGGTCTCCGGTATAGCGGTAAATACGCTCCCTTATGAGCTGAAATACGAAAACGGTGAGCTTTACAACGTTCAGGGTCTCTCCATAGAGGTCTTCTATACGAACGGCCGCTCAGAAGTCATCACCGACGGCTTCAGCCTTTCGGCGGATCGCTATGACAGAGCCGCCGGAACTCTTACCCTGATCGCGGAATACAGGGGGCAAACGTGCTCCTTCACGGTGAGCGTACCGGACGCGGAGCCTCCGATCGCCGCGCTGGGTATGGTCGTTCTGCCTTCAAAGCAGAACTACACCGTCGGTGAGAGCGTTGACGCTGCCGGGATCGTTTTCCGTATATTCTACCGTGACGGCACCTATACCGATACGAGCGAGGATTTTACACTGGAGCCGTCAGTTCTCAGCTATGCGGGCACACAGACCGTCACTCTTTTCCATAAGGGTTACTCCTGCTCCTTTGAAGTGAACGTTTCCTCCCCTTCTGTCAGTCCGGATGTTCTTGAGATCGCATCGACTCCGTCCAAGCTCAGCTATACAGTCGGTGAGAGTCTTGACACGGCCGGTCTTGTCCTGCGCGACACGGTCAACGGGGTTTCCCGTCCCGTCAGCAGCGGATATTCCGTTGAACCGAGTTCATTTACCTCCTCCGGCAGACAGACCGTTACCGTCAGGTATAACGGCAAGACCGCAAGCTTCACGGTGGATGTAAAGGAGAGCGCGGCGGTCACCACAGACACGGGCAAAGGCTCTGACACTACTCCGAGGCTGAAGCTTCCGGATACTTCAAAGCTCAGCTCCATCGCCATCGGCAAGGCAAACAAGGGCGCTATCATTATCGTGCTCGTTATCGCGCTTTTAGCTCTCGGTGCGCTGGGAATCTATATGGTCGTGCTTGAAAACGGCGGGTTGGAAGAGATAAAGTACAAGCTCGAATGTAAAGCATACGATATCCACTCCTTATTTGAAAAAAGAAAAAAATAACAAATTTTCGGTGCTCTCAAAGATGATTTTGAGGGCGCCGGCTGTTTTTTTTACGCGAGCTTTACCGTTTTCTCATATAAAGTCAAGTTAATTGTCGGATAACCTGTTTTCCGGTAATTTTTATCGTTTGAACACGCCTTGTGTGGATTAACAAAATATTCGGTTCGCACACAAAGTTCAAACTTGCATATAATGTGATTTAGCGATATACTGTAATATGAAAATATTATGGGAGGAGTATGCCTTGGAGAGAGTGCGGCTGAAAATTCACGGGATCGTACAGGGGGTCGGCTTCCGTCCCTTTGTCCACAGGCTGGTGAAAAGCAGCAGTCTCTGCGGGTATATCGAAAACACCTCGTCCGGCGTTGAGATGGAGCTTGAGGGGGAGAGAGTCCGGCTTGAGCGTTTTATTGCCGAGCTTCCCGAAAAAGCGCCGAAGCTTGCTGTCATTGAGAGCGTCGAGTCTGTTTTCAGCGATGAACTGAAGGGCTTTGACGGCTTTGAGATACGCACAAGCAAGACGGAGGAGACGAGAAACACGCTTATCTCTCCCGATATCTGCATCTGTGATGACTGTCTCAGGGAAATGCGCGATATAAACGATAAAAGGTATCGTTATCCCTTTATCAACTGCACCAACTGCGGACCGCGCTTCACGATAATAAACGATGTGCCCTACGACCGCGCCAAGACCTCCATGAGCGCCTTTCCCATGTGTCCCGACTGCGATAGAGAATACCACGACATCGAAAACCGCCGCTATCACGCCCAGCCGGACTGCTGTGCCGAGTGCGGACCGCACGTATTCTATCTTGACGCGGACGGGAAAGCCGTTAAGGGCGACGCGATAGAGCTTGCGAGAAATGAGATAAAAAGCGGAAGGATCGTGTGCATTAAGGGTTTAGGGGGGATGCACCTTGCCTGTAAATGCGACGGTGAGCTGATAAAAGAGCTCAGACGCCGCAAGCAGAGGGACGAAAAGCCCTTTGCCGTGATGTGCCGAAACGCCGAGACGGCGGAAAAGCTCTGCTTTGTAAGTGCCGACGAGAAAAAGGTGCTTGAAGGCTTCCGAAGACCCATCGTACTGCTGAAAAAACGCGAGAGAAACGCGCTTTCCGAGATAAGCGAGAACGGCTTTGTCGGCGTCATGCTGCCGTATACTCCGCTGCACTATCTGCTTTTCGGTGACGACATCAATATGCTGATAATGACCAGCGCGAACCTCTCCGACACGCCCATCATGTATAAAAATGCCGAGGCTCTTGAAAAGCTTCACGGTATTGCCGACGGCTTTCTCCTGCACAACAGGGACATCCAGACAAGGTGCGACGACTCGCTGTGCTGGGTACTGGACAAAAAAGAGTATTTTGCGAGAAGGTCACGCGGCTATGTGCCGTTTCCCGTAAGCGTTGACGGTATTTCACGCGGAATACTCGCCTGCGGCGCGGAGCAGAAGGCGAGCTTCTGTCTGAGCAAGGGCAGCTATGTTTTTCCGAGCCAGCACATAGGCGATCTTAAGAATATGGAGACACTGGAAAACTATTCAAACCAGATAAGCCATTTTCAACGTCTGTTTGATATAAAACCCGAAGTGATCGTCTGCGATATGCACCCCGATTATATGTCCACCGAGTATGCCTCCGAAAGGTCGGAGCTGGAGAATATACCCCTTGTGACCGTTCAGCACCATCATGCGCACATGGCGTCCTGCATGGCGGACAACGCCCTTGACGGCGAGGTCATCGGTCTTATCTGGGACGGCACCGGCTGCGGCACGGACGGCACGGCGTGGGGCGGTGAATGTCTTGTCGGCGGTTATGAAGGCTTTGAGCGTATGGGAAGCATCCGCCCCATCCCGCTAATAGGCGGCGACAGAGCGGTAAAGGAGAGCTTTCGCGTGGCGTTTGCGCTGCTCAAGGACAGCGGATGTGATGTTTCGGGTATTGAAAACGCCGAAATGCTTGAAAAAATGCTCCAAAGTGGTCTTAACTGCCCCTTATCATCGGGAATGGGGAGACTGTTTGACGGCGTTGCCGCAATTCTCGGCATAAAAACGCACTGCTCCTATGAGGGACAGGGGGCTGTGCTGCTTGAAGCGGCGGCGAGTGAGAATGTTGAAGAAGCTTTTTCTTATAGATTTTACGGCTGCCCGCTCTGCTTTGACTGGCGGGAAATGATAAAAGAGCTTTCCGAAAGCAAAGCCGCGCTTTCCGCAAAAGCCGCGATGTTCATGAACACGCTTATTGATATGGCTGTCAGTCAGTGCGAATATGTGAGGGAGAAAACGGGGCTTGACCGCGTTGTTCTCTCCGGCGGCAGCTTTCAGAATATGTATATCATGCGCCGTCTGCCCGAAAGACTGAGGCAGAGCGGCTTTAAGGTGTATCACCACCGGCGCGTATCGACCAACGACGAAGGTCTTTCACTCGGACAGCTTATGATCGCAAATTCCACACGGCATGCCAGATGATTATATGACTATCTGTAGGGCGGGGGCTTGCTCCCGCCCTGCGGGTGGAGCGGCCGGAAGGCAGCGGCGGGGGCAAGCCCCCCCCCCACCCAGCAACTGGAACGGGGTGCGGGGGGGGGCAAC
>JAUNND010000047.1:0-15453 GCA_030531595.1 Eubacteriales bacterium | reverse complement strand
TTCCGTAAGGCTGCGGCGGGAGCAAGCCCCCGCCCTACAGTATGCGTTTTAGGAGCATAAGATGTGTCTTGCAATACCGCTTAAAATAATAGAAATAAACGGCAGTGAGGCTGTCGGCGAGGCGATGGGGATGACGCGCAAAATGCGTATCGACTTCATCGAAAATCCGCAGATCGGCGAGTATGTGATAGTCCACGCCGGCTTTGCCATTGAGCGTCTGCCCTTGCAGCAGGCTATGGATGATCTGGAGTCCTGGGAGGAAATAAGAGATGCCGTCACCCATCTGTGAGTTTTTAGAGGCAATAAAGGCGCTTGACGTGGGCGATGTAAGACTTATGGAGGTCTGCGGCACGCATACGATGGCTATCGCAAAATCGGGGCTGAAATCGGTTCTGCCCGAAAATGTGAAGCTGCTGTCGGGTCCGGGCTGTCCGGTGTGCGTCACGCCGCCGGAGGTCATTGACGCGGCTTTGGAGCTTGCTATGCGCCCGAATGTTATCATTGCTACCTACGGCGATATGGTGCGCGTGCCCGGGAGCAGGCGCGGGGACAGTCTCGCAAAACGCCGCGCACTGGGTGCGAGGGTCGAAATAGTATACTCCCCTGTGGACGCGATCGAAATTGCAAAGAATGATCCCGACAGAGAGGTCGTTTTCCTCGGCGTCGGCTTTGAAACGACCGCCCCCGGGACTGCGGCGGCGGTGCTGACGGCGAGGGAGGACGGCGTTAAAAATTTCTCCGTCTGGTCAATGCTCAAATGCGTTGAACCCGCGCTCAGAACGCTTATGGCAATGGACGGCTTTGACATTCAGGGCTTTCTGTGCCCGGGGCACGTGGCGGCGATAATCGGCGAAAAGGGCTTTGAGTTTCTGACGGAGGAATATAAAATTCCCTCGGTCATAGCCCCGTTTGAGCCGGAGGGAATACTTCTGAGCGTGTACAGGCTTTTGAAGCAGATTGCGGACGGTGAGCCGAGGCTTGAAAACGAGTACCGGCGGGTAGTTCATAAGGACGGCAATCCTATCGCTCGGAAAATGCTTGAAAGCGTCTTTGAAACGCGGCGTGATATATGGCGCGGCTTGGGCGTTATCGAAAACAGCGGATTTCGCTTTAAAACGGAATTTGCGGAGTATGACGCTGAAAAGAAATTTGATATTCATTATGCAAATGACTTGAAGCCGACCTTATGCCGCTGTGATAAGGTCATCACGGGGCGTATTTCCCCCTGTGACTGCCCGATGTTCGGAAAGGTGTGTACTCCCGAAGACCCGCTGGGCCCGTGCATGGTGTCCTCGGAGGGCGCGTGTGCCGCGGCATATAAATATCAGGTGATATGATGGACGAAATAATAACTCTCGATTACGGCAGCGGGGGAAAAAAGACCTCGCGGCTTATCGAAAACATGATACTCCCCGCGCTCAATAATCCCGCTCTGAACGAATTAAACGACGGCGCGATACTGACCGGCGCGGAAAGCCTTGTGTTCTCGACCGACAGCTTTGTTGTTGACCCCATATTTTTCCCCGGCGGGGACATCGGCAAGCTCTCGGTGTGCGGCACGGTGAACGATGTGTCGATGTGCGGCGGTGTGCCGAAGTATCTGAGCTGTGCGTTTATAATAGAAGAAGGCTTTCCGCTTGCCGACCTTGAGAAGATTATCGCCTCTATCCGCGCTCAGTGCGAAAAATGCGGCGTTCAGGTCGTCACGGGCGATACAAAGGTCGTTGAAAAGGGACGCGGCGATAAGATCTATATCAATACCGCCGGTATCGGCTTTCTGAAATACAAAGGGCTTTCGCCAAAAAAAATTCAAAGCGGCGATAAGGTCATCGTGTCGGGCACGGTGGGCGACCACGGCACGGCGGTAATGCTTTCACGCTCCGGAATGATGCAGGGTGAGATACTTTCCGACTGCGCCGCGCTGAACGGACTGTGCGATGTAATTATGTCAACCTCAGACGGTGTGCGCGTCCTGCGCGACCCCACACGCGGCGGTGTGGCTACCACACTCAACGAGTTCATTGAGGGAACAGCGCTCGGTATTGAGCTTGATGAAAAGCTTATTCCCGTGCGCCCCAATGTTCAAGCCGCCTGTGATATGTTAGGGCTTGATCCCATGTACTGCGCCAACGAGGGAAAGCTGCTCGCGGTCGTGGCGGCGGAGGACGCGGAAAAGGTGCTTGAGGCGATGCGAAATACCGTGGAGGGCGGAAACGCCGCGATCATCGGCACAGTGACGGACAGATACCCCGCAAAACTCGTCATGAACACCGCCTTCGGCGGAAAGCGCATTTTGCAGAAGCTTACAGGGGCACAGCTTCCCAGAATATGTTAGCAAAAAATTGATATATAATATATTATATGTGAGGTGAACTGAATGCAGGAGTACAAAAGAATTGACATCAGCAAAGACCAGATCGTACCCGTTGCAGAGCGCATGAGGAAAGACGGAAGATACCTCGTGATGATCCACGCCTTCATCAATACCGAGGGACAGATGGACGTCTCCTACGAATATGCGGTCGATCCCGTTATCGAGGCATATCACGTAGTCGGTGAGACCGTTCTTCCCGATATTGCGCCTGTCTACGATCTGGCCGCCGAGTGGCCCGAGAGAGAGCTCAACGAGCTGTTCGGCATCGAGTTTGAGGGGCTGGACGTGTCCAAGCGTCTGTTCCTGCCCGAAGATATGCTCGATCCCGAGGGCAGAGGTCAGATCATGGTCACTCCGCTCAAGGAGCTGGTTGAAAAGAACATCAAAAAGCAAGGAGGGGAAATATGAGCTATATAGTTCCCATCGGCCCTTACCATCCCGCGCTTGAAGAGCCGATCCACGCAAACCTCGTCACCGACGGCGAGATAATCAGGGACGCGGAGGTCTTCGTCGGCTACAACCACCGCGGCATCGAGAAGCTTGCCACCGAGCGCAACGCCATCCAGACTCTCGTTCTGGTCGAGCGCGTCTGCGGCATCTGCTCCCACTCCCACGCGCTGACCTATGCCATGACGGTCGAGGCGATCAACGGCGTGACCGTTCCCAAGAGAGGCGAGTATATCCGCGTGATCACATCCGAGCTTGAAAGACTGCACTCCCACTTCCTGTGGCTTGGCATCGCCTGCCACATCATCGGGCATGACAGTATGTTCATGCACATCTGGGATGAGCGCGAGGTCATCATGGATCTGCTGGAAAAGCTCTCCGGCAACCGCGTAAACTACGCCATGGTCACCATAGGCGGCGCCAGACGCGACATTGACGACGACTTGAAGCGCGAGATCCTCAAGGGTCTTGAAGCGCTGAAAAAGCCTCTGGACAGGATCGTGGAGATCGCCCTTACCGACAAGACCATAGCCCTCAGAACAAAGGGTATCGGCGTTATGCCCACGGCTGACGCTATCCGTATGGGTGCTGTCGGCCCGCACGCGAGAGCATCGGGCGTAAAGATCGACGTTCGGAAGGACTCCCCCTACTGCTCGTATGAGGACTTTGATTTCGACATTCCCGTATGCGACAGCGGTGACGTATTCGCCCGTGTTGTCGTCCGCGCGCTGGAGTGCTATGAGTCCGTCAAGATCATTGAGCAGGCACTCAACAAGCTGCCTGACGGGCCTATAAACAACGGCAATAAGATACCGAAAATTCAGGTCGGACAGGCTACCTGCCGCCATGAGGCTCCCCGCGGTCAGCTCTCCCACATGGTCGTCGGCAACGGCACACTCAACAATCACCGCGTCAGCATCCATGTACCGAGCTACAAGAATACCCCCACCGTGCCTTTCATGCTCAAGGGCAACGCGGTTGCCGACGCAGGTCTTATCATCGCCAGCATCGACCCGTGCTTCAGCTGCTTAGACAGATAAAATGCACGAAATGGCAATTACCCGCAGCATAATCGACATAGTCGAGTCCGAGGCAAAGAAAAACGCTTTTGACCGCGTTCTGGAAATATCCCTGCGCGTGGGCGAGTTTTCGGGACTTGTACCGGCGTGCATCGAGGAATTTTTCCCCATCGCCGCGAAAGGAACAAAAGCCGAGGGCGCAAGGCTCAAAATAGAGCCGGTCAAAGCAAAATTCAAATGTCTTGACTGCGACTATGAGGGCGAGGCGGACAGAATAAACCACTGCTGCAAAAACTGCGGCAGTACGTCTGTCCACATGACTGCGGGACGGGAATTTTTTGTTGAAAATTTAGTGGTCGAATAAACGGCATTTTCAATCGTTTTTTTCACGGCTTTGCCGCGGAAAAAACACATCAAAGGCGAACAAAGTTTGCCCTCATGCCGACCAAGGAGTCCGAAGGGCGACGCGATAAGCATGAGTCCTCGGTTCAAAAGCCCGCTTTTGAACCGATAAAAATGGAAGGAGAGGTTTTCTCTTGCAAAAAACGAGATTTCCCGCTGTAATAAGCACCTTCATCGTCTGTTACATTTTCTGGCTGCTGCTGACATGGCCCTTCGGAGCCGACGGAGTGGCGGTACAGGAGCTGGTAGCCGGTGGGGTGGTGAGCCTTGCGGTGGCTCTGTTTTCAGCCAGATTTTTCATCCATGAAAAATCCTTCTGGCTTTTCAATCCCGCCAAGTTTTTCAGCCTTATTGCCTACGCGTTCGGCACCTTCTTCTCCGAGCTTATCAAGGCCAACTGCGATATGGCAAAGCGCTGCTACGGCGGCTGTAAGGACGTAAACCCCGGTATCGTCAAGATCCCCGTTGACGTTGAGAGCGAATACGGTCAGGCGATGCTTGCAAACTCCATCACTCTCACCCCCGGCACCATCACCATGGATATAGCCGAGGAGGAGGGCAAGACCTATTACTATGTACACTGGATAGATGTCAAATCGACCGGCGAGGAAGCCGGTGAAGCCATCAAGGGCAAGCTTGAAAGAGGCGTAAGGAGGGTGTTCAGATGATAGAGCTGCTTATATTCGGAATACTCTTTGCACTTTTAGGCTTCATCGTCCTCATAAGAGTCGCCAAGGGTCCCACCGCCGCCGACAGAATGGTCGCCGGTGACAGCGCGGACACTCTGCTGTGCTGCGCGATGGTTCTGTTCGCCCTGTTCTCGGGGCGCGGGATCTACCTTGACATCTCTCTGATCGGCGCGATGCTCGGCATTGTCGACACGATGCTTGTCGGCCGCTATCTGGAAGGGAGGAAGGAACTGTGATACTCAGAATTATAATTGACGTTCTCATGGTCATCGGTCTTTACTTCGCCCTTGCCGGTACCAAAGGCGTTCTCAAAATGCCCGACGCCTTCTGCCGTATGCAGGCTTCCACCTGTATCTCCACGCTCGGTATGCTGTGCGTTATGATCGGTGCTCTGCTGTACGCAATCTTCGTGATGCACTCCGCCTCTACCGCCGTAAAGGTGGCACTGGTCGGCGTCTTTATCATGGTCACGAACCCCATCGGCTCTCACGCCATTGCAAAGGGCGCGTATAAAGCCGGTATCAGACCCGAAAAAGAAATGACTGTTGATGAATACGGGAGGGATCTCAATGAGTAATATTGTAGTTATCCTCAACGTAATAGTTGTTCTCGGCATGGTAGTCACCGCAATTCTGGCGGTAAACTCCGAAAATCTCCTGTCCGCCGTTATCTGCCTCGCCATCACGGGACTTTTCGCCGCCGCCGAATTTCTGATCCTCCACGCACCCGACGTTGCGATATCCGAGGCAGCCGTCGGCGCGGCTCTCACACCCGTTATCTTCATCGTGACCCTTAAAAAGATACAGGGAGGCGATAAGAAATGAAGAAATTCTTAACTTATGTCTGTCTGGCGGTCTTTCTCTTTTCGGGTGTGTACGCGAGCATAACGATGGCGCAGATGCCCCGCACCTATGACGGTACACAGGCAAATGTCTCCGTATATGAGCTTCAGCAAAACCCCGACAGCTATAATGACGCCACCGCCAACGGTGCCGCCGACGCGATAGTTCAGCAGAACTTAGCCAAGACCCATTCCGTCAACGACGTGACCTCCATCGTCTTTGACTTCCGTGGCTACGATACAATGGGCGAGGCGTTTATACTTATCACCGCCGTCGCCGGCTCTATCGTAATCCTCAGCAACGGCAAAAAGAAAGAAGAAAAGAAGGAGGATGCGGAAGATGGAAAATAAGAAGTTCAAAAACGTCATCGCCAAATGCGGCGCGGACAAGCTGCTCCCCTTTGTTCCGGTCTACATCTTTTATATCATTCTCCACGGTCATCTCTCCCCCGGCGGCGGATTTCAGGGCGGCGTCCTGATGGTTGCCGCGATCGTGCTCATCTACATGGGCTACGGCTATGAGGGTGCCGCAAAGTGCATAAGCCGCGGCTTCCTGCATAAGTTTGAGGGCTTTGCCTCCATCGCTTATATCGCGTTCGCCATGATAGGTGTACTGGGCGGAGCCTACTTCTGCGAAAATGTTCTGTTCAATCATGGAAATATCGGAGACCTGTATTCAACGGGTACCATATTCTTCATGGATACCACCGTCGGTCTTAAGGTCCTTGCCGGTGTCGGCGTGCTCGGACTGAGTATGCTGGGACTTGTGGCAGCCACCGACGATGACGGGAAAGAATGAGGTGAATGATATGATAATGTTCAACTACATAGCGTCCTTCTTCCTCATTGCCCTCGGCTTCTACTGCATCATCACAAAATACAATCTTGTCAAGACCGTTATCGGATTATCCATCGCCGACTACGGCGTAAATCTTCTGATAATCTCCGTCGGTTACTGCGAGGGCGGCACCGCGCCTATCTTCACCGCCGGTGAGCTCACCGCCGCAAGCACCTTCGTTGATCCGATCCCGCAGGCTCTGACCCTTACGAGCATCGTTATCGGCGCCTGTGTCACCGCAATGAGCCTTTCACTGGTCATGAAGCTGCACGAGTCCTACGGTACTCTTGACACCAGAGAGATAAGGAGGCTGAGAGGATGAGTTTCTTTGATTACCACCATTTCCCCATCTACTCGATAATGGTTTTGTTCCTCGGCGCGTTTCTTATCGTAATGTTCGGTAAAAACAAAGCCGTCAGAAACACCATCGCGTTTTTAGCCGTCTCCGCGTCCCTCGCCTGCATGATCGCTCTTGTAAAGCCCGTCATGCTTAACGGCGAAATAATCGCCTACTGGATGGGCAATCGCGTCCCCGCGGGCGGCTATGCCATCGGCATTGCCCTTGAGGTAGACCAGCTCAGCCTGTTCTTCGGTCTGCTTATCGCAACAGCCGTCTTTGTCTCCGGCGTGTACTCGCTGCAGTATATGGACAGGGACGACAATGTACCTCAATACTATACGCTCTTCCTCATGCTCGCCGGCGGCGTTATCGGTCTTGTTCTCTCGGGCGATATCTTCAATATGTTCATCATGGTCGAGATACTCACCTTTGCCGCCGTTGCCCTCACCGCCTTCCGCAACAAGGTTTACGGCGCACTGGAAGCGGCGTTCAAGTATCTGGTCGTCGGCTGCATCGGCTCTACCTGCATCCTCACAGGTATAATCATGCTGTACGCTCAGGCGCATACGCTGAACTTTGCACAGCTTGCCGCGCTCATCCCTGGCAACATGAACAACGCCACAAAGCTTGCGTTTGCACTGCTTTACATCGGTTTCAGTACCAAGGCGTTCATCGTTCCCTTCCATCCCCTTGCGGCTGACGCGCACGGCGCGGCTCCCGCATCCATCTCCGTTCTTATCTCCGGCGTTCTCACCAAGTCCGGTATTTACGGAATTATAAGACTCACATATATGCTGTTCCAGACGATGAACCTCGGCTCGTTCCAGTTTTTGCTGGTATTCGTCGGCAGTGTCAGTATGTTTGTGTGCGTCACGATGGCTCTTGCCCAGCATGACTTCAAGCGTCTTCTGGCGTTCCACTCCATTTCACAGATAGGTTATGTGCTTACAGCAGTCGGTCTGTGCACGGGTCTGGGCATTTCCGCCGGTCTCTACCACGCCATGAACCACACGCTCTTCAAGGGTCTGCTGTTCCTTGCAGCCGGTGCGGTGCTCCATGAAACCGGCACCACCAATCTTGACGAGCTGGGCGGACTTTCAAAGAAAATGCCGTGGACGACCGCGCTGTTCCTTGTCGGCGCGTTCTCCATCAGCGGTCTGCCTCCCTTCAACGGCTTTGCCTCCAAGTGGATGGTCTATCAGGCGACCTACCAGAAAGCCGCCGAGACCGGCAACATCGGCTTCCTGCTTGTAACTATTGTTGCCCTTATAACCTCAGTCCTCACTCTCGCCTCCTTCGTCAAGGTCAGTCAGTCCGTGTTCTTCGGCAGACTCCCCGCAAAGTACGAGAATGTCCACGAGGTAAAACCGGGCATGATAATCGCAATGAGCATTTTCGCAATTCTCTGTGTGCTCACAGGTCTGTTCCCCGGCTTTGTCACCAAGAACCTCACCGAGCCCGCTGCAAACGCCGTATTCAGCGCTGTCAGGTACATCGACGCCATGATGGGCAGCGGCTACGCCGGCTCCGTAATGGGTGACAATCTGCCTGTTGTTTCGACCGTCAGCTTCACTCAGGTCGGTTACTGGGCGCCCGTATCGTGGCTGCTCATCCTCTGCATCGGCTTACTTGCTGTCACGATCGCTGCCGTTCTCGGCAAGTACGACAGAGTCAGCGAGGCTCGTCCCGAAAACGTCGATCCCAAGTACGATCTGTTCTGGGGCGGCGAAGCAAGCGAGTTCTCTCAGGTCGGCGGCGGAGACCTCTTCTGGGGCTTCAAGCACAACTGGCGTCACTATTTCGGTTTCATGCACGATCTGCACAGCGGCGTCGTGAACGATTACTCATTGTGGGCGATCGTTGCTCTGTCCCTTGCCGTTGTGTTCATCACGATAGTTCTTTAAGGAGGTGGGAAATATGACAATGGTTTTAAGTGCTCTTGAATATTTAGGCTATATCCTCATTTTCCCCGGCTTCCTGTTCTGCTTCTTTGTCGGTCTCCTGCTTGCCGGTATCGACCGCAAGATCGTTGCCAAAATGCAGAAGCGTGTCGGTCCTCCCATTCTCCAGCCCTTCTATGATTTCTTCAAGCTCTGCGGCAAGGAGACGATCATTCCCGCCGCAGCATCCAAGACGACCTTTCTTATGGCTCCTCTGGTGGGTCTTGCGGGTCTGGTCGTGCTGCAGATGTTCATTCCGATCCACGGCTGGGCCGCTTTCTCCGGCACTGCTGATATCATAGTTATTCTCTATCTGCTGCTCATTCCCGCTATGGCGACCATGCTCGGCGGCTCCGCCTCCGGCTCTCCCTACGCCGGTATCGGTATGAGCCGTGAAATGGTCACCGTTATCTCCTGTGAGCTGCCTCTGGTGCTGGTACTTCTTGCCGTCGGCAAGGTCGCGGGCGGCGACAGCGTGACCTTCTCCTTCTCCGTCATTTCCGACTATCAGCTTGCAAACGGCTCTCTCATTCTCCATCCCAGCCTTATTCCCGCCGCGATAGCGTTCCTTATGATCATCCCCGGCGAGACCGGCAACCATCCCTTTGATACCGCCGAGGCAGAGACCGAGATCTGCGAGGGTCTTCTGGCCGAGTACAGCGGCGCACCCTTAGGCGTTTTCAAGCTCGCCCATGCCGTCAAGCTCCTGACGCTCTCCAGCCTCTTCGTCGCTCTGTTCTTAGGCGGCGTCGGCACCGGGATCATCGTCATAGACGGTATCATCCTCGTTCTGATCAGCATCGTGATCACTATTCTCACCGTCTCCCTTGTCCATGCGATCACCGCAAGACTGAAGATCGAACAGGTATTCAAGTACTACTGGACGGTCGTTTCAGGTCTGGCACTCATAAGCCTTGTGCTGGCATGGTACGGTCTGTAAGGAGGGAAAGAAATGTTTGAAAAACTGATAAATGAAAGCGCCGCGAAATCTCCGTGGCTGTTCCACATCAACGCAGGCTCCTGCAACGGCTGCGACATAGAGCTTGTCTCCGTGCTCACTCCCCGCTTTGACGCCGAGCGTTTAGGCTTCAAGCTCACCGGTTCTCCCCGCCATGCAGACATCGTGGTCGTCACCGGTCCCGTCACCAAGCAGTCGCTTCCCAGAGTTCTCAGAGCCATTTCACAGGTCCCCGACCCCAAGTGCATTGTCACCATGGGCTCCTGCCCCCAGTCCGGCAACGTCTTTAAGGGCAGCTACTCCGTGTGTGCGCCTTTGAGTCAGTATGTTCCCGTGGATGTGGATATAGCGGGCTGTGCGCCGAGACCTCAGGCAGTCATTGAGGGTCTGGCACTGGCAACAAAAATACTCAAGGAAAAGAGGGAACAGAAATAATGGAACTTCCTTTCATTAAAGAGGCTGTATCTCAGCTTTTCAGCAAGACGAGCTGTGAAATGTACCCCGCTGTCCCCAGTGAAGCGGCTCCCCGTTACAGAGGCCGCATAAAGTACGACGCGGACAAGTGCATCGGCTGCGGAATGTGCCAGAGAGTATGCTCCGGCGGCGCCATCACGATGGACAAGGAGGAGGTCGAGGACGGCACAAAAATAACCCTTACCTTCAACCTCGGCTCCTGCACCTTCTGCAACACCTGTGCCGACTTCTGCTCCACCAAGTCCATAGAGCTGACCGGCGATTACCACATGATAGCGACCAAGGAGGAAGACCTGATCGTCACCGGCACGCACGTAAAGCCCAAGCCCGTGAAGAAGGCTCCCCCCGCCGCCGCTCCCGCTGCCAAAACGGAAGCACCGACAGCACCCGCAGTCGCGGCAAGGGACGACGGCAAGCCCGTTCAGGATCCTTCCAAGTGCGTCTACTGCACGATATGCGCCAAAAAGTGCCCGCAGGGCGCTCTTGAAGTAGACCGTGCAAACAAGGTGTGGAAATGCAATTACGACGACTGTGTCGCCTGCGGCAACTGCGCCAACGTCTGCCCCAAGAAAGCAATAGTCTGCTGATCATTTCCGTTCAAGCAAAAACCCGACAGTCTTTCGTGACTGTCGGGTTTTTCATTATGATCAGTTATGCTGAATAGGGTTGCAGCATATTACAGCACCTTTCCGAGAAAATCAATGAGTCTCGGATTTTTAGGATGATCAAAAATTTCAGCGGGAGTACCTTCCTCAAGGATATTGCCATCGGCCATGAACAGAACGCGGTCTCCGACCTCGCGGGCAAAGCCCATCTCGTGGGTGACGACGACCATCGTCATACCGGCGCGGGCAAGCTCCTTCATAACGTCCAGCACCTCGCCGACCATTTCGGGGTCGAGTGCGGAGGTAGGCTCGTCAAAAAGCATGACCTCCGGCTCCATCGCCAGAGCGCGGATAATAGCAATTCTCTGCTTCTGACCGCCGGAGAGCATGGAGGGATACTCTTTGGCTTTGTCGGAAAGTCCGACACGTTCCAGCAGCTCTTCCGCCTTTTTGTCGGCCTCCGCCTGTGTTTTCAGCTTGAGCTGTACCGGAGCGAGGGTGATGTTTTTCTTGACCGTCAGATGCGGGAAAAGGTTGAAGTGCTGGAACACCATGCCCATCTTCTGACGGTGGCGGTTGATATCCACGGCTTTGTCGTTGAGATCAACGCCGTCGAAATAGATATGTCCCGAGGTGGGAGTTTCAAGCAGATTGAGGGAACGGAGCATGGTGGATTTACCGGAACCGGACGGTCCGATTATCGCCACGACCTCTCCCCTTTTCACTTCCATGTTGCAATGGTTAAGAGCCTTGACCGCCCCGTCATTATACTCCTTGAGCAGGTCTTCCACCCGGATCAGGACATCAGTGTTTGTCGCCACGGCGCATTCTCCTTTCGATGGCTTCGATTGCCTTGGATGCAGGGTAATTGATGCAGAAATATATGATCGCCGCCACAACATAGGGCGCTATGGAAATATAAGTGGTCGTGGCAACATTTTTTGCGGCAAACATGAGCTCGCTCATGCCCAGCGTCATACAGATCGAGGACTCCTTGACCATGGTTACGATCTCGTTTGCAAGCGCCGGAAGAACGTTTTTGATGGCCTGGGGCAGAACGATAAGACGCATCGACTGGAAACCGTTCAGACCGAGAGAGCGTGCCGCCTCCGTCTGACCGATATCGACAGCTAAAATACCCGCACGGAAGATCTCGGCAACGTAGGCGGAGCTGTTGAGAGCCAGCGCAACGACGCCGGGGATAAAGCGGCTGATATCAAGAAAGCCTAAAATCGTAATTCTCGGAATGGTGATAGCCCCGAAAAGCCCGAAATAGATGATACTCAGCTGGACGAGCAGCGGCGTTGAACGGAAAGCGGCGATATACGCGCCGGCAATTCCCTTGACGACCTTATTTTTGCTAAGGCGCATAATGGCGAGCATCAGAGCGGGAAGCACCGCCAGTAAAACGGACACGATCGCCAGAAGCAGGGTATAGCCGAGTCCCTGCAGGAAGAAGTTCCCGTACTTGGGCAGGAATGAGAAATTGAAGAAGGACGCCGGCGACATACCCTTAAACAGTTCACTGAACCACATATATATGTACCTTTCAAAAATTAGTAGAAAGCACACGAAAGTGTAAAGCCATTAGAGGCTTTACACCCTCGCGTGAAATATGGATAAGGATGGGTAGCGGATTAATTATGCCTCTTCGGGGGCATCGGCGGAAACTTCCTCAGCAGCGCCGGAATCGACCAGTGCGTCGGCGGCTTCAATGAAGGAAGCGACGGCATCCTCTTCGGTCATCTTTGCGATGGCTTCGTTGATGGCGGGAAGCAGACCCTTGGGGTCGCCCTTGGCAACGGCCACGCAGTAGGGAGCGGCTTCGCCCAGCTCGGAGGAAGCTTCGGCAACAACGAGGTCGGGATTGGTCTTTGCATATTCGAGAGCGATGGCTCCGTCGAGGAGAACGGCGTCGATCTTGTCATATACGAGCTCATTGACGAGATCGTTGACATTGGCCAGAGCAACAGCGTTGACGCCTTCCATCTCATTGACCATGTCGAGCTTGGTGGTGGCGGTCTGAGCACCGACGTTCTTGCCGCTGAGATCGGCGAGGGTCTTGTAGCTGTCGGCTGCGTCCTTCTTGACAAGGATCATGGGAGGCACGTCGGTGTAGTAGGGATCGGAGAAGTCGGCGGCGTTCAGACGCTCCTCGGTGGACTCCATGCAGGCGATGACCATGTCGTAGTCGCCCTTTGCAAGGCTGACGAGCAGATAGTCAAAGCTCATGTTCTCGACCTGAAGCTCCTTGCCCATGTCCTCTGCGATGTACTTTGCGACATCGATGTCGATACCGCCGTAGACCATTTCGCCGTTTTCATCGGCATACATGAACTCAAAGGGGGCGTAGTCGGCGGAGGTGCCGAGGATCAGCTTGCCGTCAGCGGAAGCGGGAACTGCGCACACGGCAAAAGCCATGATAAGTGTAAGTACGAGTGCTGTGATCTTTTTCATTTTTGTTTTTCTCCTTTTCACGCGTTATTTTGTTTGTAAGAACAATATCCATACGTCACAAGACGAGCGTAGTATACATGAATTTTTATTCATTGTCAAGCCCTGTTATTCATTTTAAGCCGATAAAAAATGAATATTTCTGTTTTTTGTCAGTTATCACAATTTTTCCCCGTTCGGTCTGTCAATTTTTTGCTTTTTGTTGACGCAGAGGCGGCGACAATGTATAATCCGTATATAATCAATGCTTCACGGGAGGGTACACATGAGCAGAGCAGACGAGATTTTTATTCAAAATTGCAGAGATATTCTTGAAAACGGCATATGGGACACAGACAGACAGGTCCGTCCCCGCTGGGAGGACGGTACTCCCGCCCATACGATAAAGAAGTTCGGGATCGTCAACCGCTATGATCTCGCGGAGGAATTTCCGATCATGACCTTGCGGCGCACCTACTGGAAGTCCGCCATCGACGAGCTTTTGTGGATCTGGCAGGCAAAGAGCAACAACGTAAACGAGCTTCGCACAAGGGTGTGGGACGCATGGGCGGATGAAAACGGCTCCATCGGTAAGGCTTACGGCTATCAGTTGGGTGTAAAGCACCACTATCCCGAGGGAGACATGGATCAGGTCGACAAGGTGATCTGGGACTTAAAGCACAACCCGGCCTCACGGCGCATTATGACCAACATATATAACTTCGCCGATCTGAGCGAAATGGCGCTCTACCCCTGCGCCTACTCCATGACCTTCAACGTGGCCGGAAATAAGCTCAACGCCATATTGAACCAGCGCTCGCAGGACTTTCTGGCGGCGAATAACTGGAACGTGGTGCAGTACGCCGCGCTCACGCTGATGCTCGCGCAGGTCACGGGCTTTGAACCGGGCGAATTTATCCACGTTATCGCCGACGCGCACATCTACGACCGGCACGTGCCCGTCATCGAAGAGCTTATTAAGCAAGAGCCTCATCCCGCCCCGAAATTCATCCTCGACCCAACCGTTGACGATTTCTACAAATTTACGCGGGACAGCTTCAAGGTCGAGGGCTACGAGTATAACGCGTTCGATCATAAAATACCGGTCGCGGTATAATTATATACGCACACAGGGGACGGTAAGTTAACGTTTTCATCTGTAGGGCGGGGCTCGCTCCCGCCCTACAGACACGTTTTTCTTAATTTACTGACATTGCCAACCGTCCCCTGTGTGACACATCACAAATTCAATATTGACAAAAAAGGTAGAGCGTGCATATAATAGAGTCACAAAGAGTGCTGCCGATAGACGGTCAGCCCTCAAATAGGTAAAGAAATAACCGTCAACCTATTGGGACAGGAGTGGCGGTTACTTCTTTTTGCATATGTTTATAATCAGCTGTGCAAAGCTGATGAGTACAAGGCAGAGCGTTAATATCTCTATCGTTGTCATATAGCATCCCCTCCTTGTATGTATTCGCAAAGGAACAATACCCGGAGGGTCAGAAGCTGCCCTCCGAGTCGGAGGGACTGACCGCCTACCGTTATGGCAGCACCAAAGTTATGTTAACATAGCTTTTGATAAAATGCAACATAAAAAATGCGCACACAGGGGACGGTTCTCAATGGCGGTAAGTTAACGATTTTTCGTAGGGCGGGGGCTTGCTCCCGCCGAAAAGTCGGAGTTTCCACAGCGTTACGGCGGGAGACAGCCAGCGCCCTACGGACGCAATTTTCTTAACTGGCATTGGGGACTGTTCTCTGTGTGACACATCACAAATTCAATATTGACAAAAACGGTACACCGTGCATATAATAGAGACACAAAGAGTGCTGCCGATAGACGGTCAGCCCTCAAGAAGAAATGAAGTAATCACCGATCTTGTGGACAGGGAACGGCGGTTACTTCTTTTTGCATATGTTTATGATCAGCTGTGCAAAGCTGATGAGTACAAGGCAGAGCGTTAATATCTCTATCGTTGTCATATAGCATCCCCTCCTTGTATGTATTCGCAAAGGAACAATACCCGGAGGGTCAGAAGCTGCCCTCCGAGTCGGAGGGACTGACCGCCTACCGTTATGGCAGCACCAAA
>JAUNND010000046.1 GCA_030531595.1 Eubacteriales bacterium | reverse complement strand
CTGACCGCCGCTGTATTCTCCGCTGCCGGTCTCCTGATCACCTATGACGGGTAAATTCATGTTCTGCTCCGTCGATGTGCCTTCCTCTGTGTTCTCCGAGGCAAAAGCGCATATTCCGGTACAGCCGGCAAGCATCAGAACCGCTATAATTAAAGCAACTGCTTTTCTTTTCATGATCGTACCTCCGCACTTTCTTTTTCGCCCATCATAACAGCTTATTACCGCGCAGTCAAGACAGTTCGAAGTGCCCGGTGCACACTTTCAGCCTTGCGCACTCTCCGCAAAAATGCTATTATTGTAAAAATGACATTTCCCATGGAGGTGTTGGCATGAGCGTTATAAATCTTCTCTCCCCTCATGTGGCTGACCTGATCGCCGCCGGTGAAGTGGTGGAGCGTCCCGCGTCCGTTATAAAGGAGCTGATGGAAAACTCCCTTGACGCGGGGGCGAAAAACATTACAGTGGAGCTCCGCGGCGGCGGTATCGCCTATATCCGCGTAACCGATGACGGCGTGGGTATGCTGCCGGAGGATGCGGGCGTTGCCTTTCTGCGCCATGCGACCTCAAAGCTCCATGACGCGGAGGGATTGAATAAAATCGGCACGATGGGCTTTCGCGGCGAGGCTCTGGCCGCCATCTCGGGCGTGTCTCATATCGAACTGACGACCCGCCGCAGAGGGACGGGCGAGGGCGTGAAGGTAACGCTGACCGCCGGAGAAATCGACGATATGATCACCTGCGGCTGTCCCGAGGGGACGACCATGGTCGTGCGTGATCTCTTTTACAACACTCCCGCCCGCCTCAAGTTCCTCAAGACCGACCGGAGCGAAGCCTCCGCCTGCACCGCTGCCGCGCTCCGCTGCGCTCTCGGTCACCCGGAGGTATCGGTGAGGCTCATACGCGACGGACAGGAGGAATTTTTCTCCCCCGGTGACGGGCGGATCGACTCGGCAATCTATACCCTTTTGGGGCGTGAGGCGGCGTCATCGCTGCTCAAATGCTCCTGCGAGGATGAGGGTATGAGCGTCAGGGGCTATACCTCCTCCCCCTCTGCCGGGCGCGGCAACCGATCCATGCAGTTTTTCTACTGCAACGGGCGCTACATAAAGTCCCAGCTTTTACAGACCGCCGTGGAGCAGGCATATAAAAACACCCTCCTGACCGGCCGCTATCCCTCCTGTGTTCTGTTCCTGAGCATCGATCTTACATCTGTTGACGTGAACGTCCACCCCGCCAAGACCGAGGTGAAATTCACCAACGAGAAAAAGGTCTTCGATCTTGTTTACAGAGCCGTAGGGCTGGCTCTGTCCGGCGAGAGCGTCACGGCAAAGCCGGAGCTGTCTCCCTCCACTGTGAAGGTCTCGACGCCCCGGGCGGACTTTTTCCGCACAATGAGCGCTCAGAGCTTCCGCGAAAACGGTTATTCGGCGGCAAAAACAGCCGCCCCCGTGATGAGAGCGGCCGAGAGTGACTATATTTCAAAAGCATCGTCGAAGGCTTCGGTTGACATAAGTGTTGAAAACTCTGTTGACAGTGTTGATAACTCAGCCGATATCCCGTCGGTCGTGTTCGTAACGCAGAAGATCACGCCGGACACAACATCTGCCTCCGCGCCGTCAGACGAAACGGCGTCGGAGCTGCTGCCGAAAAAAGACGGTTCAGCCGCAATAAGTGCGGAAACACCCGTCAAATTGCCTGTAAACGCTGTTGATAACTCTGTTGAAAGTGTTGAAAATTTATACTGCCCGCCATACAAGATAGTGGGTGAGGCGATGAAAACGTACATCATCGCCGAGAGCGAGGGGCAATTGGTGCTTATTGACAAGCACGCCGCGCATGAGCGCATCATTTTTGACCGTCTGAAAGCCGATCAGGGCGAAATAAGTTCCCAGATGCTGCTGATCCCCGTCACTGTGAAGCCCGACGGCGAGAATGCGGAGATCATTGAGAAAAACGGCGCATTACTGTACGAGCTGGGCTTTGAGATAGAGGAATTCGGCGCGGACAGCTTTGTGATCCGGTCGGTGCCCGCCGACATGGATGCCGGTGATGCCGCGGCGGCCTTGGAGGAGATATGCGAAAAGCTCAGACGCGGCAAGGGGCTCGACGCAAAGAGCGTCCGGGATGAGATATTGCACACAGTCGCCTGCAAAGCCGCGATCAAGGCCGGCTGGGACACCGAGCCGCAGGAGCTTGACGTACTTGTAAAGCAGGTGCTCTCCGGCAAGGTCAAATACTGTCCTCACGGCCGCCCCGTCGCGGTCACGCTCACAAAAAAAGAGCTTGATAAGATGTTCAAGAGGATCGTTTGAGCACCGAGCGGAGAGTGAAGCTTTTATCGCCACTCTCCGCTCTCACTGTTTTTTTCTTCCGCTTCTTTCAGGCGTTCTCTTTGATTTCGTCGAGCATATATGACCGCCGTAATCCAGACTGTTTTTTCTTCCTCGTTCACTCGGAAATACACATAGAAATTCTTTATCCTCATACGGTGAACCCCCTCAGAATGCCACGGTTCCTCCGGTGTGAGCGGAATGCGATTGGGCATAAATAACAGGGAGCTTATTTCCTTTTCCATCGTATTCAGCCATTTATGCGCTGTCTGAGGCTCCATAAGGGTATGTGAAATATAATCCGCAGTCTCTTTTATCTGCTCCATCGCAAAAGCGGTCACATAGACATTATATTTCTCATTCACACTCATATACCCTTCCGCAGTTCAGAAAAAGCATCTTCAAGCGGCATACCGTTTTTGTTTTTTTCATCAGCAAGCCCTCTTTCCATGATCGTATCAAACTGTTCCTTTGTCATACTCTCAAAATCGGCAGGTGCATGAGGGAGCGTCAGGGAAAAGGGAATACCGTTTTTTACTATGATCTGTCTGTACATCATGTTTATAAAAACCGATACGGGTATTCCGAGTCCTGACAGAATACTTTCCGCCCGTTCCTTGATCTCCGGTTCTACACGTGCCATCACATTTGCACTTTTTACAGCCATAACTGAACCCCCTTTTTCTTTTTATATTAGCATATTGTATATCATAACGCAATACATTATTCTTATTTTCAAGAAATGCGGAGAGTGAAGCTTTTATCGCCACTCTCCGCTTTTTGCTGTCAGCTCTGTTTATTCGGCTTCTGCCCTCTTTTGGGCTTCGGCTTTGCCTTGGCCCAACCCTTTCTGGATACGGGCTTTTTCGGCTTCTCCGGCTCCGTTGGAGCGGGAGAGGCTGTTTTTTTCTCGTTTTTATGCGCTTTGCCGTGCTTTTCGGGGGAGTAGTCGGGTCTTACAAGGCACTCGGGCTTAAACCCGATGAGGTCTTCTCTTCCCGCCTCTTTGAGCGCCTCAATGACGAGCTTTCTCTTGTCTGGGCGTTTCCACTGCAAGAGCGCCCTCTGCATCGCCTTTTCATGGAAGGTCTTCGCCACATACACGCTCTTCATCGTCAGCGGGTCAATGCCGGTATAGTACATACAGGTCGATATCGTGCCGGGCGTGGGGTAGAAGTCCTGCACCTGCTCGGGCTGACGACCCATCTTGTTGAGGTATTCCGCCAGTGCCACGGCATCCTGCAAGGTGCTTCCCGGGTGGGAGCTCATGAGGTAGGGGACAATGTACTGCTCCTTGGAGTAGCGGTCATTAAGCTTCTTATATTTCTCCATGAAGCGCTCGTAGACCTCGATATGGGGCTTGCCCATGTAGTCGAGCACCGAGTCGATACAGTGCTCCGGCGCGACCTTGAGCTGGCCGGAGATGTGATATTTTACAAGCTCGGCAAAAAACTCGCTGTTCTTATCCTCCAGCATATAGTCATAGCGGATGCCGCTGCGCACGAAAACCTTTTTCACATTGGGCACGGCTCTGAGCTTTCGAAGAAGGCTGAGATAGTCCGAATGATCCGCGTCTAAATTCGGGCACGGCTCGGGGGCGAGGCAGCGTCTGTCGGCACACATACCGCACTTGAGCTGCTTTTGGCAGGAGGTGTGGCGGAAGTTTGCGGAGGGGCCGCCCACGTCGTTGATATAGCCCTTGAAGTCGGGCAGCTTTGTCAGTGCCGTTACCTCGCGTATGACACTCTCATGGCTTCTGGATGTGACCATTCTGCCCTGATGGAACGCGAGTGCGCAGAACGAGCAGCCGCCGAAGCAGCCTCGGTTGTGGATAACGGAAAAGCGCACCTCCTCGATAGCGGGCACGCCGCCCATGGCCTCGTACATCGGGTGATAGTCCTTCGTGTAGGGAAGCTCGGCAACGGCGTCCAGCTCCTCGGTGGTGAGGGGCATGGCAGGGGGATTGACGATAAGAAAGCGTCTGTCGTGGGGCTGTATCAGGGCTTTTCCTCTGACAGGGTCATGCTCTGCGTACTCAATACGTGTTGCGTCGGCGTAAAGTCTGCGGTTTTCGCAGACCTCCTCAAAGGACGGCAGCTCAACATGGGGGTAGGCGCACACGGACGCATCGCTTACCGCAACAGCCGTGCCGCGTATATCGGTCATGGAGGACACGCTCTCCCTGCTTTTGAGCCGCCTTGCGATCTCGCGGGTGGCGTACTCGCCCATGCCGTAGACCAGAATATCCGCGCCCGCGTCGAATATGGCGGAGCGGCGTACCTTATCGTCCCAGTAATCATAGTGGGCAAAGCGCCGGAGGGACGCCTCCAGCCCGCCGATTATGACCGGCAGTCCCGGAAACGCCTCACGCGCACGGTTGGCATATACAACGACGGCATGGTCGGGGCGCAGTCCCGGCTTTTTCCCGGGGGAGTAAAAATCCTCGCTCCTCGGCTTTTTGGCGGCGGTATATTTGGCGACCATGGAGTCTAAGTTGCCCGAGCCGATCATCACGCCGAGGCGCGGTCGACCCATCGCGGCAAAGGCGTCGGCACTGTGCCAGTCGGGCTGAGCCAAGATCGCCACGCGGAAGCCTTCCGATTCCAATACTCGCGCTATGACGGCGGTGCCGAAGCTGGGGTGATCGACATACGCATCGCCCGTGACGACGAGAAAATCATACCACCACCATCCGCGGCTTTCCATATCCTCCTTTGAAACGGGGAGGAATTCAAACAGTTCGCTCATAGTTACCTCATTTTTCGTAGGGCGGAGGCTTGCTCCCGCCGTAACCTAACACGATATCCGACTTTGCGGCGGGAGCAAGCCCCCGCCCTACGGATCGGCAGACAGATTATTTGGCAAACGTGATCGCGCCGTCGCCGAGGGAGGCGACGCTCTCGTGCTTTTCGTAGAAGTGGGGCAGATTACCGATCTTGCCTTCAAGAGTATAGAGTCTGCATGATTTGTCAAGGGGCAGAGCCACGCTCTTATGCTCGATCGCGGACAGATACGCGGCGGTGATGACCTCGATAACGTTTCTTCCCTCGTTCCCGTCGGCGATCAGCTTATCTCCGTTCTCGACGGCGCACAGGAAGTTAAAGACCTGCCCGATGTGGTTTTCATAGGGAAGCTCCGGAAGCGCGTTATAGGCGGCGTTGAGCTTTTCCATGCCCTCAGCGTCCTTTTCGGGGAAGCCGTTGTCCATCTGGCGGGAGGCGTCGACCTCCCACGGAATTGACATCATGCCGCCCTCGGTATAGATATCGATGCGCTGACGCTCGCCGTGGGCAACGAGAGAGGCGTTGAACTGGGCGGCATAGTCGCCGTAGTCCATGGACACGGAGATAATATCCTCACATTCGGAGTTGTCGTGTCCGACATTGTTCATGTAGGCTGTGACGGACTTGGGCATTCCGAGCAGATACAGCGTCAGATCGAGATGGTGTATTGCCTGACCGGACAGCACGCCGCCGCCCTCGCTCGCCCATGTGCCGCGCCAGAACATCTTGTGATAATTACTGCCGCGCCACCACATGGAGTCTACCTTGGTATACAGAGGCTTTCCGAACTCGCCGGAGGCAAGGAGCTGCTTTATTCTCTGTGTACGGCTCGCGCATCTAAGCTGGCAGACGACGGCAAGCTTTACGTTGTTTTTCTCTGCCGCTTCAATCATCGCGTCGCACTCCTCAAGGGAGTTTGCCATCGGCTTTTCGCACAGGACGTGAACGCCGTTATTGAGGGCAAAGATCGTCTGCTTTGCGTGCTCTGCGGGAGGCAGGCAGACGGAAGCGACATCGATCTTAAGCTCCTTTAATGCGTTTTCCAGACTGTCAAAGGCTTTCGCGCCGGTGAGCTCCTTCTCTTTTATGAGCTTTTCGGCTCTGTCGATATGATGGTTGCAGACTGCGACTATCCCGCATTTTTCGGGGAAGGTAAGGTATGCGTCAATGTGTGCTCTGGAAATGGCACCCGCGCCGATAATGGCTATTTTAAGCATTTTTTGTACCTCTTTCTTAAAGTTGATCTGTGTATTCGACCCACTGCGCGTTTGTCTGCGCCTCCAGCGCAAGCTCCATGATGCGCAGCACGTAGGATTGCTTCATGGCGTTTTCGGTGCCGTCGAGACAGTCTCGGATCATTCTGCCGAAGAAGGGGAATCCGCATTTGCCGCTTGCCGGAATATGCCGCTCACCGTCCTTATTGACGAGGTAGATATGATCCCCTTCGGCGCTGTTGGCAACATCTATATACTTTCGTATCTCGATATAGCCCTCCGTGCCGATTATCAGCGTGCGCCCGTCGCCCCACGCGCCGAGTCCGTCAGGGGTGAACCAGTCCACGCGGAAATAGCCGGTCACGCCGTTTGCGCATTGGAGCGTGGCGTCGCCGAAATCCTGAAAGCGGGGATGCTCGGAGTTATTGTAGTTTCCGATACGGCTGGTGACTATCCTCGCGTCCTCCGCGCCCGAGAAGAACACGAGCTGCTCTATCTGGTGGCAGCCGATGTCGGTGATTATCCCGCCGTATCGCTCCGGCTCAAAAAACCAGTCGGGACGGTTTTTGCCGAGGCGGTGAGGTCCCCAGCCCATGACCTGCACGACCTTGCCGATCTTCCCCTCTTTTATAAGCTGCTCGGCGTAGACGGAGGCTTCAACGTGCAGTCTCTCGCTGAAATATGTGAAAAAGCGGTGTCCCGTCAATTTTGTAAGACTGCGCAGCTCGTTGAGCTGCTCGAATGAAGTTACGGAGGGCTTGTCCGAGAAAAAGTCCTTGCCGTGCTTGAGCGCGTCAATACCGATATCGCCCCGATCACAGGGGATGGCGGCGGTGGCGATCATTTTTACATCGGAATTGAGTACCTCTTCTCTCGATGAAGCGGCTTTTGCCGTCGGGAACTTTTCAATAAACGCTTTTACTTTCTCCGTGTCGGGGTCATATACAAGGGAGATATCCGCGCCGGCTTCCGAAAGTCCGTTGCACATACCGTAGATATGCCCGTGATTAAGTCCGATCACGCCGACCTTAAATTCGTCCGGGGCGCATACAGCGTGCTTTTCTCCTTTCGGTGCGTAGGTCGCACCGTCTTTTTTCTCCTGCATGATTTTTACTCCTTTATTTGGCATAGGGCTTGGCTCCCTCTCTGAGGAAGACTCCCTCCGGCGGAGGGAGATGTCAGCCTTTAGGCTGACAGAGGGAGGGGTGAACAAGGCTGTCAGCTTTAGCTGACTGAGGGAGTTCCATTACCCGTAAATGGCTGTGGGCAGAGCGGTGACGAGTCCGGGGATAAGGAAGGACAGTATCATCACTATAACGACCGTCGCCATATACGGCAGCAGCGGTTTGACGACCTTTTCTATCGATATCTTACCCACGCCGCAGGAAATAAACAGGAACGTACCCACGGGAGGCGTGATCGCGCCGAGCTGCATGACGATCGTCATGATAACGCCGAAGAGCACGGGATCGAAGCCCATCTTGTTGCCGATGTTGAGAGTAGTGGCGGCAAACATGGCGATGATGACGGTGGGGTCGAGGAACATACCGAGAATGAGGAAAACGATAAACAGGAACATGATGCACAGGAACGGCGTTCCGAGTACGTTGACGGCGAAGTTTTCGACCTCGGTCTGGAAGTGCAGTCTGACAAGCACATTTGAGAGAACGCCCGCGCCCGCGATGGTCATATATACGACCGAGGTCGTGACGGCGGAGTCCTTGAGTATCTGGGGAATATCGCGCAGCTTGAGGTTTTTGCTGATAAAGAAGCCGTAGACAAGACCGTAGAGGATGGCGAGAACGCCGGACTCGGTGGGCGTGACGATGCCGAAGCAGATACCCGACAGGATGATAAGCGGCATGAGCAGTGCGCCCAAAGAGTGCCATGCGGTGACGAGCAGATTTTTGATCGAGAACCTTGTTCTGGGTATGTTGTAGCCGCGCTTTTTATATGAGAGATAGACAACGCACATCTGCAATATGCCGATGATGATGCCCGGGACAAGACCGCCCATGAAAAGCCGACCCACGGGAATTTCGGTGTAATAGGCGTAGAGTATCATGCAGATGCTCGGCGGGATGATCGGGGAGAGCATGGACGAGCCCGCCGTGACCGCGACCGCGTAATCGGTATCGTAGCCCTGCTTTTCCATCGCGGGGATCAGCATACCGCCGATAGCCGCCGCGTCCGCACAGCCGGAGCCCTGAATACCGCCGAATATCATACTTGTGAGCACGTTGACGTGTCCCAGACCGCCGGGCAGAAATCCGACGGCGGCATCGGCAAAGTTTACAAGCTTATCGGTTATCTTGGACTTCATGATGATGTTGCCGGCGGTGACGAAAAAGGGTATCGCCAGAAGCGAAAGGCTGTTGACGCTGCCGAACATCTTTATAATAGTAAGGCTCATGGAATTGCCGCCGAAAAGGATGAAGATGATGCCGGTTATCAGCAGCGCCATGAAGATGGGAAAGCCTAAGAAGATAAATGCCAGAAGCACGAGGAAAATCAATAATGTTGTAAGCATACTTCTCTCCCTCCTTTAAAACGATCCGCTTGTGGGCTCTTCCTTTGCCTCGTTGGCAAAGGGGTGTTTTCCGAATATCAATATCAATAAATAGTCATAAAAGAGGTAGCCGCAGCCCACGGGAATGGCGGAGTAAAACCACGCATTCGAGATATGTATGTTCTGCAAAAAGCTTCTCGACTCTTTTATGGACTGCTTGATTCCGTAGTAAATAAGCACCGCCAGTGTGACAAGCACGATGACGAGCGCGATCTTTCTGAGTATCATCGTCACCTTTGGGGGCAGATATTTTTCGGTAAAGGATTCCAGAGAGATATGCGCTCCGGATTTTACGCCTAAGCCGGCGGCAAGAAAGGCTATCCATATCGCGCCCATTCGCATAAGCTCATCTACCCAGGGATAGGGTCGGAGCGCGGCAACGCCTTTTATAAGGTAGCGCAGGACGATATTCATTGTGCATATTCCGACGGTAAAGATCATGATCGCCACAAGCAGCACAACTCTTGCGGTGTTGAGAACACGGTCGACTTTTCTGAGTGTATCCATCTTTTTCCCTCCATTTGCCGGATAAGAAGCGTCCGGACTGCGCCCGGTTAATACGGATGCAGCCCGGACATTCATGGGTCGGTCGCAGGACTGAAACAGCCTGTTTAATTAATTACTCGACGGAAGTGAGAACTTCGTAGAATGCCTGCCAGTTGTCGCCTCTGGAGAGGTACTCCTCGGTCATGGGTGCGCAGGCTTCCTTCCATGCGTCGATGTCGGAGACCTCGGTGACGGTGACGCCGTTTGCCTTCATAGCGTCGAGAGCAGCGCCCTGGTCTGCGTCGTCGATCTCTTCCTGATATGCGGTGGCTTCGTCAACACACTCTGCGATCACAGCCTGCAGATCCTCGGGGAGGCTGTTAAGCCAGTCGGTATTGAAGAAGTAGTAGACGCAGGCGATGATGTGGTTGGTAATGGCGAGGTACTTGCCGTTGTCCTCAAGGGAGGATGCGTGCAGGGAGCTGGGGGAACCCTCGCAGCCGTCGCAGGTATTGTTCTGCATGGCGGAGTAGATATCGTTCCAGTCCATGGTGATGCCGGCAGCGCCGACAGACTCAAACATGGAGATGTAAACGGCATTGGGGCCTCTCATGACGAGATCCTTCATGTCGTCGATGGTGGATACCTGCTTGGTGGTGAGGATGTCGCGTGCGCCCTGGGACTGACCGCCCATAGCGGTGAAGCCGAGGTCGCCGACCATTTCGTTTACTTCGGGCAGAACAGCCTTCATAACGCGGCGGTACTGGTCATTGTCCTTGAAAAGGAACGGGAACTCGAACAGGAGCAGAGGCTCGCAGCCTTCGTATGCGCCCGGGCCGGTGCCGGGAGCGGCGACGACCATCTCAAGGTCGCCGGACATTGCCATGGAGACCTGCTCGGCCTGGCTGCCCAGCTCACTGCCGAAGTTGGCGGTGGCGTTGATGCGGCCTTCGGACTTCTCGTTGACCAGCTCTGCAAACTTTGCAAGACCCTGACCGACAGTGCTGGTGGCGGCAAGGTTGGTGGAGCAGCGCAGTTCAATGGGCTTTTCGGCAAATGCGCTCATGGAGCAAAGAGACAGCACCATGACGAGTGCCAGAACAAGTGCTAAGAACTTTTTCATGATTTTCCTCCATATTTATTTTTGTTGTTTATCATAGGATAAACACTTTATTTCATTTTACAGATTTTATTCCCGTATGTCAATACAGATTGCGGATTTTAATGTTTTTGCCTCCCTCTCATTTACCCCAGTCGGCGACGAATTTTCTCGCCTCGTCGATGACCTTGCCCTTGGAGCTTATCTTCACGCTGAGACACGGCTTTGTACCGGCCTCGACTCTCAGACGGTTTTTATATTCCGGCTGCGCGTACAGCCGCGAGACCTTTTCCATATCGAAATTCTTCACCGTAAAGCGGATCGTGCCCTGCTTCTGGGAGATATCGGTGATGCCCGCCTTGCCCGCCTCGCCTCTTAAAAGCGCAACGTGTATCAGGGAGTTGACTCCGGCGGGCGGGTCGCCGAAACGGTCGATCAGCTCGTCTGTCAGATCGTCCGCCTCCTCCTCGGTTCGGATAAGGGCGATGCGCCGGTAGATGTCCATGCGCTGCTCTGAGGATGGGATATATTTATCGGGGATGTTCGCCGCGACCGCCAGATCTGCCGAGCATTCGGCGCGTTTGGGCACCTCTACGCCGCGTGCCTCCAGTACCGCTTCGCTCAGGAGCTTCATATACATATCGTAGCCCACGTCGATCATGTGCCCCGACTGCTCGGCGCCTAAGAGATTGCCCGCACCGCGTATTTCCAGATCGCGCATGGCGATCTTGTAGCCCGAGCCGAAGGCGGCAAAGTCGCGGATGGCGTTGAGGCGCTTTTCGGCTATCTCGGTGAGCACCTTGTCGCGCCGGAAGGTCAGATATGCGTTCGCTTTCCTCGTGGAGCGCCCTACCCGCCCGCGTATCTGGTGGAGCTGGGCAAGCCCCAGTTTGTCCGCGTCCTCTATTATAAGAGTATTCACATTGGGGATGTCGATGCCGGTCTCGATGATCGTCGTACAGACCAGCACCTGTGTCTCCCCGCTCACGACGCTCTCCATGACCGAGGAGAGCATATTCTTGTCCATACGTCCGTGGGCGACTCCCACCGTCACATCCTCCAGCATGGCTTTTATCCGGGAAGCCGTGCGGTCGATGTCCTCAACTCTGTTGTGGAGGTAGTAGACCTGTCCGCCGCGCTGAATTTCTCTGCGTATCGCGTCGGCGAGGATGTTCCAGTCGTGCTCCATGACGAAGGTCTGCACCGGCAGTCTGTCCTCGGGCGGCTCATCGATCGTGGACATATCGCGTATGCCGCTCATGGCCATGTTGAGCGTTCTGGGGATGGGCGTTGCCGAGAGCGTCAGCACGTCCACGCCCTTGGACAGCTCCTTGATATGCTCCTTATGCGTCACGCCGAAGCGCTGCTCCTCGTCCACGACCAGAAGCCCTAAGTCCTTGAATTTCACGTCCCTGCTCAGAAGTCTGTGAGTGCCGATGACAAGATCGACCGAGCCGTTTGCAAGCCCTCTGAGCGTGTCGTTCGTCTGCGAACCGGCTTTGAAACGGTTGAGCACCGCGATATTCACCGGAAAGCCGAAAAATCTCTGCATCGCCGTCTGATAGTGCTGCTGGGCAAGCACTGTCGTCGGCACGAGGATCGCCGCCTGCTTGCCGTCCAGTACGCACTTCATCACGGCGCGGAGCGCCACCTCCGTCTTGCCGAAGCCCACATCGCCGCAGAGAAGTCTGTCCATCGGCACGCTCGATTCCATATCGCGCTTGATCTCGAATGTGCTTCTGAGCTGATCGTCTGTCTCGACGTAGCCGAAATTTTCCTCAAATTCCTTCTGCCATTCGCTGTCGGGAGAGAAGGCGTAGCCGGGCAGTCTCTGGCGCTGGGCATAGAGCGCGATTAGCTTTTCCGCCATATCCTTCGCCCCCGCCTTGGCGCGGCTTCTCGTCCTCGCCCAGTCGGTACCGCCCATTTTGCTGAGCTTAACTTCCCTGTCCTCTCCGCCGCCGGTATATTTGCTGACCATGTCGAGCTGCGTGGCGGGGACGAACAGGGTGTCCGAGCCTGCATAGCTGATCTTTATATAGTCCTTGTCAAAGCCGTCCACCTGCATCCTGACGATACCGGCGAAGCGTCCGATGCCGTGGTTTTCGTGCACCACATAATCCCCCACGCTCAGATCCGCGCAGGAATTAATGCGCTGTCTGTCTGACGGGAGCTTTTTTGTTCTCTTTTTTTCTTTTCCCCTCGCTCTTACAAGCTGAGAGTCGGTCAGCACGGTGAGCTTTATCCCGGGGTATTCCAGTCCGGCGGAGATCGAGCCGATGAAGATGGCGCACTGTCCCGCTTCGGGGAGCGTCTTTATCTCCGGGCAAAAAGCCGCCTCTATCCCCTGTGCGGAGAAAAATTCCCGCAGTACGCCTGCGCGTCTTTCATCGCCCGCCAGCACGGCCACTCTGTAATTTTGCTTTAAGTACAGCTTTACGTCCTCTGAGGCGGCCTGTGCGCTGCCTGCGTAGGAGGGGAGCTGCTTTGCGGGAATACTCGTTACCGTCTTCGGCGCGAGGGGATTACGTCCGAGGGTGAATGCGTCCGCCATATAGACGGGGAAGTCCTCCAGCCGTTTTATGAGCAGTTCAAAGCCTGCGGCAAAGCTCTCGGGGGCGGCGGATACGAGCGCACTTCTCTGCAAGCTCCGCACATCGTCGGTGAGCTGCTTTATATAGTCTCTCGCCTTCTCGCCGCAGCGCGTGGGCTGGTCGAAAATGACGACGGCGTTTTCGGGAATGTAATCAAGCGCGCAGCAGGACGGATAGAGGACGGGCAGATACCTGTCCGCGTCGGTCAGGATTACTCCGTTTCTGAGCTTCTCCGCGTCCGCACGCATATTTGCGGAAAGGGACGCGGCATTCTCGCTCGTTCTCTTTTTGGCATATTTTGCGGCAAGCGCTTCCAGCTCGGCGGAAAACGCCTCCGTCCCGCCGGAGGCGAGTGTGGGCAGCGCCTCCGCCGCAGGGAGAACGGTGCATTTTTCGATCTGCTCCGTGCGGCGCTGTGTGGAGATGTCGAAATACCCCATGGAGTCGATATCGTCGCCCCAGAACTCTATCCTCACCGGCTGAGCGTCGCCCGGGGAGAAAAGGTCCAGTATTCCGCCGCGACGGGCAAACTGTCCCGCGCCCTCGACCTGCTCGCATTTCACATATCCGCATTTGATAAGGGCTTTTTCTATATCCTCAATGGCGTATGAGCCGGTATTCTTCACTGTAAATGCCGCGCTCACAAGCGTCTCGGGCGGCATACAGCGCTGCAGAAGTCCCGTGACCGATGCGGTCGTGACCGGTGAGGCACCGCAGGCGAGATCATAGAGCACCGACAGACGCCTCTGCTCCTGCTGACGGGAGACCGCCTCGCTCGGGTAGAAGGCGAAATCCCTCATGCCGAGACATCTGCACTCATCGTTCAGCATAACACGAAGGTCGGCGGCAAAGCTCTCCGCCGAGGTGTCGTCGGGACAGATGACGAAGATCGGACGGAGCGTTTCATACCGCAGTGCAGCGGCTAAATTGGCGCGATGCACCGCCGAAAGTCCGGAAACGAGCGCGGGAAGTCCTCCGCTCTCCAAAAGGGAGGGGAGGGCGGCGGCTTCCTTGTTTGAAAAAATCTGTTTGATTAATAGTTTCATTTACCTGAATATAGATGCATACCGTAAACACTCAGCTTTTTTTGTCATTCAACAGAAGAATGCGGTGCAACCAGAACGCTGTCCTTCTCGTAATATTTTGCCACCGCCCGGTTTCTCCAGTCATTCGGATCATCCTCAGTTATCTCCTCAAAATTGAGGGTAAGTTGTTTTACCGATTTACCATCACATAGCCCCTGTCGTTCTTTTCAACAGGAAAATGCCCGGTATTCAGTATTTCTATTACTTTTTCAACATTTTCCGTTTCGGCAGATACAAATATGGCATCGGGATATTTTTCGGGATGCTTCTGCCAGAAATCAACAAGCCTCTCCGCTTCCTCAACGGTATATGCCATCTGGATCCAAACCGACTGGGCAGCGCAGCGTTTTTCGTCCTCAAGATACAGCCAGCAGTCCTTTGAAAAGTACAGCACATACTCTCCGTCATGCTCCCTGACCCTTTCACTGCTGTCCCATACCTGCATAAATTCGTAGTTGATCGCCTCCGTGGAGGTCTTCTCGCCCTTTCCGCTGCCCTTATCGACAGTCTCATACATCATAGATGTATTGTAAAGCTCCGAAAAGCAGAAATTCTTTCTGTACCATACCTGTGCGCCGAGCTGACATACAAGAGCCACGGCAAGTGCGCCGGCGCCGATACGCTTTGTTCCGCCCTCACAGAATATTTCCCCCGCCGCGGATGCAATAAAATAACAGGACGCACAGGCACTCACCGTAAGTGCGCCTGACATTGTCATATATCCCAGATCAGAGGATATATACACACATACGGCATATATCCAGCCGGGGATATACATAAAACGCATAAGAGCCCTGTTTTTGTTCTCACTGAGCACATATGCCGTAAGTCCTAGGTAAGTGACGGGCACCATGAGGCAGTTTATCCATCTGTCGGTCTTCATCTCATAGAGCATACCGAAAACGGCGGCGGCAGATGCAAAAATGTAAAGGAGCCAGCGTATGCTTTTATTATCGCTTTTGAGATATGCGGACATCGTGAAAAGCTGAACGATAAGCACCGCCGTTACAGGCTTTCTTGAAGTCACGAGTTCGGTAAGCATATCCGAAAGTCTGATAAGGATTCCGTTGACAGGATGGGTGGGATCGTGAAAAAATTCCGGCAGTGTCTTTATCATTTCACCGATACCCGCAGTGGCTTGTACATACACGAGGAAAAGTGTCGCCGTGACAGCAACACCGAGCGCAAAAGAAAACCATTGCGTTCTCTTTATTGCGGCTGCTATCGAAAATACAATAAAAAGCACTGCGGCAAACGGACAACTCAGTACAGCCAGTGCATATAAAATACCTGCGAGGATCTTTTTCCTGTTTTCAGTCAGGAGAGCACAGGAAACGGTAATAAATCCTATCCCGTATGTATTATATGAAAGCTGCATTATGTTTATGGGCGAAAACAGCATATAGACCGCCGCTGCAAATACTGCGCCCAGAGGATATGAGCGTCTGAGTATAAGATACAGCCACAGAGAAAACGCCGAGTGAAATATTATATAGATATATCTGAAATTCAGCACCATGCTCCCTGTTGTGCCGAATATTTTCAGATAAACACTCATAATCGGTAGCGTCGGCAGCATGGAAAACTGACGTATATCCCACATATCCCGAAACAGCACATCCCCCTGCGCCATACGGTAGGGTACAGTCAGATAATATGCCTCATCCGAAAAATGAAAACCGAACGGAGCCTTCCACAGCATAAAGGCAAGCATAAGAAGAAAGCCCGCACCGAAAGCAAGATCGCATATTCTTTTGGGTGTTCTGTTCAAAAGCGTCATTTTATCTCCTGTGCCCTGCACAGTGCGGCGTATTTGCCGCCTCTTTCCATAAGCTCACTGTGACTGCCCTGCTCGACGATGCTCTCTTTTTCTATAAACGCTATCGTGTCGGCATTTCTGACGGTGGAGAGCCGGTGGGCGATGATTATCGTTGTGCGCCCGCACCTCAGCTCGTCAAGGGATCGCTGTATCTTCTGCTCGGTGACGGTGTCGAGGGCGGAGGTCGCCTCGTCTAAAATAAGTATCTTCGGGTTTTTAAGAAACACTCTCGCTATCGAGAGTCTCTGCTTCTGCCCGCCCGAGAGCATCACGCCTCTTTCGCCTATATATGTATCATAGCCGTCGGGGAAAAGAAGTATCTCGTCGTGGATCTCGGCGCGTCTTGCCGCCTCCTCGACCTCCCCGTCGGTCGCGTCGGGTCTGCCGTAGCGGATATTTTCCCTTATCGTTCCGGCGAACATGAACACGTCCTGCTGGATAAGACCGATATTTTCCCGAAGGCTCTTCTGCGTGAGCGTGCGGATATCCTTCCCGTCGACCGTTATTTCCCCGCCCGTTATCTCGTAAAATCTCGGCAGAAGCTGGCAGAAGGTGGTCTTGCCGCCGCCTGAGGGGCCGACAAGCGCAAAACACTCGCCGCTTTTTATATGTACGTTTATATTCTCCAGTACCTGCACGCCGTTTGAATAGCCGAAGGATACGTTTTTATATTCAATTTCGCCCTTTACGTTTTCTATGTCCTCCGCGTTTTCCGCGTCCTTTATCTCCGGCTCTGTGCGCATTATCTCAAGAAAACGCTCAAAGCCCGCCATGCCCTGCATATAGGTCTCCATGAACTGCACAAGGCGGCGTATAGGGGAGGTAAAGGTCGATACATAGAGTGTAAAGGCTATGAGGTCAATATAATCCATCGTGCCGCGCATGATGAACGCGCCGCCCAGCGTGATGACGACGACCTGCAATATGCCTGTCGTGAACTCCATGCCGGACATATAAAGCCCCATCGTGCGGTAGTATTCCACCTTTGCGCCCTTGAACATATCGTTTGCCTCGTCGAACTTCGCCGTCTCCTTATCCTCGTTGGCGAAGGCCTTGGAGGTGCGCACGCCGGAGATGCTCGACTCGATGGCGGAGTAGATGACCGCCGTCTTGCGCTTGACCTCGACGTTGGCGTTTTTCATTTTCAGCCGCTGGGACATCGTAAACCACAGGCACAGCGGCAGCACGACCGTCAGCGCAAGAGCCAGTCTCCAGTCCAGAAAGAACATCACGATCAGTGCGCCCAGAATCGTCATCGTGCATATCAGCAGGTTTTCGGGACCGTGGTGGGCAAGCTCTGTTACCTCAAACAGGTCGGAGGTGATATGGCTCAGTAAAACGCCGGTGCGGTTTTTGTCATAGAAGGAGCAGGAGAGTGTCTGCATATGGGTGAACACGTCGCGGCGCATCCTCGCCTCGACCAGAACGCCCATGCGGTGTCCCACGACGGTGATCACATAGTAGAGCACCGCTTTCAGTACATAAGAGACCGCCATGATCGCCATAACGGCAAAAAACGCCCCGAAAAGCTTATTCGGCAGCAGTGTATTCATACTCATGCGCGACACATACGGGAACACAAGGTCAATGACCGCCACCAGCACCGCGCAGACCATATCTATAATAAAAAACTTCTTCTGGGTGGAGATGTAGCTTATGAATATCTTGATGGAAGACTTATTGTAATCTATCATTTTTTTACCTGAAAACATATCCTGTATCAAAATTAATTATTGCATCATACTGCTCTAATTCTTTTTTGATCTCTATCTCATCGATTTCCCCGGCGAAATAAATATTTTTTTCACTGAATAATTCATAGCGGATTACAAAACCGTCTTTCAAGTCCGCATCGCAATTATAAAAAAAGCAGTCTTTTCCGTAAAGATTTTCTCTTTCAGCAATGTCTGCAATCTTTTCTCTGGCTGAAAAAAACTTTTTTTTTTTTTCCTGAGGGGCAAATTCTACGATTTTTGAATTGATCAAAGTACTCGGAATGATTGTCAAAATAAATGCTGTTATTATAAGTGTTTCTACTGTATTGTCCCATATTCTTTTTATTACCCCCTCAAGAAAAGCTTTCTGGAAAAAGAATATTG
Organism: Eubacteriales bacterium; assembly: GCA_030531595.1. Lineage (GTDB taxonomy): Bacteria > Bacillota > Clostridia > Oscillospirales > Oscillospiraceae > Limivicinus. Next base: position 1,851 of record JAUNND010000046.1, on the reverse strand, counting down.
ACAGACCGCATATGAAAATAACCAAAGTCGAGTTATATCTGAAATAATCCTCGCCGTTTAGATACAGAAATTCACTAATTGGCATACTGATGCAATACATGATCATTTCGCCGAGCTGATATACAGCGATCGACATGATAAGCCAGGTAAGTATTCGTGTATTTATACATTTCTTTTTTTCTTTTATTTCCACTATGCTCACTATTATCATTACTATGAACGCCGGAAAAAGGAAATTATATCTCTGATTTAACGACCATGAAATTACTTTCGGAATTATATATTTAAAACCTGATAGATTATTTATAATAATTTTATAAAAATATCTCAGTGATGCTGAATGTTTGCTTTCCAGTCCATAAGGAAAGGCTATTTTAACATGAATACGCCATAGCACTAAAAACACCAGAGGCAGTATTAAGCAGATATATTCCTGCTTGAAAAACGCCGCCAGATTACTTTTATTCAGCTTTTCTTCTCTCAGCAAATATAGAAGAACTATTATTATAATATAGAAAAAAATACCGCTGTGCTTTATCATTAAAGTCAATGACAATATCAATGCACAAGATATCTTGTCGAAAACACTTCTTTTTCTGTCGTATGTCTGCAATATACATATCCCGGCCGCCAGTCCTGCCTGCCCAAGAATACCATCCACCCATAAATTTGTAAATGAAACCGTACAGTTTGCCGAAAAGAATAAAAGAACAGCCGCAGCGGCTTTAATATACCATTTTGTATCTTTTGATATGGAGATTGCTGACGAAAAGAGAATTACGCTCATAAGAGAATTTGCCAGCAGATATATTCCTTCTGTATTTTCCACCCACGTAGAGACATAATAGATCCATATTGCCGTAGCAGGAGGATAGGACTGAAACATTATATATGTACACTCAGAATCCGGCAGTGCCTGATTCTCTAAAAGAGATTTTGCCATGATCCCCCAGTGAGAGAAATCATCATACGATTCCAGCATTCTGTCTTTTAAAATAAAATATAATGCAACTGAGAAAGCCAGAATAAAAAACATTCCGGTCAAATCCGATATTTCACAAATCTTTTTCTTTTTTCCAAGCAGAATAAGCTCTATGCCAAAAAAGATAAACCCTGTATAATAAATCAAACAGGACCCTAAAAACATTATTTTCAGATACCCGCAAGCTGTTATAAACAAAACAATAGCAGATAAAACAACAGCAGGAACAACATTTCTATTCTCTGTATATTTGAATAAAATCAAACAATAACCAAAGAAAGAAATCATAAACAAAATCAATCTTAGAAAACTCATCAATTTTTCCTCAGTACATTTTTATATTCCATTAAACTACTCTTTTTTGGAATTTTTCTCTCCTCTCAATTCTTAACTCTTAAAGTTCTTCCGGAATCTCCATCTTCATATATCTCTCGCGCATGGCACGCCACTCATTTTTGTCGATCAGTCCGTTTTTAAGGAACATATCGGCCTGATCGAGATAGCGCTGCCTGCCTCTTGCGCAGGTGCAGCGGATCGCGGCATCGTTTTTAGCGTGCTCCTTCAGCTCGTGCTCTTTTGCGCGTACCGCGGCGGGAGTCGTGACGCGGCTTTTCTTCACGGCGGAGACGATAGCGGCGACGATCCCGACGATGAATATGATCCCCGCCAGAATTACCGCAACGGCGTCCGCGTCAAGCTCTCTGCTCATAAACCGTGCAAATTCCGGCACGTTCTCCGTCAGAAATGACACAATGACCGCAACGAAAATAACGATCATAACCACCGGGAAGCTCTTTTTTCCGCTTTGTTTTTTCATAACAATCAGCCATTCGGCCGCTATGCGTCCGCACAAATAGGAATGAAAGTGT
>JAUNND010000106.1 GCA_030531595.1 Eubacteriales bacterium | reverse complement strand
TCATTCCTAATTCCTCATTCCTCATTTTATTTGAGCAAAGGTTTAAGGTACTGCCCCGTAAAGCTTCTCTCGCACCCGGCGCAATCCTCGGGAGTGCCCTCAAAGATAAGCTCTCCGCCGCCGTCGCCGCCCTCGGGTCCGAGGTCGATGATATGGTCTGCGACCTTGATAACGTCAAGATTGTGCTCTATGACAACGACCGTGTTTCCCGCGTCGGCAAAGCGGTCGAGAATATTTATAAGCCTGTGTACGTCGGCAACATGAAGTCCCGTTGTCGGCTCGTCTAAAATATATACGGTGCCGCCGGTACTGCGCTTTGAAAGCTCGGTGGCGAGCTTTACGCGCTGTGCCTCGCCGCCGGAGAGAGTGGTGCTCGACTGTCCGAGCTTCACATAGCCCAAACCCACATCGTAAAGCGTCTGTATCTTGTTGAGTATGCGCTGTTGGTTTGCAAAGAAGGAGCACGCCTCCTCCACCGTCATATTCAGCACGTCCGCGATGGATTTTCCCTTATACTTTACTTCCAGCGTCTCGCGGTTATAGCGTTTGCCGCCGCATACCTCGCACGGTACATACACATCGGGCAGAAAGTGCATCTCTATCTTTACAAGCCCGTCGCCCGAACACGCTTCGCATCTGCCGCCCTTGACGTTAAAGGAGAAGCGTCCCTGATTATAGCCTCTCAGCTTTGCCTCCTGAGTGGACGCAAAGAGATCGCGTATATCGTTGAAAACGCCGGTGTAGGTGGCGGGATTTGAGCGCGGTGAGCGTCCGATGGGGCTCTGGTCGAGGGCGATGACCTTGTCAACAAATTCAAGCCCCTCAATGCCGCCGCTTTTGCCCGCACGGACCTTGACGCGGTTTTTCTCCGCCGCGAGGGTCTTGTAAAGTATCTCGTTTATGAGTGATGATTTGCCGCTGCCGGAAACGCCGGTGACGCAGATGAGCTTTCCCAGCGGTATTTTAACGTCAATGCCTTTCAGATTGTTCTCCTGCGCGTTGCGTATGACAAGGCTTTTTCCGTTTCCTTCACGGTGCTTTGCGGGTATGGGGATAAATCTCTTTCCGCTGAGATACTGCCCCGTGAGTGAGTCCTCACAGGCACATATATCCTCCACCGTGCCCTGTGCAACGACCCTGCCGCCGTTTATGCCCGCGCCGGGTCCGATGTCGATTATATGATCCGCCTCGCGCATCGTCTCCTCGTCATGCTCCACGACAATGAGCGTGTTTCCGAGGTCGCGCAGACGTTTGAGTGTATTTATCAGCTTGCTGTTGTCACGCTGATGCAGACCTATGCTCGGCTCGTCAAGGATATACAGCACTCCCATGAGACTTGAGCCGATTTGAGTTGCAAGCCTTATTCTCTGGCTTTCGCCGCCCGAAAGCGTTGCGGCGGAACGGCTTAAATTGAGATAGCCTAAACCCACGCTCTGCAAAAACCCGAGGCGGGATCGTATCTCTTTCAAGATGCGCTCGGCAATTATCTTCTCTCTGTCGGTAAGCGTGAGCGCGTCAACAAATTTCAGCGCGTCAATTACGGACAGATCGCAAAACTCCGCTATATTCATGCCGCCCACGGTGACAGCCAGCGCGGAGGGCTTGAGCCTTCTCCCGTGACATTCGGGACACGGTATCTGCGACATACTCTCCTCCAGCTCCGCTTTCACTCCGGGGCTCTGTGTCTCCATATAGCGGCGCTGGATGTTGTTGACTATGCCCTCAAACTCGCGTTTCAATACGCCGTAGCCCTCGCCGCGCTCATAATAGAGCTGCAGAGGCTCACCCTTTGTGCCGTAGAGGATTGCGTTTATCGCGTCCTTGGGAATATCCTTTATGGAGTCGGTAAGGCGGAAATGATAACGCTTTGAAATAGCGTCAAAATACATTTTGGAGATAGTATCGCCCTTGACGTTGCCCCAGCCGGAGGCGACGATACCGCCGTCCATGATGCTCAAATTCGGATTGGGCATGATAAGCTCGGGGTCTACCAGAAGCTGCATACCGAGACCCGTGCATTTCGGACACGCGCCGTGTGGGTTGTTGAAGGAGAACAGGCGCGGGGCAAGCTCCTCAACGGATATGCCGCAGTCCTCGCAGGCGTAATTCTGGGAAAATGCGATCTGCCGCTCCTTGGCGGGGAGGTCGATGTACAAAAGCCCCTCGGCGAGATTTAACGCCGTCTCGCACGAGTCCGTCAGACGGCGGTTTATATCCGGCTTTATGACAAGTCTGTCGACTATGATTTCTATATTATGCTTTTTGTTCTTTTCAAGCTTTATTTCCTCGGTGAGGTCGTACACGCTGCCGTCCACTTTGGCGCGGACGTAGCCTGATTTTTTCGCGTCCTCCAGTATTTTGACGTGCTCGCCCTTTTTCCCTCGGATAATGGGGGCGAGTATCTGGATTTTTGTGCCCTCCGGCAGCTCAAGAATTTTGTCGACTATCTGGTCAATAGTCTGCTGCTGAATTTCCTTGCCGCACTTGGGACAGTGGGGTATACCGATACGCGCCCAGAGAAGGCGGAGATAGTCATATATCTCCGTGACCGTACCGACGGTGGAGCGCGGGTTTTTGGAGGTCGTTTTCTGGTCTATGGAAATGGCGGGAGAAAGACCCTCGATATAATCCACATCGGGCTTGTCCATCTGCCCCAAAAACATTCTCGCGTAGGACGAAAGACTCTCCACATACCTCCGCTGTCCCTCGGCGTAGATCGTATCAAACGCAAGGCTCGATTTGCCCGATCCGGAAAGACCGGTCATAACGACAAGCTTGTCACGCGGTATTTCCACGTCAATATTTTTCAGATTGTTTTCTCTCGCGCCCTTTATAAAAATGCTGCTCTGCATTATAAAACCTCTGTAATAATGTCTGCGGTCGTGCCGCGTATGAGCTTCAAAAGCTCCTTAGGGTCAAGTTCGACCTGAAAGCCTATTTTGCCCGCGCTGACAGTCATTGTGTCCAGTGTTTCGCAGGAATTATGGATAACGGTCGGGTACTGCTTTTTCGTGCCTATGGGAGAGCAGCCGCCGCGCACATAGCCGGTAAGCTCGGTTATCTCCTTAACGTGTATCATGGCTATCGACTTCTCCCCCACCGCTTTTGCCGCCTTTTTCAGATCAAGCTCCTCGGCAACGGGGATGTCAAACACATATATCTTTTTGCTCGCGCCTCTGGCAACAAGCGTTTTGAACACCTTGGCAGGATCCTGTCCGAGACTTGCGGCAACCGTCACGCCGTCCACCGGCTCGTCACCGTGCGGGTATTCATGGGGGATGTATTTAATTTTCTTCTGTTCAAGAATACGCATGACATTCGTCTTCTGCTCTGCCATAGAAAACGCCTCCCGAAAAGGAATTAATATATTATATACTTTTTTGCCGGGCGTTTCAATGAATTTTTTTGTGACAAGAGGGACGGTTCTCAATGGCAGCATGTAGGGCGAGGGCTTGTCTCCCGCCGCACGTTGGTCACGCCACTGGGAAACGGCGGG
>JAUNND010000105.1 GCA_030531595.1 Eubacteriales bacterium | reverse complement strand
CACGGCCGGAACCGGGTCCCTTGACAAACACTTCGACGGTCTTCAGGCCGTGCTCTTTTGCTGCGTTGGCAGCGGTCTCGGCTGCGGTCTGTGCGGCAAAGGGGGTAGACTTCTTGCTTCCACGGAAGCCCAGACCACCGGCGGAGGCCCAGCTCAGCGCGTTGCCCTGGGTGTCGGTGATGGTTACCATGGTGTTGTTGAAGGAAGAGCTGATATGAACCTGACCCTTTTCAATGTTCTTGCGCTCTCTTCTGCGGGTTCTTACAACCTTTTTCTGATTGTTAGCTTTTGCCATTGTTCATATCCCTCCTTACTTCTTCTTATTTGCGATGGTGCGTTTGGGGCCCTTGCGGGTGCGTGCATTGGTCTTGGATCTCTGTCCGCGAACGGGCAGACCACGGCGATGACGCTGGCCTCTGTAGCAGCCAATCTCGGTGAGGCGCTTGATATCAAGTGCGGTCTGGCGGCGGAGGTCGCCTTCCACGAGGTAGTCGTGGTCGATGCACTCACGCAGCTTTGCTTCGTCCTCTTCGGTGAGGTCTTTTACGCGGGTATCGGGGTTGACTCCGGTCTTTTCCAGAATCTTCAGTGCGCTTGTTCTGCCAATACCATAGACGTAGGTGAGACCGATCTCGATTCTCTTGTCCTTGGGCAGGTCAACGCCGGCTATACGTGCCATACTATACGATCATCCTTTCGATAATTGTTCGATGCATCTTGATGACAGCCGGTCTTGTTCCCGCCGGAGGGAGAACCCACTGTCGATACATCCATTTATTTTTATTTAAGAGAGCTTTTCTCTCTTACCGGGAAAACAGTTCTCAATTGACAATAGACAATTGAAAATTGACAATCAATGAATTGTCCATTGTGCATTGTCCATTGTCAATTATTCATTAGCCCTGGCGCTGCTTGTGCTTGGGGTTCTCGCAGATGACCATGACTTTGCCATGGCGCTTGATGATCTTGCACTTTTCGCACATGGGCTTGACGGAAGGTCTGACTTTCATTGTAATTCCTCCTACTTACTTCTCCACACGATGCGACCGCGGGTGACGTCATAGGGAGACATCTGCACCGTGACCTTGTCACCGGGGAGTATCCTGATAAAGTTCATCCGGAGCTTTCCGGAAATATGTGCCAGAATGATGTGGCCATTGCCGATATCCACCTGGAACATGGTGTTGGGCAGGGATTCGACTACCGTGCCCTCGAGTTCTATTACATCGTCCTTTGCCAAAGTAAAATTCCTCCAAAGTCGGTTTTAAATATCCTCTGCCATCGTGAGTATCTCCGCCTCGCCGTCGGTGATGGCGATGGTATTTTCATAATGCGCGGAGAGGCTTTTGTCACAGGTGACGACCGTCCAGTCGTTGGAGAGCACCTTCACATCGTATGCGCCCATATTTATCATGGGTTCTACCGCTATGACCATGCCCTTGACCAGTCGGGGGTCGGGTCTGTGCGCTGTGGGGCGGTAATTGGGAACCTCGGGAGCCTCGTGCATCTCGCGGCCTACGCCGTGACCCACATAGTCTCTTACGACCGAGTAGCCTCTTGCCTCCACATACTCCTGAATGGCAGCTCCTATATCGGAGATGCGATAGCCGACTTTTGCAAACTTTATGCCCTCAAAGAAGCTCTGTCTGGTGACTTCCACCAGTCTCTTCGCCTCCTCGCTGACCTCGCCGCAAAGGAAGGTGCCCGCGCAGTCTCCCACATAGCCTTTGTATGTGGCGCCCACATCGATTGAAACGATATCGCCGCTGCGGACGATCCGTTTGCCGGGAATACCGTGTATGACCTCATCGTTCACGCTTATACACGCGCTTGCCGGAAATCCGCCGTAGCCCAGAAAGGTGGGAACAGCGCCTGACCTGACGATGAACTCGTTGATTGCCTTGTCGATCTGCTTTGTGGAGATACCGGACTTTACTGCCTGCCGCCCGATCGAACGGGCGCCGGCGGTAATTCTTCCGGCCTGCCGCATAAGCTCGATCTCTCTGGGTGATTTGATATAGATGCGATCCGACATATCAGATACCCAGTGCTTTCTTTATCTCTGCCGTGGTCAGCTCGATGGTCGGCTGATTATCGACGCTTCTGAGCTTGCCCTCCGCCTCATAAAAGGCCTTGAGAGGCTCGGTGTCGGCGTGATAAGTGGCGAGACGCGCTTTAACGGTCTCGGCCTTATCGTCCTTGCGGACGGTAAGGGCGCTTCCGCAGAAGTCGCAGACGCCCTCCGTCTTCGGGGGATGATAGACGACGTGGAAGGTGTTGCCGCACTTCGGGCAGGTCCTTCTGCCGCCCATGCGCTCAACTATCACCTCGTCCTCGACCTCGATGGACAGAGCCGTATCCACCGCGATGCCCATTTCCTTCATGGCCTTTGCCTGAGGAATGGTGCGGGGAACACCGTCGAGAATGTAGCCGTTTTTGCAGTCGTCCTTCTGAAGTCTCTCCTCAAGTATGCCCATGATGACGTCATCCGAAACGAGCTTTCCCTCGTCCATCAGAGCCTTGGCTTTGAGCCCGACGGGGGTGCCTTCCTTGACGGCCGCGCGGAGAATATTGCCGGTGGAGATCGTCGGGATACTCAGCATTTCGCTGAGTATCTCGGCCTGAGTTCCTTTTCCTGCGCCGGGGGCGCCTAAAAGTATCAGTCTCATTGTGACTCCTTTTATATCAGGACAGGAAACCCTTGTAGTTACGCATAAGCAGCTCGCTCTCAAGTGCGCGGATGGTCTCCAGTGCAACACCGACAACGATGATGATGGAGGTGCCGCCGAGGGACAGACCGGTCAGGGCTGCCGTATCGCTGAAGTGAGAGACGAGGATGGGGACGACGGCGATGATACCGAGGTAAATTGCACCGAAGAGGGTGATCTTGTTGAGCACCTTCTGGATGAACTCACTGGTAGGCTTGCCCGGACGGAAGCCGGGGATGTAGCCGCCGTTCTTCTTCAGGTTATTTGCAACTTCTATGGGGTTGAACTGAATGGTGGAATAGAAGTAAGCAAAGAAGATGATCAGGAGCAGGTAAACGACTGCATAGAGGATGGAGTCGGTACCGAAGTTTCTCATGAACCAGCCGTCGGTCTTGCCGGAGAAGGCAGCTACGGTGGCGGGCAGAGAAGCGATGGACTGAGCGAAGATTATGGGCATAACGCCGGACATATTGACCTTCATGGGAAGGTGTGTGCTCTGGCCGCCGTACATCTTGCGTCCGACAACTCTCTTTGCATACTGCACGGGGATCCTTCTCTCGGCATCGTTGACGATGACGATAAGAACGATGATGCACAGTGCGCCCACATACATCAGCACCGCGACCCACCAGGGAAGCTGTCCGGTGATGGTGTTGCGGATGGTGTTGACGATGGACATGGGGAAGCGGGAAATGATGGAGGCAAACAGGATCATGGAGATGCCGTTGCCGATGCCGTGTTCGGTGATCTGCTCGCCAAGCCACATGATCAGAGCGGAGCCGGAGGTGAAGGTCAGGATGATGA
>JAUNND010000045.1 GCA_030531595.1 Eubacteriales bacterium | reverse complement strand
GGTTCTGCTCTTTTCTTATTTTGAACTTGCGGCCTCTTGAAATTTTAATCCGGCCGCCAGTTCAAATCCAGTCACTCGGACTTTTTTTACTTGAGGTCAAGAAAGGCACAGGCCGCGGCGGTGACGCATTTGCCGCACACATCGGCGCCCGGATATTTTGCATCGTTTATCCGGCAGGAACTATAACAGGCAGCTCTGTCGAAAACCGGTGCTTTTTTATGATCGTCAGCCGGATCAAGGGCATGGATCGGGCAGCGGCGCATACATACACCGCAGCTTCCGTTTTTCTTAAACAGGCATCGCTCCTCCGTCAGCGGCACATCGGGCGTGATCACGGAGGTCGATATGGCGGTGACGATGGAATTATATCTTCCGCAGCAGCCCTTTTTGCTGATAAGCATATTGTTCATGCCGAAGGTGCCGAGACCCGCAGCGAAAGCTATATGTCTCTGCGACCAGTATGACATCAGAATAGAAGGATCAAATTTCGTCGCTTCCGCCGGAACGGCGGCGGCGTAGCCCAGAGAGCGGACAAAATCGGCAAGAGCTTCGTTCATATCGGCCATGAGCGCATTCAGCTCTATGTATGCACGGGCCCATTTTTCAGAGCAATGCTCAAAATCGCTTTCCGGATCGGTGCAGGCGGCTTTATTGTCGTTTGTTTCGGCAAGCTCTTTGGTAAAGGGAATATAATACGCGATAACGATGCCGGCATCCGGCAGAATATCCCGTGGATGAGCGTGATGCACGTTCGTGACTGCTTTGATGTTTGCGAAGTACTCCGAGCCGGCGTCGGCAAAGCCGACGAGCGGCGAGCCGAATACCGTCTGCAGTTGACGGTCACGTGAATATTTCACAATATATTCGGCGATGAAGCTCTCTATCTTCTCTCTCAGTTCCATATTTTCCTCCTGATCATTTGAAAAAAATTATGATGATCCTATCTTGTAAGCTTTTTGTACCAGTTTCCGTAGTTTACTTTAATAAAAGCAGGGACGCATTTGAATATCTGATCCATATTAAGGCAGCATACGACGATAAAGGGCGAGGCATGAAGCACGAACGCCGCGGCAAATGAGACGGGAATAACTATGCCCCAGATGCTGATATTCTGATAAACGAACTGTATCTGGTTTACGGCGGTAACGCCGGAAAGAGCCGCTTCCGAGTACCGTCCGAGCATGAGATTATCCACCAGATTTACGCCCAGCGAAATAAAATTCTGGAGAATGATCGGCAGCGAAAGGGCTATCAAAGTCCTGTAAAAGCTTTTATCCTTTACCATCATGATCTTCTATGCGCCGTAGCCCACGGCGAGTCCGAAGAGCAGGAGTGCTGAGGTCAGTGCGAGGTTCATCAGTTGGAATTTGATGCTCCACTTAAACCAGCTTCCGTAACTTTCGTCCGTAAGACCGAGCGCCACAAGCAGTGCGGCGTTGGTGGGATAAAGGACATTGCTGAAACCGTCGCCGAAGGCAAAGGCCACGATACAAAGCTGCGCGGGAATATCAAAGATCTGCGCCATCGGCACGATCAGCGGGATGAGCATAAACGCCTTGGCCGATCCGGAGCCGATGAAGAAGTTCATTATCAGTACGATCGCATATATGAACAGAATTACCGCCCACTTGGGCATGGACGAGGCCAGCTGCACGGCGCCGTGCAGCGCGGTATCCAGAACGCTGGCCGTTTCCAGCGTATACTTGATGGAAGAAGCCATCATTATCATCAGCACGGCCGGCAGAAAGCCCACAAGTCCCTTGACAAACGCTCTGCCAAGCGCCTTGCCGCCCATTCCGGTCACCAGCGGGGCGGAAATACCTGCCGCAAGGAACATCAGAGCCACGATATACAGCGTGAAGTCCTGCAGAAAAGTGATAAAACCGGAAGAAAGCACCGTGACAAGGCCGACAGCAATGATGATGCCGAAGGTCTTCAGGCCCTTATCCAGTCTGACATCGGGTGAAAAGCTGTTTGTGACCTCTGATGAAATGGGCTTTTCCACTTTTTTGGCGTGGGAGCGGACAAAGACCCACAGCAGCGCATAGATCAGCACAAAGCCGAGCGCTCGCAGCCAGATGCCGGAAAACATCGGCAGACCCGCAAGGCTCTGTGCAACGCCGACGGTAAAGGGATTGCACACACCGGAGGCAAAGCCGCAGCCGACTGCCAGCAGGCTCATGCCGAGGCCCGTGAGCTTATCCCAGCCCATCGAGACCGCCAGCGCGACAACGATCGGCACAAGGGGGATGCACTCTTCAAACGAGCCGATCAGCGCACCCATGGCCATGAAAAAGAACATGAGCACCGCCAGAAATACATAGCGTTTTGTCCCGTATCTGTGCGCAATACGGTCAAGCATATACTGCATCAGCCCGCATTGGGACAGACCCTCAAAAACGCCGCCGATAACGAGCAGAAACGCGATGACCGCGATAACCAATGCGCTTCCGGGAGCCCCCAGCACCAGAAACGGAGAGAGGAGCCATTTCCAGAACGGAATGCCGCCGTCGACGTACAAAAATTCACTGTCCGCCGTGATGATCAGGTTGCCGCTGCCGTCATCCGTGCGGACATACTGCCCGCCGGGGATAAGGAATGTGAGGAGATATGCCGCGATCATCAGAATGAAGATCACGATCAGTGCGCTGATAAAGGATTTTGCGCTGATACTCATGCTTTTCCTGCTTTGGACTTCCATCTTCAGCCCTCCCTGAGAATAGTTTTGTAGAATTTCACTGCCGGGACAAGCGCGGAGAGATCGACGCTCTCGTTCAGACCGTGGATGCCGGCGAGCTGCTCGTCGCTGATGCGGAACGGGGCAAAACGCAGGCAGCAGTCGCTCACGCGGCTGAAATAGCGGGCGTCCGACGCACCCGTCATAATATACGGGCACGTCCGCACATCCGGAAAGCTCTCCGCAACCGCACGCTCGATAAGCCGAAAGCCCTCGCTGTTGAAATCCGAAACCGGAGATTCAAAGCCGGGATCCAGTACCTCAACGCTGATGTTATGTTTTTTTGCCAGCTCCGTGACCGCCGCGATACTCGCCGCGCCGCCCTGATGATGGGAAAAGCGCATATTGCCGATCACCCATGCCTCCTGCGGAAGAACGTTTGTGCCCTCGCTCCCCTGCGCCATCGTAAAGGCAAGCGTGGTCTGCAGCATGGCGCCTGCCGTCTCGCTGATGCGCGGAAGAACCGTCGTGATCAGTGCGCTGAAGGTATCGGGATGTGCCATGATATTTTTCAGCGGTCCGCTGACGGTCGGCGCCATACGCAGGAACATCTCCCGCACCGTGGGCGAGAGCTGAACATCGAACAGCTTTTTCTGCTCCGCCTCTGCCATAAAGCGCCCCAGCCGGACAAGCGGTGTATTCTTCGGCGGAGTGGAGGCGTGACCGCCGTTGCTGCGTGCAATGAATTTCAGATCGGCACAGCCCTTTTCCCCTACGCCGACCATGGCAAAAACGCCGTCAGAGCCTCCGATGGGGTCATATACGATCATGCCGCCCTCATCCAGAACAAAGCGAAAGCGCACTCCGCGCTTCTGCAGCAGCCTGGAGAAATGATCGGCGCCGCTGCCGTCGGTCTCCTCGGTGCAGGCGGATTCGAAGTACACATCCTGCGCCGGGACAAAGCCCTCCGCCGCCAGCTCGTCAGCGGCTTGCAGCATGGCCCACAGTCCGCCCTTGGTATCCAGCGTACCGCGTCCCCAGACCCTGCCCTCAGCGATCTCTCCGGAAAACGGCGCATACCTCCACCTACCTGAGGCATCGACAACGTCGTGGTGATTCATCAGCAGAATGGGCGTTCCGGCGCGATCCCTTCCCGGCCAGCGCAGCAGCAGACTGCCCCGATATTCTTCCCATTCGCACGCGGCGGATATGGCGGGAAACTCTTGTTTCAGCGCTTCATGGAAGCGGAAAAATTTGTCGAGATCGGTCTGACCGTGCCGGGAGACGGTCTCGAGCTTAATGAGTCGGCTCAGACGTTCGGCATAGGTCATGGTCAGTTTTTCGTCCATGCTTGCACAGCTCCTTTTTTATCTGTTTGCCGTCAGACGAGGCAGAGCGCTTAATGAAGCGAAGTCGCCAACGGACGTGGCTTTTCCTGTTTTGATTTCTTCATTGGCGCAGCGTTTTCATTCTTAATCAGCCCGTAAGGGCAGCTTTATTGAAAAAACCACTTCCGAAGAAGTGGTTTTTCATAGCAGCGGAGGAAGGATTCGAACCCTCACAAACGGAGTCAGAGTCCGGTGTGCTACCTTTACACAACTCCGCTAAACACGAGTGATATTATAACCGAATTTTTCATTTTGTCAACAGTTTTTCATTGAAAAACAAAAAACGGAAAGCCGGAGAAAAGACCTCCCGCTGTTTTACACAGCAGGAGGTTTCGTAATTCAGTATGATTCTTACTCGGCGTCTTCCCAGTTGTGCCAGACGTTCTGGACATCCTCATTGTCCTCGAACATATCGAGCATCTTCTGCATATTCTTGATGTCATTCTCGTCGGTCAGCTTGATGTAGCCGTTCTGAGGCAGCATCTCGACCTGAGCGGAAAGGAGGGTGTACTTCTTGGCGGTGAGCGCGTCGGCAACGGCTGCCAGATCGTCCTCGGTGGTATATACGTTCATAACCTCGCCATCCGCTTCAAAGTCCGCCGCGCCGGCGTCCAGAGCGTCCATCATGACCTCGTCCTCGTCAAGCTCCTCGTCCTCGTTGTCGATAACGATGACGCCCTTGCGGTCGAACGACCAGGAAACGCAGTTGGCAGCGCCCATATTGCCGTTGTACTTATCAAAGTAGTGACGGATCTCACCGGCGGTACGGTTGCGGTTATCGGTCATGGTCTCAATGATAACGGCAACGCCCTGAGGACCGTAGCCTTCATAGGTGATCTTTTCATAGTTGTCGGTATTGCCTGCGCCCAGAGCCTTGTCGATGGTACGCTTGATATTATCGTTCGGCATATTGGCAGCCTTGGCCTTGGCGATAACGGTAGCGAGCTTGGAATTGCTGCGGGGATCACCGCCGCCGCCTTCCTTGACCGCAACTATCATTTCACGGGCGATCTTGGTGAACGCCTGTGCACGCTTCGCGTCTGCCGCGCCCTTCGTTTTCTGTATATTGTGCCACTTGGAATGACCTGACATATAAACAACTCCTCTTTTTTCTCGAAGTAACTGAGTATAAACTTTGCTTTGAATATTTTAGCACACGAATGTCGACATTTCAAGCATTAATTATACTGTTTGCTTCAATTCGCTTCCATTATAAAGCTTTCAAGGATATTTCATGCCGGATCAATGTCCGTTCAGCAAATATACGCCGAAATTGAGGTAGGCCGCATAGCAGCACCAGACGATATACGGTATCATAAGATTGCCGGCTTTTTTATCGATATAACGGAAAAGCACAGCAGCAGCCACAATAAAGGAGAGCATCACAAGCAGCCATATAAACGCCGGCAGGTACATTCTCATCGTAAAGAAAATTATCGACCACATAAAGTTCATGGCAAGCTGTATTCCGTAGAGCGTCAGCGCCCGCTCCCTGCGGATCGAAGACGCGCCGGAGGTCCACACCTTGTAGCAGGCTATACCCATAAGGATAAACAGTGCCGTCCATACGATCGGAAACAGCCAGCCCGGAGGCGACAGCGGCGGTTTCAGAAGTGTTTCAAACCTTTCCATACCGTCTTTGGTCAGCAGGGCGGACAGTGCGCCCACCGCGAGAGGGATCGCCAGAGATATAACAAGCTCCTTGAGCTTAACTTTTTTCTTCATTTCATCACCCGCTGTATTATATGGCGGATGAATGTTTTTTATGCGCCGATCGGAGCAGGATAAGTGCCGTCAGCAGGCAGACGCTCTCGCTTACCGTAGGTGCAAGCCAGATGAGCTCGGCGTTATCGAACCGGCACAGCACCGCGAGAGCGGCGCACTGGAGAATAAGCCCGCGTCCGGCCGTGATCGAAAGCGCATTGAACGGGTGCTCTCTTGCCGTCATGTACCCTGCTATGGCGACATTGAAGCCCAAGAGCAGATACGAAACTCCGTATATCCTCAATGCGTGAGCGGAGGAAGCAAGCGCCGCTCCTTCCGCTCCTTTGAGATACACCCGGACGATCGCCTCTCCCCCGAATTCAATACAGACAAAAATGACCGTTTCCAGACACGCCGCCGCATAAAGGACATAGCGGAGGAGCCGGCAGCAGGTATCCTCCTCTTTTCTGCCGTGATGAAAGCTTATCAGCGGCTGCGCACCGGCGGAAGCCCCGATGAGCGTATTGATGACGAGCGTATTGACATAGGCGATGATCGTATAGCTGACAAGTCCGTCGGTACCGAGCTTTTTCAGAACCGTCCTGTTAAATACGAATATCATGATCCCCGTGCATATCTCCGTGATCGCGTCGGAAAAGCCCAGAGGCAGCAGACGGCGGTAGATATGCCGGTCAAATTTAAAGCGGACAAAGCGGAAAGTGCTTTTGCCGAACAGAAAATGGCAGAAATAAATAAGGCAGACAAAAAGCTGACTGAGTCCCGTTGCAAGAGCCGCGCCGAAAACGCCCATGTCGAGGACAAATATCGCCAGGTAATCAAGAGCGCAGTTGCAGATGCAGCCCGCCGTTACCGTTCGGAAGGCCTTCTGCGGGAAGCCGTCCGTCTTTATCAGTACCTCCATATTATACGAGACGATAAAGAACACGGAAAAAGGCGCGATCCCTGTCAGATATTCCTTTGCATAGTCATACGTGCGTTCATCGGCGCCAAGCAGTCTTACGATCCGCCCGGAGAAGACGAGGACGCACACCGTCAGCGTTATCCCGATGATAAGCAGTACGAAGGTGTTCTGAGAAAAGAGCCGTTTTGCCTCCTCTGTTTTTCCCTGTCCGAGAAAGATCGCGATCAGCGTGCTCGTTCCGACGGCAAACAGCACGGATATCGAAAAAAGCACATTGGTATACGGCAGGACAAGGTTCACCGCGCTCATGGCGTATTCGTTCACGCCTCTTGCTATGAACAGTCCGTCCACCATCGAGTAAAGCGAATACACGAGCAGCGATGACACGGTCGCAAAGGCATAGCTGAGATATTGCCGGAGAAGTCCTTTGTTTTTCGGGATCATTACACAGCTCTTGTGACTTTTTCGAGCCACGCCCTCTCTTCATCGTTAAGGAAGGGTGAGATCGTCTCACACACCGTGCGGTGATAGCTGTTGAGAAGCCGCTTTTCCTCCTCGGTCAGCATGGACGCATCGATCCCGTCAAGGTCATATGGTACCATTGTGAGGTTTTCAAAGCTTAAAAATCTGCCGAAATCGGTCTTTTCGTTCTCAACACACAGCAGGAGGTTTTCGTGGCGAATGCCGAATTTGCCCTCGATATAAAGTCCGGGCTCGTTGGAGGTTATCATGCCGGGTTCCATAGTCACGACGATATTATCGCCCTTTGAGTGTATGCGCTGAGGTCCCTCATGCACCGACAGCACAAAGCCCACGCCGTGGCCGGTGCCGTGGTTATAGTCAAGCCCCTCCGCCCAGAGCGGCTCACGTGCTAAATAGTCGAGCGTTCCGCCGCCGACACCGTATTTGAATTTGGCTGCCGAAAGGCGCAGATGTCCCTTTAAAACTAACGTAAAGGCGTGCTTTTCCTCCTCGGTCAGCTCGCCGACAACTATTGTGCGGGTGATGTCGGTCGTGCCGTCTACGTAATGTCCGCCGGAGTCCACGAGCAGCAGACCGCGAGGCTCTACAACGCAGTCGGTAGCCTCATTTGGCGCATAGTGGATTATCGCCCCGTGAGGTCCGTAGCCTACGATGCTCTCAAAGCTCTTTTCGATAAAGCCGTCCTGTTCGGCGCGGAAAGCGAGAAGCTTTTCGGACGCGCTCAGCTCCGTGATCTTCTCTTTTCCGACATTGGTTTTCAGCCAGTATATGAATTTCACGCAGGCTGCGCCGTCCTTGATATGCGCCCAGCGCATACCGTTGCACTCCTCTTCGGATTTGACAGCTTTCATGAAGACGACCGGATTTCGTTTCTTTTCAATGTATTCCGCTCCGGCAAGGCAGCCCATAAGGCGGAAATTCGTACTCTCCTTATCCGCCCAGACACGCTTTCCGGTGCTCTCGGCTTTGAGGACGTTTTCGATCTCCTCATAAGGCAGGAGCTTCACGCCGTCGCCTTCAAGCTCGGCACGGATATCGGCGTCAAATATTTCAATGTCGGCAAAAAGCAGGGCTTTATCGGCTGTTATGATCATATATGAGAGGAATACCGGAGTGCTCTCCACATCGTTTCCGCGCAGATTGAGAAGCCACGCGATCTCCTCCAATCCGCTCAGCAGCAGGACATCGCATTTTCTCTGTGCGAGCTTTTCGCGCAGCTTTTTCAGCTTCAAGCGTCTCGGCTCAGAAAGCGCCTCATCCATGCGCCACACCTTTTCGGCGGAGAGCGCCGGTCTGTCCGTCCAGACATATCCGGCAAGGTCTTCCTCTCCGTAAAGAGTCATGCCCTTCTCCCCCACGACCTTAGTGAGTGAGTTTGCAAAAGAACAGCTCACGGTGCGCCCGTCAAAGCCGATCACGGCGCCCTCCTTGAGTGTGTCGGCAAGATAGCTCTCTATATTCTTCACACCGCTCTCACCCATCTTCATGAGCTCTATTCCGCTGTCCGCAAGCTGCCTGGCGGCCTGTAGAAAATACCGTCCGTCCGTCCAGAGCGCCGCCGAATTTTCCAGCACAACAAGCGTACCGGCAGAGCCTGTAAATCCGGAGAGATACTCTCTGACCTTAAAGTATTCGCCAACGTATTCCGAGCCGTGAAAATCGCTGCTCGGTACGATATACGCGTCGATCCCTCTCTTTTTCATCTCAGCACGGAGCTGATCAAGTCTGTCACGAACCACTGTAGCTTTCCTCCATTATGTAAACTATTTTATGTATCCTATATTATGTTAATTAAAGTGCTTCCATGCCGTCACCATTCCGCTTCCATTCGCATCCGGCATACATCTGACGGCTCTGCTCTCCGCTGCGCAGGCTTTTACGGTCTGCTGCAATATATGTATATGGAATCTGAGGCGAGGACGCTGCCGTTTTCAAGATAGTAGACATACAGCTTTGTTGACTCGCCCGGTTTCAGATGGGACGTCACATTCACGCTCTGCCCCACATAGGGGTCAAGCTCCAGCATTCCGTCATCCTCGCATACCCAGATAATCTGATTGGTGTTGACGCTCTCTGCGTTCGGCATGGAAACGTAGGCGGTGAGCAGCGTACTTCCGTCATTCTCGCCCAGGAGCAGTTTCTCGGAAGCTATGTTTTCCGCGTTGATCTCAATTGAAGGGAAGTCCAGCGACGGCTCCACCTCCTCGTGGATTTCGCTCTCCCAGTCCCATATGTACGGCAGACCTTTTTCGATGTTATAAAGCCCGTCGTCGAGGTATTTTCCCTTGCCGTCGGCATTGACAAAGCTCACGCCGGAGCACTCAAACACAGTGATAGCGGGCTTTGCGCAGTCGTGGATATCGCAGTTTTCCATGACGGCATTTCTCGTCTCATATAATACAATGCCGCCCAGCGTGCAGTCGTAGATCTCACAGCCCGTCACGCTCAGTCCCTCGACGTAATCCGCCTCCACGCCGAGCGTTCCGCAGCCGTAGAGTCTGCATCCGTCGACCGCCATGTTTTTGCAGGTGTTCATATAGATAACGCCTCCGGTGCAGAAGCCGGGCTCCTCCGTATGTCCTGCCTTGAAGCCGCTGAGCCACACGTCGGAGCAGTTTTCAAAGGTCAGCACGTTTGCATATCTCGGCTCTGCCGTTATGCACGTCATGATCTCGCTTGTAATGCTGAGGTTATCGCAGTGTTCGATGACGAGCTGCGGGCCGTCGTAGCAGGCTTCCCAACGGTAAAACTCGCTGCTTCCGCTGCCGTAGTTTGAGGCATCGGCAAGATTTATCTCTTCTGAGTCAAGCCGGATGCTTGTGTCGGGCGCAATGGCGGTCAGAAATTCGTCGGCGGTCCTGACATAAACGGTTTTTGTGCCGTCCTTATTCTTCACCGTCTCCGGCTGAGCCGTCACCTCGGGAATAACGGGGCCGTTAAAGCTGCACTCTGCCTCTTTCATGTTTTCAAGCTGTGAATTGGTGAGCTCGTTTCCCGCTCTGTCGGTACAGCGGAGACCCGGTGTGGGAGAATAGGTGCTGTCATACCACGCTGTAAAAGCGTTGTTGTGAAGCTCCGTCCCTTCGATCTTCGGGGCGCTTCCCGCCAGCCAGAAAACGGCGTCACGGATGGTATTGTCCTTTGTCTCACAGCCTAAGATATAGGTCTCGGGACAGTAGGAGGCGTACATCAGATAGTTGACGCTGTTGCGCTCTATCTCGCAGTCCACGACCGCAAATCCCGTTGTTCCCGTCATCCAGAAGACACTGCCGCCGTACTCCCCGCCGCAGTCATGGATATCGCAGTCGGTCACGCGGATATCCGTTGAGCTGTCGGCATTGACGGCGATGGCGGAGCACTCGTATATCTCGCAGTCGTTCACAACGAGCCTTTTGCATTTGAGCGCATCCACGCCCACGACGCCGCAGCCGTACAGCTCGCAGTCCTCAATCCGGCTGTCGCTTATGCTCTCAAGCGCTAACACCCCGCCCGAGCAGGTGCCGGGCTTTGCGAGATGCCCTACTGTGAGGTTTTCCAGTGTGACGTCGGCGCTGTTTTTTATCGTCAGTACGTTTGCATAGGTCGAGCGGGAGGTTATTCTGACCCCATCGTCGTCCTCGCCCTTGATCACGAGGCCGTCTACATCGGTCAGTATAAGCTCATTGCCGTCATAGGTCGTGCGCCACTCGTAGTATTCTCCGTCCTCGATCCCGTAGCTTTCCGCCGAGCTCAGCTCATAGTTGCCTGGTTTCAGCAGGAGCTTCGCATCCGGCTTTATGGCCGCAAGAAGCTCGTCCACATCGGAAACGCTCACAAATCCGGCGTTTTCGTTCCGTGCGGCAGGTTCACCGACCTCTTTAAAATCATCATCACAGGCCGTCAGAATAAGCGAGAGAACAATAACTGCCGCGATCATCAGCGATCTTATTTTTCTTGTCATAATTTAACACTCCTTTGGGGTTTTCTTTATTTATCATAGCAGATTAATGTGAATATGTCTATCGGAATAATTTCCGTAAAGAACTATCGGAATAATTTTCAGAAAGATTTCAGAAAGAAATGTTGAAATTTCTGCCGGCTGTGGTATAATATATTGATATGTAATAATATAGGAGGCAAAAAACGAACCATGGCAAAAAAACAGTTCAAGGCGGAATCCAAGCGTCTGCTTGATCTGATGATCAACTCAATCTACACCAACAAGGAGATCTTTCTCCGTGAGATCATATCCAACGCATCCGATGCGATCGACAAGCTCTGCTACCTGTCGCTGACAGACGATCAGGTAGGGCTTAACCGCGATGATTTCAGGATCGACATCATCGTTGACAAGGATGCGCGTACCGTAACCGTGCGCGACAACGGCATCGGCATGACCGCACAGGAGGCCGAAAACAATTTAGGCGTTATCGCCAAGAGCGGCTCTCTCAGCTTTAAAGACGAGACCGGCAGGGACAAGCTTGAGGGCGAAGACCTGTCCATCATCGGTCAGTTCGGTGTCGGCTTTTACTCCGCTTTTATGGTCGCCGACGAGGTCACTGTACTTACCCGAAAATACGGCGAGGAAAAGGGCGCGAAGTGGGTCAGCAAGGGAGCTGACGGATATACCGTGAGCGAATATGAAAAAGACTCCGTCGGCACGGACGTTATCATGCACATCAAGGAAGACACCGAGGACGAGATTTACGGCTCATACTTAGAGGTGTGGAAGCTCAAGGCTCTTGTGAAGAAGTACTCCGACTATGTCCGCTGGCCCATCAAAATGGATGTGGAGCATCAGGAACGCTACCTCACCGGTGAGAAGTACGACGACGGTTCGCCCAAGTACGAGTACAAATCCGTCACCGAGAATGAGACCGTCAACAGCATGGTCCCCATCTGGCAGCGCAGCAAGAACGATGTCACCGATGAAGAATGCATCGAGTACTATAAAGAAAAGAACAGAGGCCGCAAGGATCCCTGCGCACTGATCCGCATCAACGCAGAAGGCACCGTTTCCTACAAGGCAATGCTCTTTATTCCCGGCGAGGAAAACGAACGTGCCTTCGTCGGCGACAACAAGGGCGGCATCACGCTCTACTCCAACGGCGTTATGATCATGGAGAAGTGCGACAAGCTCGTACATGATTACTTTGAGTTCGTCAAGGGCATCGTTGATTCCCCCGATCTGTCGCTGAACATATCCCGTGAAATTCTCCAGCATGACCGCCAGCTCAAGGTCATCGGTCAGAATCTTGAAAAGAAGATCAAGGGCGAGCTGGAAAAGATGATGAAGGATGACAGAGAAAAGTACGCTGAATTCTTCAAAAACTTCGGTATCCATCTCAAGTGCGGCGTCTGCGACGAGTACGGCAGATATAAGGACTTTCTGCGCGATCTGCTGATATTCTATACCTCCGAGGACAGACAGGTAACGCTCAAGGAGTATGTGGAGAATATGCCGGAGTCTCAGAAGGTCATCTACTACGCCACCTCCGACTCCGTAAAGCACGCCATGAGCCTGCCTCAGTGCACTGAGGTCAAAAAGCGCGGGTTTGAGCTTCTGTATCTGACAAGCGCGATCGACGAAATGGTGCTCGAGTGTCTTGGTGAGCAGGACGGCAAGATGTTCTGCAACGTCATTACCGATGACCTCGGCTTCGACACCGATGAAGATAAGAAAGCCGCTGAAGAGCGCGATATCGAGAACAGGGAATTTCTTGATTTTGTAAAGGAAGCTGTCGGCGAAGATGTTTCAAAGGTGAAATTCTCCAACAAGCTCGGCGATATGCCCTGCGCTCTCACCTCCGAGGGCGGCATGACGCTTGAAATGGAGAAGTATTTCCGCCGCGGTCCGAGTGAAGAGATGCGCAAGCTCCGTGCTAACCGTGTTCTGGAGCTGAACGCGGAACACAACGCGGTAAAAGTCCTGCTCGACGCCTATGATAACGACAAGGACAAGGCGGAAAAGCTTTCAAAGGTAATGTTCACTCTCGCCTCCATGATGGCGGGTCTTGAGATCGAAGACCCGGCTCAGTTCGTGTCTCTGGTCGGAGAAATGTTCTGACAATATCAGTATTCCGTAGGGCGGGGGCTTGCTCCCGCCGAAAAGTTGGAGTTTTCGATAGGTTACGGCGGGAGCAAGCCCCCGCCCTACAAATCGAACCATTATTGCTCCAAACGCATTAAGGGAGTCCCAGTTTTATGAAAAGACGCCTCGGGATCTACATTCACATACCGTTCTGTGCCAGCAAATGCGCCTACTGCGATTTTTACTCCGTCTCCGGCTGTGAGCACATCATGCCGGATTATCAGAGCGCCCTTCTGGATCATATCGACGAATCCTCGGCATCCATAAAAAACTATGAGGTCGACACGGTCTATTTCGGCGGCGGCACTCCCAGCTATTACGGTGCCGAGCGCATCGTCGAAATCCTCAACGAACTCAAGCTCAACGGAAACGTGCGGCTGGATTCGGAGATCACGGTCGAATGCAATCCCGACAGTATGCACCTCGGCGACCTGCAGCTTCTGCGCGAGGAAGGCGTAAACCGTCTTTCCATAGGTGTTCAGGCCACCGACAACAACCTTCTCAAGCTCATCGGCCGCAGGCACAACTATCAGCAGGCCGTAAAGGCATTCAACGACGCCCGCGCAGCCGGTTTTGACAACATAAGCGTTGACCTCATGTACGGTCTGCCCAGCCAGACAAAGGGTGAATGGGCGGACAGCTTATCGAAGATCGTGGCTCTTCATCCGGA
Source organism: Eubacteriales bacterium (assembly GCA_030531595.1). Classification (GTDB taxonomy): domain Bacteria; phylum Bacillota; class Clostridia; order Oscillospirales; family Oscillospiraceae; genus Limivicinus. The sequence goes on along the minus strand of JAUNND010000045.1, from coordinate 6,132 downwards.
GCATATCTCCTGCTACGGGCTCAAGCTCGAAGAAGGCACGAGAATGTACCGGGAGTATAACGGCTCCCCTGTCCTGCCGGACGATGACGAGCAGGCCGATATGTATTCCTATGCCGCCGCCATGCTCAAGCGCTACGGATACGAGCACTATGAGGTCTCGAATTTCTGTGCCCCCGGCTTTGAATCGAAGCACAATCTTAAATACTGGAATCTGGATGACTATATGGGCTTCGGTCCCGGCGCACACTCCTGTATAGAAAAAGTCAGATACAGCTTTATCAGAGATCTGAAACGCTATATCTCCGCTGTCTACCGCAATACGGCTCTGGTCGACGAATACGAGACTGTTGACCAGTTCGGCAGAGCAGTGGAGTATGTCATGCTTGCCATGCGCACCGCCCGCGGTATGTCGGAGATCGACTACCGTGAGCACTGCCAGTGTGATTTCCGTCCTGTGGAAAGAGCTCTCGCCGCCTTTGAGAAAAAAGGCTGGGCTGAAAAAACAGACGACCGCTGGCACTTTACGGTTCCCGGATTTCTCATATCAAATCAGCTTATCGGCATATTGCTTGAGGTTCAGGCGACCGGCAGGCTTGAAGGGACGCCCTGGCTTCTTGAAGATGAAAAGAAGGAACCGGATATTGATCTGCCCAAGGGCGAGGACGAATTATTCTCCGAGCTTTACGAGGCGAGAACAGCCGCGAAAAATGAAAAAATCTAAGCTGCGGAGGCCATAGCTTTCACAGTAAACTATGAACGGCGGGGACAGATATGAGCAGAGACAAAAAAAGAACAAAAAAACAGATGCTCCGGCAGCAGTATGACGTCTATCCGGACGATTACGGCGACGATGAGGACGACGAGGAATACGAGTCTCCCAAAAAGCCGTATAATCCCCGAAAAGAGGCTCGCCGTGAGCGCCGCAGGAAGGTCAGAGTTGCATTTCTCGTTTTTCTTGCCATTGTGATCATGGTCTCTGCCGCTGTCACGGCAGCCGGCGCCTATGTCACATACAGCGATACGGTCTATCCCAATGTCTCTTTCGGCGGTATCCTCCTCGGCGGTGTCAAAAAAGACATGGCGGCGGATATTCTCGAAACAGCCGGCTGGGACATCCTCGCTTCGAGACCGCTTACCGTCACGCTGCTGAACACATCGGATTTTGAGATCGATATGTGCCGGTCAGGCGCCATGCCCACGAAGGAAGAAGCCGCCGAAATGGCGTTTGAATACGGGCGTGACGGCAACTGGTATGCAAATCTTCTCAGCTATCTGAAATGTCTGTTCGTTCCGGCGGAAGTAAACAGTGACAGCGCCCAGCTGAGTACAGAATACATCTACGCGCAGATCGACGAGGGCATTGCAGAGCTTAACAGGCTCTCCGGCGAGGCCGGTTATACGATCGATAAAGAGAACTCCGTCCTCAGAATGGTCAAGGGTGCCGGCGGTTTTCAGTTCGACAAAGACGCGATCGCTTCCGAGATCAGTGCCGCACTCGCGGAAGGAAAAAGCAGCATCAGCTATGATCTGCTTTCCGTTGACCCCGAAATGCCCGACTTCGACGCCATTCACACCGAACTTGCACGGGAGCCGCAGGACGCGTACTTCTCCGATGACAATACCTTTACGGTCATTGATGAGGTCGTCGGGTGTGAGTTCGATGTCAGCAGCGCCATGTCTCTGTGGTCGGATGCCGCTCCGGCAAAGGAAGTAATCATCCCCATGACGCTCACCTATCCCGAGATCACAACAGAGCTTCTTGAATCCCTGCTTTTCCGTGACGTTTTAGGAGAGCGGACCACATATTTCCCCAACAGCAATGACAACCGTATCAACAACCTCTGCCTTGCAAGCTCCAAGATCAATGACTACGTCCTCTATCCGGGTGAAGTATTCTCTTATAACGACATCGTAGGGCAGCGCACAGAGGAGGGCGGATTTCTTCCCGCAGGAGCCTACTCCAGCGGTGAAGTCGTCGAGGAGATCGGCGGCGGTGTGTGTCAGGTGTCGTCTACGCTGTACTGTGCTATGCTCAGCGGCTACGGTCTGACGACTGTAGAGAGAAGTCCTCACTACTTCCCCTCCGATTATATAGAAAAAGGCTACGATGCCACGGTAAGCTGGCCCAATCCCAATTTCAAATTCAGGAACGACACCGCTTACCCGATCAGAATTTCCGCCGAATGCGATGTTGAAAACAGAGCTTTAACGATCCGTATTTACGGAACGAATATCGACGGCACATACATCGTGACCCGATCCACCGTTTTGGGATACAACAACGCCAAATACCCCGATTTGTTTGAGGGCTACGGAGCACAGGTCTTCAGAGATGTTTTTGACGCCTACGGAAATCAGATCGATATGATCACAGAGATATATGACGTTTACCACACGCACGAATTTGTCGACGCATACAACGCCCGTGAGGCACAGGCTGCTGCCATGGGCGGAGAAGTTGCTTATTAATTTACTCTTTTGAAAGGGAACGAGAAAATGGAAAAGAAGACTTTTTACATCACCACCCCTATATATTACCCCTCCGATAAGCTGCACATCGGTCACACCTACTGCACCGTTGCAACCGATGCCATCGCCCGCTACAAAAGGCTGCGCGGTTATGACGTCATGTTTCTCACCGGTACCGACGAGCACGGTCAGAAGATAGAGGAAAAAGCAAAGGCCGCCGGTGTTACCCCGCAGCAGTTCGTCGATAAGATCGTCGAGGGTGAAAACGGCATCAAGGATCTCTGGAAGCTGATGAACATCTCCAACGACCGCTTCATCCGCACTACCGACGATTATCACGTACTGTCCATTCAGCGCGAGTTCAAAAAGATGTACGACAAGGGCGACATCTACAAGGGCACCTATAAGGGCAAATACTGCACTCCCTGTGAGAGCTTCTGGACCGAGAGCCAGCTTGTCGACGGCAAGTGCCCCGACTGCGGACGCGATGTAATAGACGCTGAGGAGGAGGCATACTTCTTCCGTCTCTCCAAGTACGCAAAGCCCGTACAGGAGCTCCTTGAGACCGGCACCTTCCTCACTCCCCCCTCCCGCGTAAACGAAATGATCAACAACTTCATCAAGCCCGGTCTTGAAGACCTCTGTGTCTCCCGTACAAGCTTTGACTGGGGCGTTCCCGTGGACTTTGACCCGGGTCACGTCGTCTATGTCTGGGTAGACGCTCTCTCCAACTACATCACCGCCCTCGGCTACCTCAACGATAAATACGACGATTACGATAAATACTGGCCGGCAGACGTGCACATCGTCGGCAAGGAGATCGTCCGTTTCCACTCCATTATCTGGCCGGCAATGCTCATGAGTATGGAGCTGCCCGTTCCCAAGCGCGTTTACGGTCACGGCTGGCTCGTCATTGACGGCGGCAAGGTCTCCAAGTCCAAGGCGAACAAGTCCGACAACGTCATTGACCCCTACATTCTGGCCGATTACTTCGGCGTTGACGCTCTGCGCTTCTTCCTGCTGCGCACCTTCCCCTTCGGCTCCGACGGCACCTTCTCCAATGAGCTGCTCATTTCCACCATCAACACCGATCTTGCAAACGATTTAGGCAATTTGGTTTCCCGCACGACCGCGATGGTAGAGAAGTATTTCGGCGGCGTCATTCCCGCAGAGCGCACCGGTGACGCACTTGACGACGATCTTCTCAATATGATAAAGGCTGCTCCCGAAAAATACGCACTCCAGATGGACGGCTTCCAGCTCCATCTGGCTCTGGAAGAGGTCTTCAGGCTCATCCAGCGTGCCAACAAGTACATCGACGAGACCGCTCCCTGGGTCCTTGCGAAGACCGAGGAGGGCAAGGGCAGACTCGCCGCCGTCATGTACAATCTGGTAGAGGCTCTGCGCGTTTCCCTCATCATGCTCGCTCCCTTCATGCCCGAGACCTGCGTAAAGGCATTTGAGCAGATCGGCGCATCGGACGAATACCGCACATGGGAAAGCCTGTGCGAGACTATGCCCGAGGGTGCAGCGATCCACAAGGGCGAGACTCTTTTCCCTCGTCTCGATATCGACAAGGCCATTGAAGAGCTTGTCGCACTGGCAAAGAAGGCAAAGGGTCCGCAGGTCAAGGTCGAGCCTGTTCTCCCCGATGTTGATTTTGAGACCTTCTCAAAGTGCGATATGCGCGTGTGCAAGGTTTTGGAATGCGAGGCCGTCAAGAAGTCCGATAAGCTTTTGAAGTTCCGGCTCGACGACGGCTCCGGTACTCCCCGTCAGATCCTCTCCGGTATCCGCAAGTTCTATGAGCCGGAGCAGCTTGTCGGAAAGACGGTCGTTGCAATCCTCAACCTGCCTCCGAGAAAGATGATGGGGCAGATGTCCGACGGTATGCTGCTGTCCGCAGTCCGCGAGGTAGACGGCAAGGAGGAGCTAAACCTTGTCATGCTCGACGACTCCGTTCCCGCCGGTGCAAGACTATGCTGAAATAATGTCAGCGGGAGTGGGCGTTGCTTACTCCCGCTGACAGCTTTTCTTTGCTTCTGACCGATATGATACAGATACACCCTGATTGGAGCTTTTTGCTATGAAATTCCGATTTTATGATCTTGTCGACCGTTTTTTCTGTCTGTGCATTGCTGTTGTTTTAGTTCTCTTGTTTTTCTTTTCCTCGACAAGCTATACATTAAAAAAGGATTTTTGCCTTCCTAATATCGTTTTTCTTCTTGTCGGTGTATTTCTCATACTTGTTTTTTCGGCAGTCACAGATAAAACGGCGAACCGGCGGGATAAACAGCTCCGCAAGAAACCTAAGCTCGACCGCTTTGTATATGTTTTTTCACTTATCCTGTTTGTCTGGCAGCTTTATGTCTGCAAAAGTATTCTTTTCATTACGGATTGGGATGCCGGTGCCATAACCAATGCCTCGGTTCTTGTTATCACCGGAGAAGGCTGGGCCGCTGAGAACAACTATTCCTTTTCATACTATCCCAATAATCTGCTTCTTCTGTTTATTGAGTCATTTCTTATGACCTTGAACAGGCTGACCGGTCTTTTTAAGATTCCGTTTGACCTTATGTGTCTTGCATCTGTCGGCTGTGCTGTCAACTCTGCTTCATGCCTTTTGGTATATAAAACCGCACGGCTGTTATGCACAGAACGGACTTCCCTTCTCGCCTATTTTTTATCGGTCATCACCATTGGGATTTCCCCGTGGGTATCTGTTTTCTATTCGGATACGCTCTGTCTTTTCGTCCCGATCCTTGTAATTTATCTGTACATAAAACCTAAAAACAGCAAATTAAGCTCCGCCGTTCATTGCCTTCTGATTGCTTTTGTCTCGATCATCGGATATTATCTGAAGCCCACCTGTGCAATACCTCTTATTTCTGCCGCGCTTATCGAATTATTCTCCCCAAAAAGATCGACCGTTTTAAAAAAAATTCTCGATTTTGTATGCATGATAGCCGGGTGTGTGCTTATTGCACTTTTTGTAAGCAAGCTTATTGATTATCTGTGCCTTAAAATCTGGTATTTCCCCGATCCAAACAAGCGCTTCGGCATAACACATTTCTTTAATATGGGGCTGAACACGCAGACGGACGGAGGCTTCTATTATCCGGATGTCGCTGCATCCATGTCCTATAAGACGGTCTCTGAAAGAAGTGTTGCCAACCTTCATAATGCTTTTGAACGTATTAAAGAGCTGGGCGTTATCGGACTTCTGGAGCATTTGAAGAAAAAGCTTCTGCTTGTATTCAACGACGGCACCTTTGCATGGGGTGTTGAGGGATTTTTCATAGTCAACATATTGCCCGAAACGACCCGTCTTTCACACTTTCTTCGCCAGCTTTATTATTCCGCAGCCGAAGTGGAAGGCGCACTTTACCCGATATACAAAAATTCAGCACAACTGATATGGGTATCCGAGCTTTCATTCGTCTTATTGGCAGGTTTTACGGTCAGAAAAGATCGGAAAAAAGAATACAGTACCTTTTTTCTCTGCATAATCGGAATATTCCTCTATGAAATTCTTTTTGAAGCCAGAGCCAGATATATTTATATATTCGTCCCCTTGTTTGCGCTTCTGGCCGCTGTGGGAATATCCCGCTTCTGTGCTTCGGTTAATAATTTTATATCAAAAAGTAAGGCTTTACCGGTAAG
>JAUNND010000044.1 GCA_030531595.1 Eubacteriales bacterium | reverse complement strand
CGGATGCGAAAAACTCCCATGCGCAGTCAGCTTTCATTTATCGTGGTGCACATTTAGCGCATGGGAGTTTAATCAGAAATGAGTATGAAAGCGAATAAGAAAAAAGCAGCGACAGTGCCAAAATCGGCGCTGTCGCTGTATTTATGCTTTTTTGAGAGAGAACAGAATTACTTGACGGTCTTGTCGTTGCTTTCGGTTATCGACCTGACCGGCTCATGGGTAACGGGGTCGATGTAATCAAGCCTGCCGTACTCCTCCGCTTCGATCGGAAGCCCGTTCCGACGGAGACGCTTTTCGATGCTGTTGTTTACCGCGGTGTAGATAACGACGAATACGGGAACGCCCAGAAGCATCCCCCAGAATCCGAAGAGTCCCGCACCGAGGATGATCGAGAACATGACCCAGAAGCCGCTGATACCGGTGGTGCTGCCGAGAATTTTCGGACCGATGAAGTTTCCGTCGATCTGCTGAAGGACAAAGATAAATACTATGAATACGAGACATTTTATCGGACTTACAAGCAAAATGATGAGTGCGCTGGGGATCGCCCCGATAAACGGACCGAAGAAAGGTATGATGTTCGTTACGCCTACGATGACGCTGACGAGCAGAGCATATGGCATTTCCGCGACGGCACAGAAAATATAGCAGATAAGCCCGATGATCGCGGAATCAAGCAGCTTGCCGGAGATAAAGCCCATAAAGGTCTTGTCGGCAAAAAGAAGCGCTTCTCTGATCTTCTGGCAGGTATCAACGGAGAATATACTGTACATAAATCTCTTGCTGCCCGCGCAGAAGCCTTCAACGTTGCCGAGAAGATAGATCGAAACGATAATACCGATGATCAGGTTGTAGATTGTCTTGAAGGTGTAAACGACGCCGGAGGTGACGTTGGTGACGAGACTGCCCAGTTCAGGCAGAAGAGTCGTGCGCAGCCATTCCATCAGACTGTCTCTGGTGCTGTCCAGAGCGGCCATGACGTAGCCTTCGATGTCGGGATAGTCTGCAAGAGTGGCCTGTACCCATGAGCTCAGATCGTTTATATACTTATCGCCGTTCTGAACGATGGTTTCGATACTGGAATACAGCTGAGGGATAATAAGATAGATCAGCGCAACTATGATCGCAAGCAGAACGATCTCACACAGCAGAACCGAAAGAGCTCTCGCCATGCCCTTTCCGGTTTTTTTGCTTTTTCTATACAGCTTTTCGGTGAGAGGCAGGAACAGGTTCTTTTCCGTGCGTACCATGAAAGGATTAAATAAATAGGTGATCACAAGTCCCCAAATGAACGGACTCAATATCCTTACAAGCGTGCTGATCCCTTTTCCGAGAAAACCGATATATTTCAGGAGCATGAAAAATACTATAGAAGCAGCAATGACGCAGAACGCCGTAATGCCGTAATACAGATATTTTTTATCCCATTTTATAAAGCGTCTCATACGATCCTCCGGATAAACACGATTATAAATAATATACACTCAGCACGGCAAACCGTCAAGATACTAATTTGTAAATTTTTCGTAATGATTTCTTAAACTCTGATAAAAATTTTATGTAAACTGAATGAAAGAATTTTTTGCCGTATATTCATACACGTGTGTTGAAAACCCTGTTGAAAATGTTGAAAACTCTGCGCTTATCACGGCTTTCAAAATTTTGACATATTCACTTATGCAGAAAATACGGAGAATAATGTCCTCAAATGTAAACCTGTTATATCGTAACTATTTCGTTCATAAAATGAGGTGAACATATTTCGGGAGGATCATTATGAGGCGAATAGCTGCATTTATCTGCATTGCTTTGCTTATGACGGCTGCGGCGCCGTGCTGTCGGGCGGAAAACGACATGGGTTTTCCGTCGATATCGGCGCAGGCAGCGGTGCTGACGGAGAAAACGACGGGGAAGATCATCTACGAAAAAAACGGGCGGGAGCATCTTTTTCCGGCGAGCATCACAAAGATCATGACAATGCTGCTGATCGTGGAGGATATAGAGACCGGAAGGCTCTCTGTCGATGATACGGTGACGGCGAGCAGACGTGCCTCAACCTTCGGGGGGAGCTGTGTGTTTCTTGCGGAAGGAGAGAAGATGAGCGTTTATGAGATGCTTAAATGCATCGCGGTCGTCTCTGCCAACGACTGCGCCGTGGCGATGGCGGAGCATATTGCGGGAAGCGAGGAAAAGTTCGTAAAGCGCATGAACGACAGAGCCGCCGAGCTCGGATTAAAAGACACCCATTTCACGAACTGTACCGGTCTTTTTGATGACGGACGGCATTATACCTGCGCACTGGATGTGGCGGCGATGTCGCGGGAGCTTATAAAGCACGACATGATAAAGCAGTACACAACGATCTGGATGGACACTATCCGAAACGGCGAATTCGGTCTGAGCAACACGAATAAGCTCGTATATTACTACCCCGACTGTACGGGACTGAAAACGGGCTACACCTCGACTGCCGGTTACTGCCTTTCTGCTACGGCGGAGCGGGACGGGGTGGAGTATATCGCGGTCGTAATGCACGCTAAAAATGCCGATATACGGAATGCGGAAGCATCGGCGATGCTGGATTTCGGCTTCGGCTCCTATGAGTTGTGTTCATTGCGTGCACCCGACGAACTCGCACCCGTTCGCGTGGAGATGGGGAAAAACAAATACGTCACGGTGGTCTATGACGGATCCGAGACGGCGCTTATAGAGAAAAACACGGGCGAGATCGGCTATGACATAGCCATGGAGGAGTGTGTGAATGCCCCTGTACAAAAAGGCGACAGACTGGGAACTGTCACGGTAAACTGCGGCGGCAAACACGTTGCAGATATTCCCCTTGTTGCCGGATACGCTGTCGAACGCATGGGCTTTTGGGACATTTTCAAAATAATCGCAGGCGGCACGGTCGGCTTGAACGCGGATTATCGTCAAAATACCGTATTGAAATAATAAGAAAAGTGATTATAATATGAATAGTTGACTTACAGCCCGACTGTAGGGCGGGGGGCTTGCTCCCGCCATGCGAAAATAACCGAAAACTATACAAAGGAGATTAAATATATGATAAAAGTAGACCTTTCAGGTGCAAAGCAGTTTCTCAGCGAAGCCGTCGACTATGATGCCGCGCTCAAAGCCTTTGACACTCTCGTGACCGGTAGCGGCGCAGGAGCCGATTTTACCGGCTGGATGGAGCTGCCCCAGCGTATCAGGGACACCGAGCTTGACCGTATCTGCGAGTGTGCCGCAAAGATCCGCAGCCGCTCCAAGGCTCTTGTCGTGATCGGCATAGGCGGCTCGTACCTCGGCGCACGCGGCGCTATTGAGCTTCTGCGTCCCATCCCCGCCAAGGGCGACCCCACCGTATATTTCGCGGGCAACGGCGTTTCTCCCGACTACCTGTGCGACCTTATAGAGCGTATCGGTGATGACGATTTCGATGTGAACGTCATTTCCAAGTCCGGCACCACGATGGAGCCCGCCGTATCCTTCCGTATTTTCCGCGAGCTTCTGCATAAGAAATACGGCGACAAGGCCGACGAGCATATCATTATGACCACCGACGCTCACCGCGGCGCACTGAAAGAGCAGGGCGATAAGTACGGCTGGGAGAGCTTCATCGTTCCCGATGACGTGGGCGGACGCTTCAGCGTTCTGTCCGCTGTCGGTCTGCTGCCGATGGCTGTTGCCGGTATTGACGTGCGCAAGGTTATCGACTGCGCCATCGAGGAAATGGCACAGCTTTCCGTCAGAGACGTTTCCAACAGTGCCATTGAATACGCCGCCGCACGCAACTGCCTGTACCGCAAGGGCTACGGCGTTGAGATACTTGCCTGCTATGAGCCTTCCTTCCGCTTCATGGGCGAGTGGTGGAAGCAGCTCTACGGCGAGAGCGAGGGCAAGGACGGCGTCGGCATCTTCCCCGCCTCAGTTGAGTACACCGCTGACCTGCACTCCATGGGTCAGTACATTCAGGAGGGCGTCCGTTTCCTGATGGAGACCGTTGTCACCTTTGAGCACAGCCGCAAAAACTATGTCGTTCCCTTTGACAGTGAAAACGCCGACGGTCTGAACTATCTGAGCGGGCGCGATTTAGCCGATATCAGCACCGTTGTCACCGAGGCGGTACGTCAGGCGCATATCTCCGGCGGCGTGCCCAACATCCAGCTCTTTGCCGACAGACGCGACGAGGCGGGCTTTGCATCCGTCGTCTGCTTCTTTGAGATGGCGTGCGGCATCTCCGGCTACCTCACCGGCGTAAATCCCTTCAACCAGCCCGGCGTTGAAGCTTATAAGAAGAATATGTTCCGTATGCTCGGCAAGCCCGGCTGCTGAGAAGCTGATATATAAAATGATCCTCCCGCGCTGTGTCAAATCCGACACAACGCGGGAGTATTTTAATTTGTTTTGATTGAAAAAACAGAGGCAGATTATTTCCGCCTCTGCTGTTAAGCTCGCATTCATAGCAGCGAAACACTCACTTATAAATGTCTCACTTATGAGCTGAGATACGCCCACTCATAAATGTCTCACTTAAGGGCTGAGATACGCCCGCTGTTAATACCGTTTCCGGTATCTACATCACTATTATATGCAATACTTGGTCAAATTGCAAGCGGAAAAATAAACTTTCGTCCCGCTTGATTTTTTATTCCCTCTTGAAGTTGATACTGTGAAATGGTACAATACAAGACAACGTGAAATAAATGTTTTATGGATACAAAGGAGATACATCATGGGAGTTTTATCGAATGTTGAGCCTAAAGAGGTTCTGAAATGGTTTGAGCTGCTGTGCTCCGTGCCTCACGGTTCTGGCAACACGAAGCAGATAAGCGACCTTTGCGTGAATTTTGCAAAGGAGCGCGGTCTTGAATACTATCAGGACGCTCTTAACAACGTAATTATAATAAAGGAAGCTGCCAAAGGTTACGAGAACGAGCCTGCCCTTATCATTCAGGGGCACATGGACATGGTCTGCGAGAAGGTCGAAGGTTCTTCCCACGACTTCACGAAGGACGGTCTTACCCTCATAGTTGAAGGCGACTGGCTCCGTGCCGACGGGACGACCCTCGGCGGTGACGACGGCATCGCGCTTGCCATGGCTATGGCTGTTCTGGACGATGATTCTATGGGACATCCGCGCATTGAGGCAGTGTTCACGGTCGATGAGGAGGTCGGCATGGACGGCGCGATGGGCATTGACTGCTCACCGCTTACAGGACGCGCCATGCTCAACCTTGACTCCGAGGAGGAGGGCGTTCTCACTGTCGGCTGTGCCGGCGGCATGAGAGCAGACTGTATGATCCCCGTTGAGCGCGAGTGCAGGAAACTTGCCGGTGCAAAGCTCGTTATCGGCGGACTTGTCGGCGGTCACTCCGGCGCGGAGATCGACAAAGGACGCGCCAACTCAAACATTCTTCTGGGCAGAGTGCTCCACGCGCTTGAAGCAGTCGCACCGATCTGCATGGTCGATATGTTCGGCGGCAGAGCCGACAATGTCATCACCAACCGAACCGAGGCAGTGATCGCTTTCGATGCGGCTGATGCGGAAAAGCTTGAAGCTGCCGCAAAGGAGATGGCGGCAAACTTCACCAAAGAATATAACCCCGCTGACCCCGACATTTTTGTAAGCTTTGAAGCCTTTGAGACTAAGGAGCAGTGCGTTGTCAACGCAGAGGGCACAAAGAAGATCATCTGCGCTCTCATGTGCACACCTCAGGGCATATTTGAGATGAGCCAGAAGCTGAAAGGTCTTGTGCAGACCTCTCTGAACATGGGCGTACTGAGACTCACCGAAAACGCAATGACAGCCGGTTACTCCGTCAGAAGCAGCGTCCGCACTCAAAAAGAGATGCTGGGCGAGAAGCTGAGGCTTTTGTATGAGTCTCTCGGCGGCAGCGTCAGCTTCCGCGGCGCATATCCCGCGTGGGAGTTTGCCGATGTCTCGCCTCTGCGCGACAAGGTCTCCGCGGTATTTGCCGAGCAGTACGGTCATGCCCCCGAGGTCGTCATGACTCACGGCGGACTTGAATGCGGTCTGTTTCAGGAGAAAATGCCCGGTCTCGACACTGTGGCTCTCGGTCCCGACCTTATTGACATCCACAGCCCCAAGGAAAGATTAAATCTGCCATCGCTGGAGCGCACATGGAGGCTTGTCAAAGCCGTAGTTGAAAGAAAATAAACAGTATTAATGCCGCAGGTGTTTGCCTGCGGCATTTTCAGCCGAAAGTGAGCTCCGGCAGCAGCAAAAGGTACGGTTTTATGGCATCGTATCATTATACGCATAAATATAAAATATTTGCTGCAATATAGTACAAAATGTTTTTTATCAGATACAATTTTAAGGGTGAAGAACAAGAGAAATGTGATCATATCCCTGACGGGAAGTATGCGAGAGTATAATTTAATAGCGTTTTATCGGTGCTTGATATTACCGCTGATGTGAACAAAAAATCATATATGGCAAAATCTGAATTTGATATAATCGTGAAATTTGCTGAAAACAGAAAAATATGTTGAAAAAGCAGTGCGAATTTGTTATGCTCAAAGAAAATATAAAATATAAAATATTTGAGGTGACAAAATGAGCGTAGAAGAACTTGAGCTTGCAGATATTTTCAGCTTTCCCGAGTGGGGAAAGCTGCTCAAAAGCCTTTCCGAAGCTTTCAGCGTTGCGATCACAATGACGGATCTCAAATATGCGCCTCTTGTGGAAACCTCCGGGAACTGCGGATTTTGCAGGACGATTCTCGAACATCCGGAGGGACATCGCCGGTGCATGAAATGCGCCGCTCTCGGCGGTCTTGAAGCCAAGCGCACTAACAGACCGTTTATTTCGCACTGTCACGCAGGCGTAACCTTCGGCTGCGTGCCGGTGACGGTACAGAGCAGGTATATGGGGATCATTTGCTTCGGGCAGGTGCGCGTGAAGGGCGAAAGCCCGGCTCAGCGTTCCAGCGTTATCAACGATGTGAGAAGCCGACTCGATGACGGCGAGGATGACGCTCTGAAACTGAGGCTCAGCAGACTGTTTAAGCAGATGCCGGAGATAGAAGAGGACCGGATGGTTAAGATAGGCAACGTCCTGTGGAATCTGACAAACTATATGGTGGACAGGATAGTGGCTCTCAAAACGGAGAACCGCTCCTATGAATGGGTGTTCCAAAACGTGCTGACTCCGCTTATCGAAGAGCAGAGCATGATGCCGGAGCCTGCTCCCAAAACGAAGGTTTCATACAGATTTCCGATAAACGAAGACCATCAGCTTTATCCCGTACTCGTATACATTGAAGAGCATCCGGAGCTTGCTGTCACCATGCATGAAATGGCAGATCTGTGTAAGCTCAGCCACAGCTATTTCTCAAAGATCTTTACGCGGGAAATAGGCATGAACTTTACCGATTATGTTGTCGGAAGAAAGATAGACAAGGCGAGAGAGCTGCTGCGTGAAGGCGCGGAAAGCGTGGCGGATATTGCATCCGGATTGGGCTTTACAGATACGAGTTATTTTATCAAGGTGTTCAAAAAAATTGAAGGAACGACCCCGCTGGCATACAGACAGCTTAAATACTTGCCAAAATAGCAGAATGGAGTTATAATTATAAAAGAATTTAGCTGTTTGGAGGCTAATGTCATTTAGTTAGCGATTTCCCACTGTAGGGCGGGGGCTTGCTCCCGCCGCAGAAAAGCAGTGTGTCGGACATTTCGGCGGGAGCAAGCCCCCGCCCTACGGAGACAGGTTTTCTTATTTAATGACGTTGGTTTGGAGGCGGATATGAGTTATCGGAAACTGAAAGAATGCGAGCTTTTCCTTTTTGACATGGACGGCACGCTTTATCTCGGAGACAATGTTTATTTCGGGGCTGTCGAGCTGATGAATGAGCTGCCTTCTCTGGGGAAAAGATATATATATCTTACAAACAACTCCTCCCGCGCCGGAGAGGACTATATCACGAGACTGAGGAGACTCGGCTTCCCGTGTGAGAGAGAAAATGTATTTACCTCCGGTATGGCTACGGGGATGTATCTCAATCAGCGCCACAAAGGCGCAAAGGTGTATCTCGCCGGAACAAGAGCGTTTTACCGTGAGCTTGTCAGCTACGGGATCGACCTTGTGAACGATGACGCCGGTCATACCGACGCGGAGAGCGTGGACGTTGTGGTGCAGGGCTTCGATACGGAGCTTGTGTACGAAAAGCTCGACAGGGCATGCCATTTTCTTCGCCGCGGTGCGGCATTTATTGCCGCCAATCCCGACTGGGTCTGCCCCATGCCGCATGATGAGGTCCTGCCCGACTGCGGCTCGATCTGCGCTCTGCTGACCGCTTCCAGCGGGAAAAAACCCACCTATATAGGCAAGCCCAACCGGAATATGGTGGATGTCATCTCTGCGATGACCGGCATCCCCAATGAGAAGATCTGCTGTGTGGGCGACAGACTTTATACGGATATTGCCGTTGCACAGAATGCCGGAGCCGTCTCGGTGCTTGTCCTTTCCGGCGAGACGGACAGCACAATGGTCGAAGCGGCAGAAAGAAAACCCGATTATGTCCTGACTGACGTTCATGAGCTGCACAACATTCTGAAAGCATGAAAATAACCTATATCTTCCCGATCACATTATTTCTCCTGCTTCTGCTGTTTTATATCGAGCTGCCGGATATTCGCTTCTGTCCTCTGCCGGACGGAAAGAACTGCCCGAAAAGACTTGACAGGAAAGATGCGCTTATTATGGCGACGATTGCCGTGATCTACGGCGTTGTCGCCTTTACCGGTCTCGGAAACACAAGCTCCCCGCAGACCTTTGTGAATATGCAGGGGGCAAGTGCCTCGTTCCGGCTGGACGGTGAAAATTTCCCTTCACGCATCATGTATTTCTGCGGCGTCGGTGAGGGCTGCTATACGCTTGAATTTTCGCAGGACGGCAACGTATGGCACAAAGCGGGAGAGCTTGAGCAGGATTATCAGGCAGACCTGAAATGGAAAGAGTTTTCCCCGCAGTATTCTGACGTGCCTCGATTTATGCGCGTCACCGGCAATGGAGCCGTATGGTTCGGCGAGATCGCCCTTTACGGCGATGACGGCGAGCTTATGGAACTGATCCCCGCAAACGACGGGGCTTCTTCGATGCTCTGCGATGAGCAGGACACGGCAGTCGTAAAGAGTGACTTTCACAACTCCTCTTATTTTGACGAGATATATCATGCCCGTACAGCATGGGAGCATCTGAACAGTGTCCAACCCTATGAGGTGTCGCATCCGCCGCTCGGCAAACTGATAATTGCTCTGGGAATAAAGCTCTTCGGCATGACGCCCTTCGGCTGGCGCTTCTCCGGTACGTTTTTCGGTGTGCTGATGCTGCCGATAATGTATATCTTCGTGAAAAAAATGTTCGGCGGACGGACCGCACCCACGGCGTGCACCGTTGTGCTCGCCTCTGATTTCATGCATTTTGTTCAGACCAGGATCGCAACGATAGATACCTACGGCGTGTTCTTCATACTGCTGATGTACCTCTTCATGTATCTGTTCATAACCGAGAACGATAAGGGAGAGAGTAAAAAGGCTCTTTGTTTTCTTGCCCTGTCGGGAGTGAGCTTCGGCCTGGGCGCTGCTTCAAAATGGACGGGATTGTATGCCGGAGCGGGACTTGCGGTGATATGGCTCGGCTATTGGGCGTTCTATTGCAAAGACGGTGTAAAGGCGTTTATAAAAAATGCCCTGTTCTGCGTTGTGTTTTTTGTCATCATACCCGCCGCGATCTATTATGTGAGCTATTTTGCCTACGGCAGAGCATACGGCATGAGCGGTATCGGGATGTTCTTCAAAAAAGAGTACGCCCACATGGTTCTCGGCAACCAGCAGCTCATGTTTTCCTACCATTCCGGTCTTGTTGCGGAGCATCCGTATTCCTCCAAGTGGTATCAGTGGATATTGGACATCCGCCCGATCCTCTATTACCTTGACGATTTCAATGACGGTACACGCTCCTCCTTCGGCGCGTTTGTAAATCCCGTTCTGTGCTGGGGCGGACTGGTAGCGATTGCGGTGCTGGTTTTTATTGCGGTAAGCCGTCGGGAGAGAAATGCGCTTTTCATAGTCCTCGCCTATCTTGCACAGCTTCTGCCGTGGGTATTCGTGCCGCGCCTGACCTTTGCATATCATTACTTCCCGTGCAGCGTTTTCCTTGTGATGGCTCTGGGATATATCTTCAAGCTTGTAAGGCAGAACGAGAAATGGAAGCTGACCGTCGGAGGCTTCTGTGCCGTGTCGGTACTGACGTTTGTACTGTTTTACCCTGCGCTGACAGGAAAGATCGTTGATAGCTCAACTGCCACAAAGCTTCTGGGCTGGCTTCCCACCTGGCCCTTCTGATAATAATATGCACCGTGCTGATGACAACGCACGGTGTATATTATATTATTTCAATGTACCAAACAACTAATACAGCAATACAAATTATTCTCATTTTAATTACGTTATGCTTGAAATTGAAAAACATTTGTAGTAAAATAAATCAGAATGAAATCTTTATGCCTGTTGAAAGCTGAACGTTACACTTATGGACAGAAAAAAACTGCAAAGAATTGAAAAACGGCGTGATTTCCTGCGCAGTATGTGCTTCCTGTCACCCAGTCTGCTGGGGGTGGGGGTCTTCTTCATCGTTCCGTTTTTTGTGGTCGTATACTATTCGGTGATCGACGGCGTAGGCTCAAGGAACTTTGTGTTTCTGGATAATTTCATAAAGCTCTTTCACAATTCCGCGTTTCTGCTGGCGGCGAAGAATACGCTGCACTTTTCGGTGATCGCGGTGCCGCTGGCGGTGGTTTTATCCGTCGTCCTTGCGCTGATGCTTGAGGCGCGTATTCCGATGAAGTCTCAGTTCAGGACGTTTTTTCTGAGCCCTATGATGGTGCCGGTGGCCTCGGTCGTGCTGATCTGGCAGGTGCTTTTCAACTATAACGGTACGGTCAATGAGTTTCTGCTGCTTTTCGGCGCGGACAAGATCGACTGGCTCCAGTCCGAGCATTCGCAGATCGTTGTTATCATCCTGTTCCTGTGGAAAAATCTCGGGTATTTCATGATACTGTTCATGGCGGGACTTGCCAATATCCCCAAGGAGCTTCTTGAGGTGGCGGATGTGGAAGGGGCAAGCGAGTGGTACAAGTTTTTTGCCATCAAGCTTCGCTATCTCTCGCCGACGGTGCTTTTCGTGACGATACTGTCTCTGATAAATTCCTTCAAGGTCTTCCGCGAGGTGTATCTGCTGACGGGCGACTATCCGTATGAAACGCTCTATATGCTCCAGCATTTTATGAACAATACCTTCAAATCCCTTGACTATCAGAAGCTTTCTGCCGCCGCGGTGGTAATGGCGGTCGTGATGGTGGTCATCATCGCGCTGCTGTTCAAGGCGGAGGATCTCTTCGGAAAGGACGTGGAGGGATGAAGAAAAAACGTTATTTCTCCCGCGGCGTGATGTTTGTCCTCTGCGTCATATTTGCCGTCGCGTTCCTTTTGCCGACGGTGCTGACGTTCACGAACTCCTTCATGGCTGAGTCTGAGATCAAGGCCAATTACGGCATGATCTTCTCCACGACGAGCGGCGGATATGTCTCAAAAACCGTCAATCTGAAATTCATCCCCGACAGAGTAACGCTCTCTCAGTATATAACGGGGCTTGTAAAATCGCCGGATTATCTGCTGAAATTCTGGAACAGTGTCATTCTGGTCGTGCCGATCGTGCTTGCGCAGGTAGGAATTGCCTCCGTCGCGGCGTATAGTTTTACCCGCTGGCGCGGCAAAATAAGAAGCGGAATTTTCTTTTTCTACGTTATTCTGATGCTGATGCCCTATCAGGTCACGCTGGTGCCGAATTATCTGGTATCGAAATGGCTCGGCATACTCAATACGCGCTGGTCGATCATTCTCCCGGGCATATTCGCACCCTTCTCGGTGTTTCTGCTGACGAAGTTCATGCGCCGCATACCGTATGTACTCATTGAGGCGGCAAAGGTTGACGGCGCGGGAGAGTGGCAGATATTCACGAAGATATGTCTGCCGCAGTGCCGCTCGGCGCTCTACTCAATAGCGATCTTAGTGTTCATAGATTACTGGAACATGGTCGAGCAGCCCCTTATATTGCTTGAAAACGCGGAGTCTCAGCCGCTTTCGGTGTTTCTCTCGTCGATCAACGCAGGTGAGATCGGTCTTGCCTTTGCCATGGCCACGGTCTATATGATACCGACGCTGCTGCTCTTCCTCCACGGTGAGGAATATCTGGTCGAGGGAATAGCCAATTCCGGCAGCGTGAAGGGATAATTCTCAGCTTCAATCCGTAGGGCGGGGGCTTGCTCCCGCCGAAAAGTCGAGATATGAAGTCAAGTTGCGGCGGGAGGCAAGCCCCCGCCCTACGGTTTATGCATAACTTGCCGATTTTCCGTATGGAGGACAGATAATGGAAAACAAAGTAAAGAACAGAGCATGGGTCAAGGACGCGGCGATAATTTTTCTTGCCGTGCTTCTGGTACTTACATTTTTTTCGAGTACGATAATGAACCGCTCTCTGACTGAGGCAGCGACCGAGGAGGTAAAGTCGGGCACGATCACGGCCAAGGTGCGCGGCAAGGGTATCGTTGAAGCCAACGGCACCAACAAGGTCAAGGCGACCGGCACAGTAACGATCGCCAAGACCATGGTCAAAGCAGGCGACGAGGTCAAGGCGGACGATATTCTGTTTGTTCTCGGCGCGGGCGACAGCGAAGAGCTTGAGGCTGCAAAGGAGCTTCTGGACGATCTCCAGATGAGCTACGATCAGGCGCTGACCAATCTGCCGGTCAACGACGGTTATACTTCCGAATATGCCACCATTGCCGCAAGGCAAAGAGAATTGGACGCTGCAATTGAAAATCTGAAAACAGCGGAGGCATCGCTTGTAAAAACAAGCGGAGATAAAAATGAGTTAAGCAAGCTTGTAGAAGAAAAAAACAATTTGACTGCCGATATCAATAAAGACAAGGCTATTTTGGCTGAATTGACTTATGAACTGGATTCCGCAAAATCCCAGCTTGACAGTGCGATGACAAGCTTGAATTATCTGCGGTCTCTGGTCAATTCTCTGAAATCAGCCAGTGTTGTTCCGGAATATGAACCTGAAATATCTGAGGGCGAAGAGATTTTATCCGAAGAAAAAGGTGTTGTATCCGAAATAAATGAGAGCAGCTTCGCTCCGTCAACCGGAGATGAAGAAAGCGCTCAAAGCATAGAAGAACTTGAGGCACAGGTTTTTGAAATGCTGAAAAAGGTCGATGCCTTATCCGCTGAATATGCTAAAAAGCAAAACGAATTGACTACAAGCGTTATTCCGGAGGAAAACATTCTGTTGCTTGAAAAGAGAATTGCCGAGAATGAGGCAAAATTAAATGCTGTCAATGCAAAGATCGAGCAGTGGAACGTCAGCAACAGTGAATACCTTGACTATAAAGAGGCTGAGAATGCAGTAGCCGGCGCAGAGGAAGCGCTTACCATAGCACAGTCAAATCTTCAGTATTCTGCGGCTCAGGACGGCCGTTCCTACAATTCCGCCTATCTCTCCGCTCAGGCGATTAAGCTCAAGATCGACCGGCAGAAGGAAAAGATCAAGACTCTCGCGGGAGAGGGCGAGGAAAATGTGATCACCGCCAAGACCGCCGGTATCGTCTCCGAGGTCAACTGTGCCTCGGGTGACAGTGTGGTGAAGGGCGACATTCTCGCTGTCATCGAAGTCCCCGACATGGGATATACCATCAGCTTTTCCGTTACCAACGACCAGGCCCGCCGTCTCAAAATAGGCGACAAGGCCACCATCAGCAACTTCTACTGGGGCAATGAGATCACGGCGACACTGAAATCCATAGCGACCGACAAGAAAAACCCCCAGACTCAGAAGCTGCTTACCTTTGACGTTGAGGGCGATGTAAACGCCGGAGCCGAGCTTACGGTGTCGGTTGGACAAAAGAGCGCAAGCTATGACCTTGTCATCCCCAACAGCGCCATAAGGAACGACAACAACGGCAGCTTCGTCTATGTTGTCGAGGCGAAAAACTCCCCCGTAGGGAACCGTTATATCGCCAAACGTGTAAAGATCGAGGTTCTGGCCTCGGACGATACCAATTCCGCCGTGACGGCGGATATGGAGTCCGGCGATTTCGTGATCACCACGACCGGCGCACCCATCAAGAACGGCGAGCAGGTCCGCCTTGCAAATACGGCGAGCTGACCGCATCTTCCCTTTTGGGAAGCCTCACTTTATGCCACGCGCTCGACATTAATATAACAAAGCTTTAGTATCAGAGGAAAACCGATGAACGGGACAGAGAAAAAAGGAAGTGAATTACTGCACTCGGCAGCACTGATCGGACTTACGGCGCTGCTGATGCTCCTTTTCGCCTCAAGCCTGTTTATGCATCATTTTCTGCCGAAGGTTGATGTTGAAACCGTCGGCTCGGGAACGCTCAGCGCCGCGATCCGCGGCAGCGGCGTGGCACTAACCGAGGGAAGCACCGAAATAACCTCCCCCGCAAGCCGCGTCGTGGAGAACGTTTTCATCCGCCCCGGACAGTCCGTGAAAAAAGGCGAACTGCTGATATCCTTTGAGCAGACCTTTGACAGCGAAATATCCGAGGAATATGAAAAGTTTGACCAGCTTATGGACGAGTATGAAAGTTATGCCCGTCAGACGCCGCTGCTGACCGATTTTACCAATCCCTTTCTCAACGTGAACGGAACGATGGTTAATTTCGACAAGCTGGAGGTCATGGTCAATGATGCAATGTATTCGGGACGTCAGGAGGAATACAACGAGCTGAAAGCGCTCAGAGATCAGACGCGCTATCAGATCGATATGACCAAATATTATGAAAATGCCGGCATTGACGCAACGAACGCCAGCCTTCTGAGTATGGAAGAAAAAATCGCGGAGCAGCAGAAGCTTCTTCGTGAGATGAGCGGTGTTGAGGGCGAAAACGGTATTTATGCCGTAAGCGACTGCACGGTAAGCTCCGTAAGCTGCAAAAACGGCGAGACGGTGGACAAGGGAGACACGCTCTGCGTTCTTGGCGGTACACAAGGACGCTGCACGCTCAGCTTTGTCGTAACAAAGGAGCAGGCGGAATGTGTAAAAGTCGGCGACCGCGCCGCCGTCGGCAGCGGCTATTTTGACAGCGGAGTAAATGCCGAGCTGAAATCGATGCACAAGGCGGACAACGGTGTGAAGCTGACCTTTGCTCTCAGCGGCAGCGTCAGCGACGGCGATGAGCTTACCTTGCTTATCGGCCGTGAGAGCGCGGATTTTGATCTCGTTGTTCCGATCAGCGCTGTGCACAGCGATTCAAACGGCAGTTATGTAATGACGGTCGAACCGCTTTCCGGCAGACTCGGAAAACAGTATGCCGCCCGCAGAACGGGCGTGGAAGTGCTTGCACAGGATGAAAGCCGATGCGCTGTCAGCGGAGGTATTCACAGCGGCGACTGGCTGATCATCAACAGTGAGACTCCGATCGCGGACGGGGATCAGGTCGAATTCGGGAGAGAGCAGTGAAGGAAGAACTTTCAAAGAGAAAGAAAAAGTTCATAATTTCCGCGATTGCCCTTATTGTTGTAACGGTCGTATACTTTTTCGGCACCGGAAAACTGACCGCCATGCTTACGAGCCAGACAGCCGCACAGCGATGGCAGGGCGAGAGCGAGCAGAAATATACGCAGCTGAGCTGCTTTGTTCCGGTCGACCAGAAGGTATCACTGTCGGATATATATTCGTTCCGTCAGGTCATGGCCGCGAAGTTCAAGGAAGCCGGACTGGATGCGGACAGCGGGGAGATGCTTTCCAGCGATGCGTGGAGCACCTCGGGAAAGGTGAATGTTTCCAGCACTCTCGGGAGTGGCGAAGTCACGGCCTATGCTGTAGGCGGGGATTTCTTTTCGTTTCACCCGGTAAAGCTTCTGAGCGGCAACTACATCACCTCCTCCGATCTGATGAAGGACAGAGTGCTTCTTGACGAGGAGACTGCGTGGCTGCTTTTCGGCGGCGTGGACGTCCACGGCATGGGCTTCAAAATATCCGACAGATATTTTGTTGTCGCCGGTGTTTATGAACGCGAGGACGACAGGGCAACAAAAAAAGCCTTTACCGACGAAATGAGCATTTTTCTGTCATATGACGCCTTCTGCGATCTGACGGGAGAGGATGAAGCCGGCATAAACTGTTATGAGGTCGTTATGCCGGAGCCGGTAAAGGGCTTTGCCGAGAGCATCGCAAAGGATAAGTTTCCGATCGGAAGAGGGGAGATACTCAACAATACAGACCGCTATTCCCCCTCGAGACTTATGAAGCTTGCGTATCACTTCGGTGAGCGTTCTATGCAGAATAAGGGGATCATGTACCCCTATTGGGAGAATGCAGCCAGATATACGGAGGATATTGCCTCGCTCCTCACCGCCCTGTGTCTCATTTTTGCCGTTGTGCCGGCTGCGGTGCTCTCAGGTGTAATTATAAAAGCTCTCCTGCTTTTCCGGCAGAGAATGCGAGAGGAGCTGATCCCGGAGCTGCGCGATAAAACGGAGGAAGTCTTTCGTTCATGGGCGTATAAGCGTCGGAAGAAATACAGCTCCGGTAAGCATTAAGGCAACACCGCACAATACGTCTGCGGCAGCTGACGGATAAAATGTGCCCTGATTTTGTCATTTTTTCTTGAAATACACAAAGTATTCCTGCAAAAAAATGCCTTCATCAGAACCCATTTTCTCTCGCCATCTGCTCTTGCCGCATTATGCGGTATTGCCTTAAAAAAATGATCCTCTGCGGAGAGAAAACCGCAGAGGATCATTTTACTTTGAACAGCAGATAAAACAGACGCTTCAATTTACGGACAAAGACTTCGAAGGTGAGCTTGTAAAGCTTTCTCAGCGGGAAAAGCGCCACCCAGATGCGCGAAAAGGCTTTGTAGCATGGCGACTCGACCGATATGCTGCGCTTACCGAAGAACAGAGCCTTTCCCCTGTAAAACGAGGACATCACACCGATGACCTGCTCTTCCTGAATATATTCATATGACACACAGTTGTCGCCCAGAAACACGTATCCGTAATCGGTAAGCTTAACAATGCGGTGAAGAACATAGGTGCCCGGATCGTTGATGCGCTTATACAGCGCCACATCGTATTTTTTGCATTTTTCTTCACCTTTGGCAACAACGGTGCACAGGTCTTTACCCTGACGCAGCAGCGGGAGCATACTCACGCCGTGAAAATGATAAGTAAGAGTGCCGTATTCTTTCAGATACTGCTCAAAGGTCAGTGCATTTTTGACTTCATCCATAGATACTACTCCATATAATAGAACTCCCCCCGCTCTTGCGGAGGGAAGAGTCCGAGTGAAGGGATTTGAACCCCCGGCCTCTTGGTCCCAAACCAAGCGCGCTACCAACTGCGCAACACCCGGATAGCCTGTTTATTATACTACAACAAATGCACAACTGCAAGAGTTTTATTTCATTAATAAACCATAATATTGACAAAAACTTTTCAACGGATTATACTCTTGTTAAGGGTGTTGCATAAACACGGTAGGCGGTTGACCACTCTCAGAAATGGGAGGTGGTGCGATATGACACTGACGGAGATATTGACTTTCTGTCTTGTACTTATTAATTTTGCAGATCTGATCGTTTCGATTTGCAAAAAGAAATGACCGCCCCGTCCCAATGGCTGCGGTCATTTCTTCTTGACTAAGCAATAGGGGCAACCGTCTAACGGCAGCACCCGTTTACAGTTCTATTATATTCGCACAGACGGAAAAAGTCAACCGTCTGTGCTTTTTTCATAAAAAAAAGGAAGTACCTTTAAAGATACTTCCCCTAAATGAATTTACTTGTCCAGATATGTTTTTACCAGCTCGCTCATAAGCTCGTCTCTGTCAATGCGTGTGATCAGAGAGCGGGCATTGTTGTAGTTGGTGATATACGTCGGATCCTCGGAGAGAATGTAGCCGACGATCTGGTTGATGGGGTTATAGCCCTTGACCATGAGGGAGTTGTACACGGATGATAATATCTCTTTCATTTCCGCCTTACTGTCAACAGCCATAAATTTTCTGGTTGCATCTTCCATGATGTTCCCTCCTTTCGCTTTTGTTCCAGATGATTATAACATATTCACTCTGGATGTAAAGCGCAAATTGCAGCGCTTTATCGGATAACTGCTCCGAATTTCTTTTCAAGTGCCTCTAAAATACCCTTGACGGTTTCTTCGGCGTGCTCGTCGGTCAGCGTCTGATCCTCCGCTCTCATGGTGAGAGAGAATGCAACGGACTTTTTGCCCTCGGCGATATGATGACCGGTGTAGACGTCGAACAGAGTGCAGCCCTTCAGGAACTGACCGCCGTTATCGGTGATGCAGTCTGTCAGCTCGCCTACGGTGATGCTGCTGTCGCATACAATGGCGATGTCGCGGGTAGTGGCGGGGAACTTCGGCAGAGGCTTATATACGGGAATGCCGCCCTTGAGACTCAAAAGTGCGTCAAAGCTCAGCTCGGCACAGTACATTTCAGCGTCCACGCCGTAGATCTTTGCGACCTCGGGGTGGATCTGACCGAATACGCCGATATAAGTCTGACCGACATAGACCTTTGCACAGCGTCCCGGGTGGTAAGAAGCGTTTGAACGTTCAGCGACATATTTTGCCCCCTTGATGTCAAGAGCCTCAAACAGACCCTCGACCCAGCCCTTGACGGTGAAGAAGTTCACATTGTTGCCGTATGCACCCATGGAGACGATCTTCGGCTCGTCTGCCAGACCGTCGGCACGCTTGAGGTAAATTCTGCCTATCTCGTAGAGTGCGGCAGAGGGGTTGTGGAAGTTATAGTTGCGGGTGAGTATCTCCAGCATGGAGGGGAGAATGGTAGTGCGCATGATGGAGCGGTCTTCGCCCAGCGGATTGAGTATTTTAAGGCTGTCTCTCATCGGAGAGTCAACAGGCATCCTTATCTTGTCGTAATAGGTGGGGGAGATAAAGGAATAGGTGATGATCTCGTCCAGACCCATTGCACGCAGAGCCTCGCCGATAGCGCGCTCACACTTCTGAGTCTCGGTAAAGCCGCCGCAGGTGCTTATTGCGCCGGTGAATTTGATGGGAATTTCATTGTAGCCGTAGAAGCGGGCGACTTCCTCTGCAATATCGGAGTAGTGCTCCACATCGCCGCGCCATGAGGGAACGTAAATCGTATCGCCGTCCACGGTGAAGCCGAGGTCGGTGAGTATCTTTACCATTGTCTCGCGGTCGACATCTGTGCCTAAAAGGGCGTTGACCTTCTCCGGCTCTAATTTAACGGTGGTGGTTTTCAGCTCGTTGGGCACAACGTCTATTATGCCCTCAACGACCTCGCCGCAGCCCAAAAGCTCGATCAGCTCGCAGGCACGTTCGACTGCCTTGATGGTGTTCTGCGGGTCAAGACCCTTTTCATAGCGGGAGGAAGCGTCGGTGCGCATACCGAGAGCGGTGGCGGTGCGGCGCACGGAGGGACCGTTGAAGTTGGCACTCTCAAAGAGGACCATAGCAGTGTCTCCAACTATCTCACTGTTTGCGCCGCCCATAACGCCTGCAACGCACACGGGCTTTTCCGTGTCGCAGATGCACAGCATATTGGTGGTCAGCTTGCGGTCGTTGCCGTCAAGGGTCGTGATGACCTCGCCTTCCTTTGCGCGGCGGACGTGGATTTCTCCGCCCTTTACGCAGGAGAAGTCAAAGGCGTGCATCGGCTGACCGTATTCAAGCATGACATAGTTTGTAATATCGACAATATTATTGATGGGGCGCATACCGGCGTTGCGGATACGCTCGCGCATCCACGCGGGAGAGGGTGCAATACGCACATTCTTGACCATACGTGCGGTGTAGCGTGGGCAGAGGTCGGCATCCTCAATGATTATCTTTGTAAGCTCGTTGATGTCTCCGCCCGCCTTTGCCTCAACAACGGGGGTGTGGAGCTTCAGTTCCTTGCCGAAGGTGACGGCGGCCTCTCTCGCAAGACCGATGGTGCAAAGGCAGTCGGGGCGGTTGGGGGTTATCTCGAATTCAACAACATGATCGTCCATGCCGAGCAGTACGCCGATGTCATCGCCCGGTTTGCAGTCCTCCTGCAAAATAAAGATACCGTCCTCGATGCAGTGGGGGAACTCCTCCTGCTTTGCGTGGAGATCGGCAAGAGTGCATACGGTGTCGTTTTTGGTGTTGAAGGCTATCATATCGCCTACATGGATATTCTGGCAGTCGGTAACAACACAGCACTGATCCGAGCCGTGGTCAAGGCTTACCTTCCACTTGCCGCCGGAAAAGCTCTCAACCGCGGTGATTTCGGCGGCATAAACCGTTCCGAAGATTTTGTCACCTGCGTGAATATCGGCGGAGATGGAGGGCTTTTCGGGGTCGATGGGGTGATAATCGCCCAAAATGGCGGCAGCGGTAATAACGCCGTAGGGAAAATCATGGGTCGTCATGTTCAGTTCCTTGAGGGAGCAGAGCATGCCGTCGGACTCCACGCCGCGCAGCTTGCCTTTTGTTATCTTTGCGCCGGTGGGCAGCACGGAGTTATGAAGTGCGGCGGGAACAAGATCGCCCACATGGACGTTCCATGCGCCGGTGCATATCTGAACGGGGGCTTCCTCGCCGACGTCAAGAGTGGTGACGAGCATATGATCGGAATTGGGGTGCTTGTCTATGGTCAGAATTTTTGCGACCCTGACATTTTTGATATTCTTGCTTAAATCCTCGGTGACCTCGACCTTGGAGCCGGAAATCGTCATAGCCTCGGCAAAGGTCCTGTCATCGTATTCATCCAAAGGCAGCTCAACAAACTCATTGAGCCAGTTTCTTGAAAGGTTCATATATCTTAACTCCTTATTTAC
>JAUNND010000043.1 GCA_030531595.1 Eubacteriales bacterium | reverse complement strand
ACCGGTATGAGCAGCAGCCTGCTCGGGTGGGTTCGATTCCCACCTACTCTCGCCATGTTCAGACGCAGTTGAATACTCGTTTCATCAGAACACGAAACACCTCGATTTCAGGGGTGTTTCGTGTTTTTTCGGGAAGCGAATTTTCGCGCATCAGCATATAATTCGTATAATAATTTATATATATCTATTGACAAATTTGTAAAACAGGAATATAGTATGCTTAAGAACAGAGAAAGGGTATATCTCTTATGAAAAAAACATTATACAGCCTGATGCTCAATGACGAAGTCGTGCGCGAGGTGGATATACTGGCGCACCGCATGGGCACAAACAGGTCAAATCTCATAAATCAGATATTGGCGGAATACGTAAATTACGAAACGCCCGAGCGCAGGATAAACGATGTGCTTTCCGCTATCGAGCAGCTTATGGCTCCCTCGCGCGACCTTGTACCGTTTTTCGCGCCGAATACGTTTTCCATGTCGCTGAAAAGCTCGCTGGAATATAAATACCGCCCCACGGTAAAATATGAGGTGGAGCTATATAAGACCGGCGGGGAGTCCATCGGTGAGCTGTCGGTGGTGTTCCGCACGCAGTCAACGGCTCTTATCTCCGCGATCACGGACTTTTTCCGGCTGTGGAAGAGCATCGAGGACGCGCATTTAAGACCCGTGACCGGCGCACACATCGAATACGCGCTGTATGACGGCAAGTTTGTCCGCTCTATCGCCGTGCCGGACAGAAGCTGCACCGCCGAGGAGCTTGCAAACGTGCTGAGCGAATATATAAAGCTCTTTGACAAGCTGATGAAGGGCTATCTGAGCGGGCGCTATGACGCGCACGATGTTGAGGCCGCTTATTACTCGCAAATGAGAAGCGCACCGGTGCACATTTAAATTCACCAATGCTGTCAACCTAATAAAATACTACAATCCGCAGGGCGGGGGCTTGCTCCCGCCGAAAAGTCGGAGTTCCGGCAAATCTGCGGTGGGAGCAAGCCCCCGCCCTTCGGATGCAGTCTTCTTAATGCCATTGGGAGCCAATAAAACGAAAGGAGCGTGTTTTATGAACGCACAGAATTTCACACAGAAAACTCTTGAAGCCATTCAAACCGCACAGTCCACGGCACAGGAAAACAGAAATAATTATATAATGCCGGAGCATATTTTATACGCTCTTGTCGATCAGGACGGCGGTCTTATCCCATCGCTGTTCAATAAAATGGGCGTTGACTGCAATACCGTTCTCTCCGAGCTTGACACCGCTATCGCCGCTCTGCCGAAGGTGGGCGCGGGTGCGGACGTATATCTGTCGCAGGAGGCAAACCGCGTGATAACCGCCGCTGAAAAGTCGGCAAAGTCGATGGGTGATGAATACACCTCGGTCGAGCATATCATGATAGGTATTTTTGCCGCCGCCACTCCCGCGATAAAGCGCATTTTTGCCGACCACGGTATCACAAAGTCGGCTTTCACGACCGAGCTTTCCAAGGTCAAGTCCTCCCCCGTCACCGGCGACAATCCCGAAAGCACATATGATGCGCTGACAAAATACGGCACCGATCTTGTAAAGAGGGCGAGAGAAAACGAGCTTGACCCCGTTATCGGACGCGATACCGAGATAAGAAACGTCATACGTATTCTTTCCAGAAAGACGAAAAACAACCCCGTTCTCATAGGAGAACCGGGTGTGGGCAAGACCGCCATCGCCGAGGGACTTGCACAGCGCATCGTGCGCGGCGATGTGCCGGAGGGCTTGAAGGACAAGACAGTGTTTTCCCTTGATATGGGCGCACTGATAGCCGGTGCAAAGTACAGAGGCGAGTTTGAAGAACGTCTGAAAGCCGTTTTGGAGGAGATACGCCGCAGCGAGGGTCAGATACTTCTCTTTATTGATGAGCTTCACACCATAGTCGGCGCGGGCAAGACCGAGGGCAGCATGGATGCGGGCAACCTATTAAAGCCGATGCTGGCGCGGGGTGAGCTGCACTGCATCGGCGCGACCACGCTGGACGAGTACCGCAAGTATATCGAAAAGGACGCGGCGCTTGAACGACGTTTTCAGCCTGTGCTTGTGGACGAACCCACGGTCGAGGACACTATCTCCATTCTGCGCGGCTTGAAGGAACGCTACGAGGTATACCACGGAGTTCGCATCCACGACGCCGCCCTTGTCGCCGCCGCGACGCTTTCCAACCGCTATATCACCGACCGTTTTCTGCCCGACAAGGCTATCGACCTTGTGGACGAGGCGTGTGCGCTGATACGCACGGAGATAGACTCCATGCCCGCCGAGCTTGACGATATCCGCCGCAAAATAATGCAGCTTGAGATCGAGGAAATGGCACTCAAGAAGGAGGATGACCGCCTCAGTATGGAGCGGCTTGAAAAGCTCCGCGCAGAGCTTGCCGATCTCAAGGATAGCTTCAATGAGCTGAAAAGCCGCTGGGAGAGCGAAAAAAACAGCGTGGATGAGGTCAAAAACCTCAAAGCGCAGATCGAGCAGATGCACGCCGACATCGAAAATGCCCAGCTGCGCTATGAGTATGAGACAGCGGCGCGGCTTAAATACTCCGACCTTCCCGCACTTGAAAGAAAGCTTGAGGAGGCGGAGGCAAACAGCGAGAACAAAAAGGCAAATACGATGGTACATGACACTGTGACAGAGGAGGAGATCTCCGGCATTGTCGCAAAGTGGACGGGTATTCCCGTTTCAAAGCTCATGGAGGGCGAGCGGGAAAAGCTGCTGCATTTGGATGAATATCTGCATAAGCGCGTTATCGGTCAGGATGAAGCGGTGCAGAAGGTGACAGAGGCTATATTGCGCTCCCGCGCCGGTATCGCAGACCCCAACCGTCCGATAGGCTCGTTCCTGTTCTTAGGTCCGACGGGCGTCGGCAAGACGGAGCTTGCAAAATCCCTCGCCGAGTGCCTTTTTGACGATGAGCACAACATCGTCAGAATAGATATGACCGAGTATATGGAGAAGTTTTCCGTGTCACGCCTTATCGGTGCGCCTCCGGGATATGTGGGCTATGACGAGGGCGGACAGCTCACGGAGGCCGTGCGCCGCAAGCCGTACAGCGTGGTACTGTTTGACGAGATAGAGAAGGCGCACCCCGACGTTTTCAACATTCTGCTGCAAATTCTGGATGACGGACGCATCACCGACTCTCAGGGTCGGACGGTGGACTTCAAGAACACCATCATTATTCTGACCTCGAACCTCGGCAGTCAGTACCTTCTTGACGGCATAAAGCCGGACGGCAGCATTTCCGAGGAGGCACAGGTGGCAGTAATGAATGAGCTGAAAATGTCATTCCGTCCCGAATTTCTCAACAGGCTTGACGAGACTATACTGTTCCGCCCGCTCACCCGCGAGAATTTAAGCGGTATAATCGACATCATGGTGGACTCTCTGCGCTCTCGCCTTGCCGATAAATCACTTGGACTTTATATCACCGAGAACGCAAAGCACTTCATAATTGAGCGCGGCTTTGACCCGCTCTACGGTGCGAGACCGCTCCGCCGCTATCTGCAGAGCAGCGTTGAAACGCTCATAGCAAGAACCATCCTCAAAGGCGAGGTTGAAGCCGGAACGACGCTCACCGTAGACGCCGTCAACGGCGAACTTGTGTGCAAATAACGCTCTGCCGAAAATGTGATCTGCCCCTGTCAGGCTTGACAGGGACAGATCACAATGACAGACCGTTAAACACGTTCCGCTTCTTTCAGTTTTCCCAGAAATTCATACGGTACATTCAGTCCGCCTTTTCCGCTGCCCAGGGAAATGGCGGGCTTATTGCTGCCGTGGAAGTCGCTTCCGCCGGTCTTGAATAAACCGTATTCGTCGGCGAGGGCTTCCAGATAGGCAGTCATTTCGCCGTCATAGCCCGAATAGCGGCACTCCATGCCCTTTAAGCCGGAGTCCATGCAGTGCTCTATGAGCTGACGGAGTCCCGCGTCGTCGCGCTTATACTGGAAGGGATGCGCCAGCACCGGCACTCCCCCCGCAAGGCGGATTATCTCGATCGACCTCTCAATGGTCAGAAACTGCCTCGGAAGCCAGTATTTACGCCCTTTTTCAACGTATTTGTCAAAAGCGTCGTTGATGCTCTCGGCAAGTCCCAGCTCAACAAGCAGCTGTGCAAAGTGCGGTCTGCCCACGATCTCACCGAAACGCTCGTGCATCATTTCATAGGTCACGGGCAGCCCGTCGGCAGCCATCAGAGCGCACATTTTTCTGTTGCGCTCGTTCCGGTCGTTTACGACCCATTCAAGCACCAGCGTAAGCTCGGGTGAGTCAACGTCGATATAATAGCCTAAAATATGCACCGCGTAGCCGAGATTTTTTCCTTTGTCGGTATAAAACTTCGTGCTTATCTCAATTCCCGGCACGACTTCAACACCGAGTCTCTCCCCTGCTTCTGCCGCCTCGCGGCAGGCGGATACGGTGTCATGGTCGGTCACGGCGATGGCGGAAAGCCCCGTATTTTTCGCAAGCTCCACTACCTCGGCTGGCGTACAGGTGCCGTCCGAGCCGGTCGTGTGGACATGAAGGTCTATGCGTTTCACGCAAACATTCTCCTCGAAAGCTCCGCGGCATTCTTATATATATCCTCAACAGCCTCTCCGATGAAGTATTCTCCGTTTTCGTACAGCACCTTACCGTTGACCATCGTGAGCTTTACATTGCTTTTGGAGCCGGCGTAGACGATGTTCTTTGCGATATTGTGGGGCGGCTGCATATTCGGCTGCATCAGGTCTATGACAACAAGGTCGGCCTTCTTGCCGACCGCAAGATCGTCACATTCGGGAAGTCCCATAGCGTGTGCGCCGTTGACGCAAGCCATTTTCAGCGTTCTGTAAGCGTCACCCGCCGCGGCGTCCATGTTCTTATACTTCTGCAGAGTGCTGACAAGATACATTTCGCGGAACATATCAAGGGCGTTGTTGCTGCCCGCGCCGTCGGTGCCGATGGCTATCTCAACACCGGCCGCCGCCATCTTGTCGATCGCGGCAATACCGCTGGCAAGCTTGAGGTTGGAGGCGGGGCAGGTCACGGCAACGAGCTTGTTGCGCAGCATAACGTTTATATCCTCATCGTCCATCCAAACGCAGTGGAACGCGCCGCCGCCGTATTTAAAGAAGCCGACCTTTTCGAGAAACTGCGGCGTTCTCAGTCCGTAACGCCCGACACAGTCCGCGACCTCGCTCTCGGTCTCGCTCATGTGGATATACATGGGAGCCTTGTACTTCTCGCCCAGAGAGACCATATACTCGATGCGATCCATGCCCGTTGTGTACTCGGCGTGGAGACCCAGACGGTAGTTTACCAGAGGACCGTAGCTGTTGAAGCGTAAGTATTCGCGCTCGATATTGGTGGGGTCTGCGTCAAAGTTGTTCATCGCGGAGCAGATGACCGTGCGGAAGCCCGTGTCGGAGTGTGCCTTGGCGTAGGCTTCATTGTGGAAGTACATATCAAAGCTGGAGGTAATGCCGGAGGAGAGGTACTCCATGATGCCGAGCTTTGAGAAATAGTACACGGAGTCATCCGTAAGCTTTGCCTCGTAGGGGAATATCTGGTTGAAAAGCCATTCCTGCAATGGCATATCGTCCGCCGAGGAGCGGAAAGCGGTCATTGCGGTGTGGGTGTGCGCGTTTTTAAAGCCGGGCATAATGAGGTTGCCCTTGAGGTCGATCTCGCGCTCAAACGCGGGCATTTCCGCCTTTGCCGGACCGACGTAGGAAATAAGGTCGCTGTCTGTCCAGACCTCGCCGTCTGTGATGGAAATTCCGTCTGTGAAGGTGAGGACTTTGCCGTTGTAAAATCTTATCATGTCTTTTTTCTCCGTTATCTTTGAATTAATATGCAGATTATTTAACAAAATATTTCAAGCCTCATATTTTTCTAAAAAAACTCGCCTCGTAAAACACAAGGCGAGTAAATCAATCGAGCTTTCTTTTGATTATGCTGCTTGCGCTCTACAAGCAAATCATCCATTGAGCTTTCTTTTTTCAGTCTCCGTGCTCTGCGGAGAACTCACCAGTATTATATGCGTATTTTTGTATTCTGTCAACAAATTTAAATTTTCGCAAGTCAAAAGTAATTATTCTTCCTGTTTTTTACTGTATCCTGCCGCACATGGCGTCGTGGGCGGCAATCTCCGCGCTGTCGTTCAGCTTTTCAAGCTCCCCGATACCGTAGCGGCGTTCAAGTGCCGTCAGAAGGATAAAGTCGCACAGCTCCGGGTTTTTCGGGAGCAGCGGGCCGTGGCTGTATGTGCCGATAAGGTTTTTGAAGTGTACACCCTCCGTGCCGTCCTCGCCGTTGTTGCCGAAGCCCGCGAGAACCTTTCCCAAAGGCTCCACACCGGCACCGAGGTAGGTTTTGCCGCTGTGGTTTTCAAAGCCGACGACCGTACTGCCGCCGACGCTGTCGGAGCATTTATATTTATAATTGCCTATCATGCGCGTTTTGGCTCCGACGGTGTACAGGTCTACCGCACCTATGAAATCACACTTCACGCCGTCATGTGTCTCGTAGTAATTGCCCATCATCTGATACCCGCCGCATATCGTGAGGAAGGAAACGCCGTCGTTGACAGCGGCGATTATCTCGCTGTCCTTGCCGCGGTGCAGATCGGAGAGCAATACCTCCTGTTCAAAATCCTGTCCGCCGCCGATGAATACTATATCGCAGTCGGCAAGGCTCATAAACTCACCCACGGGCAGCCTGACGACCTCGCAGTCGATACCGCGCCAGGCAAGGCGCTTTTGCATACACAGCACGTTGCCTCTGTCGCCGTAGAGGTTGAGGACATCATTATACATATGACAGATTTTCAGCTTCATCTTTCTGCCCCCCTTACTCCCAGAATTCCTTGCCGCCGCATTTGCGGATGACCTCCGAGCGCAGCTCAAGCATCGCGGTATAGGTCGGCATGATGAAAACGGGCAGACTTTGTGAGGCGATCTTCTCTACCATTTCGGTATAATTTCTCTCGGTCTCGATGAATTTTTCATCAATTCCGGCATATTTTATTCTGACTGCCATGTCCTCGGCTCTGTCGCCGGAGACTACGACCTTCTGTAATCTGCCGCCCAAAGCGGACAGCCCCTCAAAATCCGCGTCCCATATCCACGATATATCCGTGCCGTCCGCGCTCCTGTCGTTGAGGCAGATAATGAGGATGAATTTTTCCTTTATGTTCTGTAAAAAGTCAATGACCTGATTGCAGCCGGCGGGGTTTTTGACGAGCATCATCTTTGTGCCGCCGCCAAGGGCAAACTGCTCCATGCGTCCGAAGCCGCAGGTGAAGGAGGCAAGGGCGGTAACTGCCGCATCGCGGCTCATGCCCATTGCGGTAATAGCGCAGGCGGCGCCCACAGCGTTATAGATATTATAGATTGCGGGGAGATTTACCGTAACGATGCGTTTATCGCCGTTCATGTCCATTACGACCGTTGAGCTGTTTATACCCTGTTCAACTACATCGGTGACGGCAAAATCGGTCTTATGGCGGGCATAGCCGCATTTCGGACAGCGGAAGGAGCCTAAATGACCGTAGCTTATGTAGTCATACTCATACTCCGCCTTGCAGCGTATACAATGGCTCGCATCGCTCAGCTCACTTCTCTCATGCGAGGGGGATGCGCCCTTTTCAATACCGAACCACAGCACCCTGTTGGGCAGGTCAAGCGCGAGGGAGGAGGTCAACGAACAGTCCGCATTAAGGCACAGCACCGACTCCGGTGTGCCCTTTACGGCTGTGCGGATGTTGTCAAGGGTATGTGTGACCTCGCCGTAGCGGTCGAGCTGGTCGCGGAAAAGGTTGGTGACAACGATGACCTTGGGCTTGAGCTGCGGGAATACCTTCACCGCCGCCGCCTCATCGCACTCAATAACGGCGTATTCCTTTGTCGGCTTGCCGGTGAGGGTGCAGTTCATGACGAATTCGGTCGTAATGCCGCTTATGAGGTTCGCGCCGGAACGGTTTGCAAAGTAGCTTTTATGCTCGTCCATAAAGGCTTCCTCGACCATTCTCGCGCTTGTGGTCTTGCCGTTTGTGCCGGTGATGGCAACGACCTTCACGCCCTTTGCAAGTCTCCCGAGAAGATCCGGGCAGACCGCCAGCGCAAAACGCCCGGGCATTGCCGTTCCGCCGCGCTTTACAAGCAGAGAAAAGGTCTTGAGTGCCTTGCAGAGGATTATTGCGATGATTGCTCTCAGACTCATAAATAAAAGTCCTTCCGAAATTTTGATTAAATGATATTATATCACTCCATTGGCGGATACAGCAAGAAAAATATGCAGCAAACCGTAGGGCGGGGGCTTGCTCCCGCCGCAGATTTGTAAAAACTCCGACTTTTCGGCGGGAGCAAGCCCCCGCCCTACGGAGATTGCTGTTATCTGTCTGCAATAAGTACCGCTTCGGCGCACCTCATGCCGTCCACGGCGGCGGAGGAAATGCCGCCCGCGTAGCCCGCGCCCTCGCCGCAGGGATAGAGTCCCGCGACAGAGCCTTGCAAAGTCGTATCGCGCACTATGCGCACGGGAGAGGACGAGCGCGTTTCGGGGGCTGTCAGAACGGCTTCCGGATCGTCAAAGCCTTTGAGCTTATTTCCAAGCTCCGGCAGAGCGTTTGCAAGAACATCGGTTATCCGTTCGGGCAGTACCTTACGTATATCGCCCCAGACAACGCCGGGGGCGTACATCGGCTTTACCTTCCCCGCTCCGGTGCTCGCTCTGTGCGCTAAAAAGTCTCCGACAAGCTGTGCCGGTGCAAGATAATTCCCGCCGCCGTAATCGTAGGCGGCTTTTTCTATCTCCCTCTGCCAGTACATCCCGCCGAGAGTGCTCTTGTCGGGAAAATCCTCGGGGTGCAGCGTCACCAGCAGAGCGGCGTTTGCGTTCTCGCCGCTTCTTCCGGAATAGCTCATGCCGTTTGTGACAACTCCGCCCTCCTCCGATGCCGCCGCGAAAACATACCCGCCCGGGCACATACAGAAGGTGTACGCGCTCGTGCCGTCGGGCAGATGCACATTCAGCGAGTAGTCCGCCGCCGGTAATTTCCCCCTCGGCTGACCGTACTGTGCAAGGTCGATTTCCTTTTGAAGCTGCTCTATGCGCACACCCATCGAAAACGCCTTAGGCTCCATGTGTATGCCGCTTTCGTTCAGCTTCTCAAAGGTGTCACGCGCCGAGTGACCGATTGCCAGTATAACGCTGTCGCAGTCGAGAGTATACTCTCCTGTCTTATCACGCAGCCTCACGCCGGTGACTGCGCCGTTTTCGGTGATAAGCTCCTCAAAGCGGGTGTTGAAACGCACCTCGCCGCCGTGGGCGATAACGTCCTTTCTGATATTCTGCACCACGTTTATGAGAATATCCGTGCCGATATGGGGCTTGGCATCGTACAGAACGCTTTCGGGTGCGCCGTGCTCATAAAACTGTCTGAGCACCCACGAAAGGCGGCTGTCGTGCGTGCCGGTGTTCAGCTTGCCGTCGGAGAACGTACCCGCGCCGCCCTCTCCGAACTGGACGTTGCAGTCCGGGTCAAGTCTGCCGCCGCCGTGAAATTCATCAACGCATTTTTTGCGGCTGAGAGCGTCCATTCCCCGCTCCACGACTATCGGTTTTGCGCCCGCGCAGGAGAGCACAAGCGCGGCAAACATCCCCGCCGGACCGAAGCCGACTATCACGGGGCGTTTTGTGAGTGCGCTTTTCGGGATATTATAGATAGTTTCAGTATATGCACCGATGTCGGCGGACTTGTATTTTTCAAGCAGCT
The DNA here is from genome assembly GCA_030531595.1 of Eubacteriales bacterium. GTDB lineage: Bacteria > Bacillota > Clostridia > Oscillospirales > Oscillospiraceae > Limivicinus. The sequence goes on along the minus strand of JAUNND010000043.1, from coordinate 11,425 downwards.
TTCCCTCATTCCCCTTTACGGAAAACGCGGCTGTACATATATAATGTATATCGCCCTTTTTTCTTGCGTCCAAGGAACGCTTCACAAGGCGGAGGTTTTCAATTCTGTCTGCGCTTATTTTCAGCTTTTTTGCGCATTTACCGGCTAATGCCGACTGTTTTTCGTCAATTTCAAGACGGAGGTTGCGTATCTGTATCATTTTCCGAGTCTCCCTGCCGTGCGTCCGCTCGCCCATGCCCACTGGAGGTTATAGCCGCCGCAGTCCGCGTCCACGTCCAGCACCTCGCCGCAGGCGAAAAGCCCCGGGTTGAACCAGCTTTCCAGTGTGGCGGGGTTAAAGCCGGTCGTTTTCACGCCGCCCGCCGTGACCTGTGCGCTGTCAAAGCCCTCGGTTCCGATGAATTTCAGACGGAAATCCTTGCAGGCATGGGCGGCGGTCTCAAGCTGAGTGTCGTCAAGCTGTGAAAGCGTGAGGTTTGACGGAAGGTTTGCGTATTTTATCACCATGCGTCCGAGCCTGTTGTGGAGCATCCCCGTGAAAAGCTGTGCGCTTTCAAGCGTCGGTAAAGCCTCGCAGCGGTTTTTCAGCAGTTCAAGCACAGTACCCTCCGCATAATCGCGCATGAAGTCCGCCGATATGAATGTCCCCTCGCCCGTTGTGGAGGCACAGCGGGATATGTCGAACGCGGCGGGACCGGAAATACCGTTGTCGGTAAACTGCAATTCTCCCGCGCTTTCGGCGAGAATACTGTTTCCGCTCATGAGCTTCAAAGCGCAGTCGGTACGAACGCCCTTGAGTGCGCGGGGATATTCGGGCGCGGTAATGAGCTGGACAAGAGCGGGATAAAGCTTCGTGCGCTTGTGTCCGAGACCTTTCAAAAGCTCGTAGCCGTCACTTACGCCGCCGAGCTTTGCCCCCGCCGCGCCGCCGCAGGCAACTATCACAAAATCAGCGTCCGTGTTTCCGTCATCGGCTATGACGGTGTAGCCCTTTCCGTTTCGGCGTATCTCGCGCACAAGGGACGGGGCGCGAAGCTCAATGCCCGCTCTTTCGATGGCAAAGCGCAGAACATCCGCCACGCTGTTTGCGGAGTTTGAAAGCGGGTAGACCCTCCCGCCGTATTCCTCCACGGTGAGTAAGCCCAGAGCGTGAAAAAAGTCAAGGGTATTCTGCGGCGTGAAGGCTTTAAGCACCGTGTCGGCAAAGCCCTCCTGTTCGCTGTGGTAGTTTTCGGGCGCGGCGAGGGTGTTTGTGAGATTGCAGCGTCCGTTGCCTGTGGCAAGGAGCTTTCGCGCCGGTCTCTGCTGACGCTCAAAGAGTATCACGCGCCTTTTTTTATCCTCCGCCGCCGTCAGAGCCGCCATCATGCCGGAGGCTCCCGCGCCGATTATCGCAACAGTGTTCATGATAATTCTCTCCCAAAGAAAGTGTGTTCGGTAAGGGGATCATTTCCCGACGCAGAAGCGGCTGAATATTCTGTTCGTCACATCCTCGCGGACTGTCCGACCGGTCAGCTCGCCCAGAGATTGCATCGCGCCCTCACTCTCGGTCAGTACGATGTCGGGCGTCATGCCCTGCTCCATCGCGTCTATGGCGGCGCGGATATACTCAAGCGCGGAAGAAACGGCCTGCGCATGGCGCACGTTCGTGAGTATCTCTCCCGCCGGAACGGAGGGCAGCGGGAAAAGCTCCGTTATCGTCTTTTCAAGTCTGTCCAGCCCGTCACCTGTGACTGAGCTGACGGAAACGACAGGCAGGCTTGTTTCCATATCGTATTTTGGCGCGGCAATGTCGTTTTTGGAAACAACGACGATGCCCTTCGGGGCTTTTTCAGCCCTCCCGATGATTTCCCTGTCCTCATCGGTGAGCTTTTCGCTGCCGTCGATCACCGCAAGCACAAGCTCTGCCTCCTCTATGGCGCGGCGGCTGCGCTCAACGCCTAAACGCTCCACCTCGTCGTCCGTGTCTCGGATGCCGGCGGTATCGATAAGCCGCAGCATCACGCGGCCTATTTTCAGCTTTTCCTCGATCGTGTCGCGGGTCGTGCCCGGGATTTTGGTGACAATGGCGCGGTCATAGCCTAACAGAGCGTTCAGAAGCGAGCTTTTGCCCGCGTTAGGTCTGCCGACGATAGCGGCGGGTATGCCGGAGTTCAGCAGCTTTCCGCGGGAGAAAGTGGCAAGCAGAGCGGCAAGGCTTGCTTCGGACTCTTTAAGACCGGAAGCATAATTCTTAATGACAAAATCCTCGATATCCTCGTCCGGATAGTCCAGCACCGCGTGAAAATGTGAGCTGATGTCCGTTAAAAGCGAGTAGATACCCTCGATTTTTCGACTGATCGCGCCGTTTAACTGTCCGACAGCGTTTTTGGCGGCTTCTATGTTTTCCGCGTCGATTATGTCAACCACAGCTTCGGCGCTGCTCAACTCCATTCTGCCGTTGATGAAGGCGCGTTTCGTAAACTCGCCCGGTCCGGCCTGTCTGCCTCCGAGGGCGAATATCTCATCCAGCACGGCGCGGAGAACGACGGGTGAGCCGTGGCATTGAAGCTCGGCGGTATCCTCGCCGGTGTAGCTCGACGGACCGCGGCTGACAGTGCACAGGCAAACGTCCAATACGGTCCCTTCCCTGTCTTTAAGCTGACCGAAAATGAGCTTTCTGTCGGGGCTTTGTGACATTGCTTTTCCCGAATACGGGAAGAAAAGGGCGTCAATTATTTTCAGTGTATCGCTGCCGGAGAGTCTTATGATCCCGATGGCCGAGATCTGCGTGCCGGTAGCAATGGCGGCTATCGTGTCTGACATTTCTTTTCCTCTGAAATCAGTTATCCTCTATTCCGAGTACGGTATAATCCTGCGCTTCGACTGCTTCCTTCAAGGCCGCGTCCGTGACATTCCGCACTCTGACAACGGCGATATCCTTCTCGTGGCTGACCTCGATGACCTCAACGCCCTCGATCTTTTCGAGGGTCTTTCTGACTCTCGCCTCGCAGTGGGGGCACATCATACCCTCGATCTTAATTGTCTTTTCCATTGTTTTTTCCTCCCTGTGTTTAACGGTGATTTTTCTGTCGCGTTTCGCGTCGTATATATCGGCAAGGTTGAGCCTTAATGCGTTGGAGACAACGCAGAAGCTTGAAAGGCTCATCGCCGCCGCTCCGATCATCGGGCTTAATGTTATCCCCGCACCGGAGAGCACACCGGCGGCGATCGGAATACCGATCAGGTTATAGAAAAACGCCCAGAAAAGGTTTTCCCGAATATTTTTAAGCGTTTTGCGTCCGAGTCTGATCGCGGCCGGCACATCACGTACACCGCCGTTTGTAAGCACAACATCCGCCGCGTCCACGGCGATGTCCGCACCGGCGCCGATGGCGAGACCCACATCCGCCGCGGTCAGTGCGGGCGCGTCGTTTATGCCGTCGCCGACCATGACGGTCTTTCCCCGGCGTGTAAGATGGCGGATCACCTTTTCCTTGCCGTCGGGCAGAACGCCCGCGATGACCTCACCTATCCCCGCCTCGCGTGCAATCGTCTGTGCCGTGCGCGGATCGTCGCCCGTGAGCATCACAACGCGAATGCCCATATTCTCAAGCTCTTTTACGGCCTCGGCACAGTCGCTCTTTATCACATCGGCAACGGCGATGATACCCAGTATTTTCTCATTTTCACAGAAGATCAGCGGTGTTTTTCCGCTTTCGGCAAGTCCTTCGGCCTTTGTTTTCAGCTCTTTATCGGCTTTGACCTTCTCAAAAACGAACTTCATGCTCCCTCCAAGGAGCGTCTTTTCTCCCGCTCTGCCCTCAACTCCGTTTCCGGGGAGTGCGCGGAAATCCGATACAGGCTCAAACACGACACTGTTTTCCCGTGCATATCGCACCACGGCCTTTGCCAGCGGATGCTCACTCAGAGCTTCCAGCGAGGCCGCCGCTGTGAGAAGCTCTGAGCGCGTCACGTTTTCGGCGCTTATCAGGTCTGCGACCGTGGGCGTGCCGGTGGTCACGGTGCCTGTCTTATCGAGCACAACGATCTCGGTCCGACCCGTATTTTCAAGGGAAGCGGCAGTCTTGAAAAGTATACCGTGCTTTGCGCCCACGCCGCTGCCCACCATGACGGCAACAGGCGTGGCCAGCCCCAGAGCACATGGACAGCTTATGACAAGCACCGAAATGCCGCGCCCTATGGCAAAGCCGACATCACGTCCCAAAAGCAGCCAGACCGCCGTTGTTACCATCGCGATCAACATAACCGTCGGCACGAACACTCCGGCGACCTTGTCGGCAGTCCGGGCAATGGGGGCTTTTGTGGCGGCGGCGTCGCTGACCATGCGGATGATCTGCGCAAGGGTCGTATCTTCCCCAACCTTCACGGCGCGGCAGCGGATGAAGCCGGTCTGATTGACCGTCCCGGCGGAAACACTGTCTCCGACCGTCTTGTCAACGGGGATACTCTCGCCCGTCAGCGCAGATTCATCGACCGCGGTCACGCCATCGGTCACGACTCCGTCCGCGGGAATGTTCTCTCCGGGGCGTACAAGAAATACATCGTCTGTTCGCACATCCTCAACGGGAATTTCCTGCTCTGTCCCGCCGCGCACGACGCAGGCGGTTTTCGGAGAGAGGCTCATAAGTCCCCTGAGTGCGTCGGTCGTTTTTCCCTTTGCCCGCGCCTCCAGCATTTTCCCGACCGTTATGAGCGTCAGGATCATCGCGGCGGACTCAAAATACAGCCCGTGCAGAAGTATTTGCGCGTCTTCCGAGACCGTCATGGAAAAAAGAACGACCGTACTGTATATAAACGCGGCGGATGCGCCGAGAGAGACCAGTGTGTCCATATTCGGCGCACGGTTGAAGAGCGCTTTCGTTCCGCTGATGAAAAACCGCTGATTTATAACCATCACAGCAACCGTCAGCAGCAGCTCCGCAAGTCCCGCCGCGAGGGGGTTGTTCTCAAAAAAACGCGGCAGAGGGAAGCCCCACATGGTGTGACCCATAGAGATATACATAAGGATCTCAAGGAAAAAGAGCGAGGAGATCAGACGTTTTTTCAGTCTCGGAGTCTCGGTATCGGCAAGAGCACAGTTTTTCACTTTCTCCGTGCCTTTGAGGAAAGCACCGTAACCGGCGGCGGTGACAGCGGCAATGATCGCTTCGTCCGCGGCTGTGCCCTCAACGCTCATGGAATTTGTCAGCAGGCTTACGGCACATTCGCTCACACCTTCAACAGCGGATACCGCCTTTTCAACCCGCGCCGAGCAGGCCGCACAGCTCATGCCGGTCACGTCAAACTGTCTCATTTTCTCACCTCTATCCGAATATTATTCTCCGAAAAGACAAATGCTGTCCGTTATTTCGCCGATCAGATCTTATAATATACCTTGTACCACTCTGCAAAGCTTCTCAGACCGGCTCTCAGTGATGTGTTCGGTCGGAAGCCGAAATCTCTCTCCAGAGCTTCGGTATCGGCATAGGTGATCGGTACATCTCCCGGCTGCATTGGTACAAGCTTTTTATGTGCGTCAAAATCATAGGTTGAGGGAAGGATCTCGGCGCGGATCAGCTCCTGCTGAAGTATATCCACAAATTCCAGCAGGTTTTCGGGATGGCTGTTGCCGATGTTGTATACCTTATACGGCGGCAGCGGCAGTCCGTCCTCACCGACGGATTTTTCCGGTGCACCCTGCATGACGCGGATTATTCCCTCGACGATATCGTCTATATACGTGAAGTCGCGCCAGCAGTTGCCGAAGTTGAATATCTGAATTTCCTTACCGCTTCTCAGCTTATCCGTGAAACCGAAATACGCCATATCGGGACGTCCGGCAGGGCCGTAGACCGTGAAAAACCGCAGTCCGGTAGACGGGATGTTATAGAGCTTCGCGTATGCGTGGGCAAAGAGCTCATTGCTCTTTTTCGTCGCCGCGTAGAGCGATACCGGATCATCCACCTTGTCGTCCGTGGAGAACGGTACTTTTTTATTTCCGCCGTAGACGGAGGAAGAAGACGCATACACCAGATGCTCCACCGGATAGTGGCGGCACGCTTCGAGAATATTGTAAAAACCGACGATATTGCTTTCGATATATACATCCGGGTGATCGATAGAATATCTTACTCCCGCCTGAGCCGCGAGGTTTACGACCACATCAAATTTATATTTTCGGAAAACCTCTTCAACAAGTGCCTTGTCCGCAAGATTTCCGCGTATAAAGGTAAAGTTTCCGGCTGAGAAATTTTCCGAAAGAAATTCCGTACACGAAAAGCTTATTTTCCCGACTGCGGTATTTTTGATGCCGCCGAGACGGTATTCCTTCAAAGTGACCTCATAGTAGTCATTCATGCTGTCAAAGGCAACGATCTTTGCTCCCGGAAAGCGGTGCAGAAGCTCTTTGCACAAAAACGCACCGATGAACCCCGCACCGCCGGTAACAAGAACAGTTTTGCCGCTAAGTTCAATTTTCTGCATTTTACTTTCCTCATTCTTTAGTTTGCCGTATATCTTATATTAACATTTTCCCGTTCCCGTTTCAATGCCTGCCTGCAAATGTTCATAAAAAAGGGTAGTTGTGCCTTGTGCTTTAATTTCATATATGATAACATAGAGAACGGAGAATGTGATCACAGCGGAACGCGGAGAAAGAAAATGACAGAATTTGAATTTGTACGGTACTCTGAAACCGATGCCTCAAAGCACGCAATAAGCAAGTTTGAGGAGATATACAGAAAGCCTCCCGAGAACGTTGTCTTCACGCCTTACCGCATCTGTCCCATCGGTGCGCACGTCGACCACAACCTCGGTAAAATAACCGGCTTTGCCATTGACAAGGGCATATACATAGCTTATGCGCCGAAAATGAACGGCGTTGTAGAGATCGCCTCTCTGCAGTTTCCGAAACGGGCACAGTGGCACGTATTGTCCACCCCGACCGAGAAGCAGAACGACTGGGCAGATCATCTGAGGGGCGCAACCATAGCCTTACAGTCCAGATTTCCGCTGAAAGCAGGTCTCTGCGCTATCATCGACGGAGAACTCCCCATCGGCGGTCTGTCATCCTCCGCTGCGGTTATCATCACATTCCTGTCGGCTCTGGCGCGTCTCAACGGAATATGTCTTTCTCCGCAGGAGCTTATCGATATCTCAAAAGAGGCCGAAAATTCCTATGTAGGCATGGCCTGCGGAAAGCTTGATCAGTCCTGCGAAATATACTGCAAAAAGGATAATCTGCTGTATCTTGACACGAGAGACGGTAATTTCGAGCTGATCCCGCAAAGTCCCGCTATGAAGCCCTATGAAATCGCTGTTTTCTTCTCCGGCGTTGAGCGTTCTCTCGCATCCTCCAGATTCAATATGCGTGTGGATGAGCTGCGTTCGGCTGCGTATTGCCTGAAAGCCTTCTCCGGCATGGAGTACGGCAAATTCAATGAGACAAATATGCGGGATATTCCGTACGAGGTGTACTTGCAGTACAAAGACCGGCTTCCGGAAAACTTCGCAAAGCGCGCCGAGCACTGGTTTTCGGAATATCAGCGCGTTGAAGTCGGAGCGGAAGCGTGGCGGCGCGGCGATCTGGACGAATACGGCCGCCTCTCCTTTGCAAGCGGCAGGAGCAGTATCGTCAACTGGGAAACGGGTTCGCCGGAGCTTATCAGGCTCTATGAGATCATGACACAGACCGACGGCATCTACGGCGGCCGCTTCTCCGGCGCCGGCTTCAAGGGCTGCTGTATGGCGCTGATCGACCCGACATTCAGAGAAAGTATCCTTGAAAAGGTCGAGCGCGAATATCTCAGAATTTTCCCGCAGCTTAAAGGCCGATATTCCGCACACATCTGCCGCACGGCAGACGGCGTATCTCTTGAATAAGGGGGCAGCCGAAATTGAAATGTCTTATTCTGGCGGCGGGCTATGCTACGAGGCTCTATCCGCTTACGGAGAATTTCCCCAAGCCGCTCCTCAAAGTCGGGGAAAAGACCATACTCGACTGGCTCGTTGATGATATAGCCGAAAGCGGCACGGCAGATGAGTATATAGTGATCTCGAACCACAAATACGCCGGTCATTTCAGGCAGTGGGCAGAGACAAAGCCGTATAAGATCACTGTCGTCGACGACAACACATCCACAAACGAAATACGTCTCGGTGCCGTGAGGGACATTCAGTTCGCAATAGACGCGCTGAAGCTCAACGGAGATATGCTCGTTATCGCGGGAGACAATGTGCTCGATTTTTCGCTGACGGCATTTACAGCCTATGCGCTGGGGAAAAAACATCCTGCGTAATGCGCTACTACGAGCCGTCCGAAAAGAAACTTCAGAAATGCGGTGTGCTTGAAGTCGATGAAAACGACCTTATCACGGGCATGGAAGAAAAACCCGCCGTTCCGAGATCGAACTGGTGCTGTCCTCCGTTTTACTACTATACCGGGGACGATGCGCAGCGCTTCGGAGAAGCGATAAAGGCCGGCTGCGGCACTGACGCTCCGGGAAGCTTTATTGCATGGTTAAGCCGCGTCTCGCCTGTTCATGCCATGAAAATGCCCGGCAGCAGATATGATGTAGGCAATCTTGAAAGCTATGAACTTATAAAAAGGAATTATAAAGGAATAATCAAATAAATTAAGCGGCTGTCACGGCCGCTTGAATTATTTGTTTCGTTTCGATGAAATGAGGTGCAGACCGTGTCATGAATACTGCGTATTATCATCTTCCCGGGCTTTTTGAATTTTATGAATTGTACAGACGTTTTCTGCCGGTTTTCCGCGAACATCGGGAATACTTTTATGACTGGTGTGATATCGGCTCGATATACGGCGCTCCGGCGGACTGCATCTGGGGCGGCGGGCGCGTCGGCTTCGGAGATGACGAGCCCGGGAAAGTATTTGCTCTGATGCGGGAATACGGTATCTCCGCACGCCTGACATTCAGCAACTCTCTGCTGCGCGAGGAGCATCTCGCCGACAGAAAATGCAGCCGTCTTTGCGCCGTTCTCAATGAAAGTCCGGGCAAAAACGGCGTGATCGTACACTCTGAGCTGCTGTTATCGTATCTGAAAAAGAAATACCCCGGGCTGTATTTCGTCTCGTCCACCACGAAAGTGCTGACGGACTTTCGGGAGCTTTTGCGTGAAGTGCGGCGGGATGATTTTCTCTATGTCGTGCCCGATTTTCGGCTGAATAAAGCGTTTGACGATCTCAAAAAGCTCTCTCAGCCCGAAAAGGACAAGGTCGAGTTCCTGTGCAACGAATGCTGTTGGTTCGGCTGCGGCGACAGAAAGGCCTGCTACGAAAACGTCAGCCGAAAAAATCTCGGTGAGGACTGCGCCGACCACATTTGCCGTGCGCCCGATCACGACAACGGCTATCTGTTTTCCAAAGCCATGACAAATCCCGGATTTATCGGCATTGATGACATTCAAAGCACTTATCTGCCCATGGGCTTTTCAAATTTCAAGCTTGAAGGCCGCAGTCTCGGCAGCGCGATAGTTCTGGAACTTCTGCTTTATTACATGGTAAAACCGAAAGATCAGCTCCGCGTCAGAGAGCTGATCTATCTTGACAGTATGCTGGATCTGTTTTGATACTATCATATAGTCAGATCGGGAGATTTATGATAAAAGCCTTCGATAGACAGTGATCAAAGCCTCCACCACTTCATTCCGGCCTCTTTCAGCTCCTTGATCGGGTACATTCCCTTGACGTCGATCAGAACAGGCTCGCAGTCGGTCCTGTATAACTTTTTTATGTCGCTGAGCTTCATTTCTCTGAACTGTCTGTGAGCGACTGCCGCGATAACACAGTCTGCATCACGAATGTCCTCAAGCTTTGTCAGCTCAATGCCGTATTCTTTTCTTGCCGTATTCGGGTCAGCCCACGGATCGACGACCAGCGATTCAATACCGTAGCCGTTGAGACTTCTGATAATATCCGCGACCTTGCTGTTGCGGCAATCGGGACAGTTTTCCTTAAAAGTGATGCCGAGAATAACGACTCTGCTTTTTTTAGGTGCCTGCCCTGCCTCGACCATTTTCTTCACGGCAGTCTCCGCGACAAAAGCGCCCATGCCGTCGTTTACGATCCTGCCGTTGAGGATGATCTGGCTGTGGTAGCCGAGCTTTTCCGCCTCATAGGTGAAGTAATAGGGATCGACGCCGATACAGTGTCCCCCTACAAGCCCGGGGCGGAAACCGAGAGCGTTCCACTTTGTGTTCATTCCGTCAACGACCTCGTTGGTATCAATGCCCATGCGGTCAAAAACCATCGCAAGCTCATTCATAAACGCGATATTGATGTCGCGCTGGCTGTTTTCAACGACCTTTACAGCCTCGGCGGTCTTGATGCTGCTGACGGGATAAGTACCCGCCTCGATCACGATATCATATACCTGCTTGACGACCTTGCACGTAAGCTCGTCCATACCCGAGACGATCTTGCGAATGGTAGTGAGCGTGTGCACCTTGTCGCCCGGGTTGATACGCTCGGGGCTGTAAGCGATCTTGAAATCCTCGCCGCATTTTAATCCCGATTCTTTTTCAAGAATGGGCGCACATACGTCCTCGGTCACGCCGGGGTAAACGGTCGACTCATAGCATACAACAGAGCCTTTTGTAAGATTACGCCCCACGATGCGGGATGCATTCTCAACCGGGAATAGATCAGGCGTGTGGTCGGAGTTGACGGGCGTGGGGACGGCAACGATCAGAAACTTCGCCTCGCGCAATCTTGCCTCATCGGAAGTAAAATCTACCGTTGTGTTTCGGATGGCTTCATTACCCACTTCATTCGTCGGGTCGATCCCGCTTTTGTATTGCTGAATTCTGCTCTCGTTATGATTAAATCCGATTACCTTAATATGCTTTGCAAATTCAACGGCGATTGGCATACCGACATAACCGAGACCGATCAGCGCAAGCTTTTCTTCTCCGGAAATAAGGCGGTCATAAAGCGTTTCAAAATTTGTAATGTCTTTCATAAGTTAAGAGGCCTTTCTCTGGATATAAAAACTAAAATAGTGAAAAAACCTTGAAATCATAGAAATTCCAAGGTTTTATAAAGCAGGGGAAGAAGGCTTCGAACCCTCGGCCTACGGTTTTGGAGACCGCCGCTCTACCAGCTGAGCTATTCCCCTATATTCTCTTTTAATATTTGGTGGACCGTCAGGGACTCGAACCCCGGGCCGACCGGTTATGAGCCGGTTGCTCTACCAACTGAGCTAACGGTCCAGATACAAGCATTGCCGCCACGATAAAAGTGACGGCAATACCGTTTCTGTGGCGCCTCCTGTAGGGCTCGAACCTACAGCCCCGCGGTTAACAGCCGCGTGCTCTACCATTGAGCTAAGAAGGCATAGACAAAGGGTTTAGCGTGAACCAAACCCTTTGTGTTGGCATTGACCTATCTTCCCGGTCCGTCGCCAGACAAGTATTTTCG
>JAUNND010000042.1 GCA_030531595.1 Eubacteriales bacterium | reverse complement strand
AGCTTCCGCAATAGACCAACCTTTCGGCGGGAGCAAGCCCCCGCCCTACCGTTTGGGTTAAAGCAGATATACTAAGCTTTAGATGTCACAAACTATCAGAGGGCAATCGCGTTGAGCATCAGGAAGGATGCCAGCAGGCAGAGGATCGCGTAGAACTCAACAACGATGCACATGATCATACCCTTGGACCAGTCGTCGGGCTTCTTTGCGAGAATGTTGATGGAAGCGGCTGCGACCTTGCCCTGTGCGATAGCGGAGATAAGACCGCCGAGAGCAATGGGCAGGCAGGCGGAGACTATCTGGAAGCCCTGTGCGACCGTGAGAGCCTCGGCAGCGCCGCTGATCTTGAGGTAGGCGAGGAAGAAGATAACGAAGCCGTACAGACCCTGCGTACCGGGGATGACCTGAAGGATCATGACCTTACCGGACTTGGAAGGATCTTCGGAGACCAGACCCGCACCGGCTTCACCGGTGATGCCGGTACCCTTTGCAGAACCGATACATGCCAGAGCGCCGGCGAGAGCCGCACCCAGAAAAGCAAGAGCATTGCCGCCTATTGCGTTAAGAAATTCCATTTTGTAATTCCTCCATAAAACTGTTTTATTCTTTGGCTCTGACGTATTCAGAGCTGATCTTAAGTGGTTCAAAGGCTTTGCCGCCGTCGGTATAGAACTTGCCGAAATACTCAAGGCACTGCAGACGAAGGTCATGCACGTAGCAGCCGAGAAGATTTAAGCCGAAGTTCATGGCGTGGCCCAGTAAGAATATAATGAGAAATGCGATAACGGTCACGGCGTTGATGCCGTTTCCCTGTGCGGGCATGACGGCGACCGTGTTGAATACCTTGCCGACAACGCCGCCGGCGAGCATCAGAGCCATGATACGCGAATAGCTCAATATATCGCCGAACCAGCCGGTCGCGGTATTGTAGATGCAGCCGAACGCGGCTGTCACCTTGCCGAAGCCCTTTTCGTGTCTGCCCGCGCCGAACAGCAGCATTACAATGCCGACGATAAGCACGATAAGACCCGGTTTATAGAGAGCCTCGGTGACTCCGAGGAACTTTGTACCCATGAGGATACCGCCTAAGAGCATTATCCACAGCGAGCCCTCCTCAAAGATACCGTCTGCTATATTGCCCGCCTTTTTCTTCTGTGCAAAGCTGACCGCCATACCGGTGTTGAGGTGGAGCACACCTAAAACGAGAGAGCCGATAAGCACCGTTGTACTGTCCCTCTCGGGGCTGAACAGTGCCCACAGACCGCCCCATGTGCTGTCGGGATTGAGCGTGTGGACTATCTGGTATGGAATGTCACTGAACAGACCGCCCGTGAGCACGCCCATTGCCAGTGTTGCGATACCGCAGTACAGAAGGAGCTGACAGAACGCCAGTGAGTTTCCTCTCGGCTTCATCTTCTTCAGCGCCACGATCCCCGCGAGTATCATCATGATACCGTAGCCGATGTCCGCCATCATAAGTCCGAAGAACAGTATGAAGAACGGCGCCATCAGCGGGTTGGGGTCGACCGTACCGTAAGCCGGAAGGCTGTACATATTGGTGACCATGTTGAGTGCGTTTGTAAATTTGTTGTTTTTAAGCTTCACCGGAACTGAGGGGTATTCATCCTCGGTCGGCTCGCGTGTTTCCCATGCGCAGTCGTACTTTTCAAATACGGCTTCAAGCTCCTTTTCGCGCTCCGAGGGCATCCAGCCCTCCATAACGACAGTGGACTCGGTCCCGAAGAGCTTCCCTTCCGCCTCGGCAAGCGCGATCTTCGTGCTCACTCTGTCGGCGGCGAGCTTTAAGTCGTCCCTGTGTACGGTCTCGGCAACGATCGCCTTGGCGCAGTCGTCCTTTTCGGAGGCAAGTGATTTCAGCTCCTCGGAGGCGTTGAGGATGCACTCTCTGGCCGTTCCCTTCATACCGGCAACGGCAGAGGGAGTAAAGCCGAAGGAGCGCAGAGCTTCATTGACTGCGGCAAGCTCTTCCTTCATGACGACGGCAAGCACATAGTGGCTGTTCCTGTCCTCGCCCACGGGGAAAAGCTCCGCCTCCTCGGTGACTGCGGCAAGCGCTTTTTCGACGTCCTCAAGAGAGGTGCGTGCAGCGAGTGTGCCCATCACGACGGCGGCGCGGTTCGTGCCCTCCACGTCCAGAGACATATCCAGCTCTTTCCACGGCTGCAGAGCCTCGATCAGACTGCGCTGACGGCTCTCCTCGGCTGCGATGCGCTTTATCCGGTCGTCATGCCCTTCGATAACTCCCGCCAGCTTCAAAGCGGCGGCAAGACCGTTATCATCGAGCAGTACGGAATCGGCGACCTCGACGGGTGCCGAGAGCAGGCTGCTCTTTACGGGCGCATAAGCGTCCAGAAGCTGTACGGCGTGTGTCAGAGAGTTGTGCTGCGATCTGAGGGTCATGAGATCTGTATCCTCACGGCGGAGGACGCTTTCAAGCTCTGTTCCTTCAAGCTCACCGGCAATCTCGGAGAACTCCACACAGCCATGACGGATAAGCTCTTTTAGCAGCGCATCCTTCTGGGAACGGACAACAGCAAGGTGAAGCTTTTTCATTTTGAGAATAGACATCTCAGCTGTTCACTATCCTTTCCACTACAAGTTTTGCTGCCTGATCAAGCTTTGCTTCCGCTTTGGCACGCAGCGCGGCCTTTTTCTTTTCAAGCTCACTTGAAAGTCCGTTTGCCGCCTGTACCGCTTTTTCATCGGATTGACGGCGCAGCTCCACAAGCTCGCTCTCAGCCTTGGACGCAGCGGCTTCAACGGCGGCTTTCCCGGCAGCTTCCGCGTCGGCGATCATCTGACGCGCCTTTGCTTCCGCCTGAACGACCGCGGTCTTTGCCTGTGCCTCAGCCTCGGTAATACTTGTGATAGCTTCAAATGACATCGGCTCACCCCCTTTAATACAAATTCTGCAACAGAATAATGATAAACGATTTTCGGGATTTTTTCAAGGAATAATTGCTGTTTTGACTTGTCAAATTTGCAACACTTTGTGAATACCGATAAATACCGCTTTTCAATCATCCTGACACTAAAGTATACCATAAGTTAATTTTTTGTCAACTCATTTTCCTTTTTCGTTGTGGTTAATACAATCTTTTTTTGTGTGACATTGCCCACTGTCACGCGAAGCTCAGCGGCCGATTTCGGCGGCTATCGCGTCTGCGATAGCGTCAAGCTGCGCAAGCTGATCCTCAGCCAGAGAGGATTTGACGGAAACGGTCTCGCCGATGAACTCGATGCCCTTGAGCTTGGAGAGCATATCGCGCATAAGCTTACCGGCGGCGGGAGCCCATGAGCCGTTTTCCATAAGGGCGACCTTTCTGTTCTGGAGATTGTGGTTTACAATGTCGTGCAGCAGTTCTTCCATCTTTATGAAAATGCCCGCGTTGTAGGTCGGGGCGGCAAAAATAAGATGGCTGCAGCGGAAGGCGTTGGCTACGACGTGGCTGGAGTCAGTGACGGAGACGTCGAACATACGCACCTTTACACCGCGCTCAACAAGCTTGACTGCAAGGATGGAAGCGGCGTTCTCGGTGTGGCCGTAGATAGAGGCGTAGGCGAGCATTACACTGTTTTCCTCGGGGGTGTAGCTCGACCACTTAAGATACTTTTCAAGAATACGCTCAAAGTCGCTGCGCCATACAAAGCCGTGCAGAGGGCAGATGTATTTCAGCTCCAGACCGGCGGCCTTTTTCAGAACCGCCTGAACCTGCGGACCGTACTTGCCGACGATGTTGGTATAGTAGCGGCGGGCCTCGTCCAGATTTTCATTGAAGAAGTCGGCCTCGTCGTTGAAAAGTCTTCCGTTGAGAGCGCCGAAGGTGCCGAAAGCATCGGCGGAGAACAGAATTTTATCGGTGAGGTCGTAGCTCATCATGACCTCGGGCCAGTGAACCATCGGAGCGGAGACAAAGGTCAGCGTGTGCCTGCCGAAGCACATGGTGTCGCCTTCTTTGACTATGACGAGCTTATCGGCAAAGTCAACGCCGCGGAAGAAGTTTTTGAGCATCACGGCGATCTTATCGTTGCATACGAGCTTTATATTGGGATAACGTACAAGCAGAGCCTCGATAACATAAGCATGGTCGGGCTCCATGTGGTGGACAACGAGGTAGTCCAGCTCTCTGCCGTTGAGGGCGTACTCGATATTTTCAAAATACGTCTGATAAACAGCCTTATCAACGGTATCGAGAACGACCGTCTTCTCGTCAAGCAATACGTATGAGTTGTAGGAAACACCGTCGGGTATGTCGTAAACACCCTCGAAGCAGGCTACCCTTCTGTCATCAACACCGACCCAGATCAGGTCATCTAAAACTTTTCTTGTGCAGTGCATCTTTTTCCTCCGTAAATCTTTTTTATACAGACATCTCTGTGTTTGTATATTATTTTATAATTTACAATATTTTTGTGGATTTTTCAAGCGCAATATGTTATATTTGTATAAACTCGATAACAGCGGAGGCTTTTTATGGCTTCGAAAACTTTTTCCGGCATTGACGGTAAAATCAATTCCGCCGATGTGAACGCGGATTATGAGAGCTCCGAGAGGTTTGATAATGTCCGCGTCGGAAAGCTCGGCGTATTTTTCAGGGACTTTCCGAAGATCAGATTTCTGGCGTATGACCTTCTTGAGCGCGTGTTTATCCGCGTCAACGAGGTCAATCTCAAGACCTGCTGAGGGGGCAGCACCTCTGCTTATTACAGACTGGTGTTCACTGCCGGCGGCAGGGAGATATGCGATGTACTTTCCGAGAACGAAAAAGCGATGGACGATGCATTGGCGGCGATAGCGCGAAACGCACCGACTGTGGCTATCGGAATTAATAAATGAAGGAGGGGAAAATATGTTCACATTCGATCACTACAATTTCAACGTGTCCGACCTTGAAAAAAGTCTCAAATTCTATGATGAGGCGTTAGGCTTGAAGCCCGTGCGCGAGGTTGAGAGAGATGGCTACAAGCTCGTTTTCCTCGGCGACGGGAAAACCGGCTTCTGCCTTGAGCTGACAAAGCTCTTTGACCGCACCGAGCCGTATGATCTGGGTGAGGGCGAGTTCCATCTGGCTCTGGCGTCCGATGAAATCGACGCTGCCTACGCAAAGCATAAGGAAATGGGCGTCGTCTGTCAGGAGCGGAAGAACGGACGCAAATTATATTTTATTGAAGATCCGGACGGGTACTGGATCGAGATCGTGGAGAAAAAATGAGAGAGTTATTAATTGTCGTCGATATGCAGAATGACTTTATCGACGGTGCGCTGGGAAGCGCGGAGGCGGCGGCGATCGTTTCGTCCGTCACCGAAAAAGTCCGGCGCTTTGCCGGAGAGGTCATCTTCACAAGAGATACTCATACCGGAGATTATCTCAATACGCAGGAAGGCAGAAAGCTTCCCGTTGTGCACTGTGTAAAGGGCAGTCACGGCTGGCAGATATGCGACGCGCTCGAGCCGTACACACAGGACAGAGCGATTTTTGACAAGCCCGGATTCAGTTCATTCGAGCTTGCGGAGTACATCATGGCGGAAAATGTCAAAGAAAAGATCGACAGCATAACCCTTATCGGACTGTGCACGGATATATGCGTAATATGCAATGCCATGATATTAAAAGGAATGTTTCCCGAGATCACCGTTTCGGTTGATGCGGAATGCTGTGCCGGAATAACGCCGGAAAGTCACGAAAACGCTCTGAAAGCAATGCGAATGTGCCAGATCGAAGTTTGATTAAGCAGTGAGGTGAGCACATGGTCATTCAGAAATCCTCCGAGGACTACCTTGAGAGTATGCTGATGATGAAAAACAGATACGGTTATATCCGCTCGATCGATGTGGCGGAGCACCTCGGGGTGAAAAAGCCGAGCGTCAGCTACGCGACCCGCAGACTCCGTGAGAACGGATATATCACCATGGACAGGGACGGGCTCATTACGCTCACTCCCAGCGGAATGGAGATCGCCTCCAGTGTGCTTGAGCGCCACAAAACGCTCAAGGAATTTCTTGTCCGCCTCGGAGTCGACGAGAGCACGGCGGAGACCGACGCCTGCAAAATAGAGCATGACATCAGTCCCGAGACCTATAAAGCGATCTGTTCACACGCCTCTTCCTGTATGTAAGCCGTTCCCCGTACATCAACAGTGTGCGGGGAACTTTTTTCGTGGAGGTAAAATTGCATAAACTTCGCCTGATCAGGTCAAAAAATGAATACGGTGTTATCGATATCCGCCGTATATGGTACTCAAGTGGGGAAACGGCTCAAAAAAAACGCCTATAATCGGCATGAAGTGCATACAAGGCTTGACTAAACGGGAAATAAGATGTATTATATGCGTTAAGTTCTATTCATACATAGACTTAGGAGGAACCTTAAATGGGTATGATTCCCGATGTAAGATGCCGCCGCTGCGGAGAGACCTTTTCTTCGCTTCGCAGCCGCTGTCCGAATTGCGGGACACGCAGAGTTTCGCAGAGCGGACGTACTCCGGCGACAACACCCGGTACGGTAAAAGGGACAGCTTCCTACGACCGGGCTGAGACAAACACAAAATGGCAAATGATTTTCGGCTTGATTTTGGTGGTGGCTGTTATTTTAGCGGTAATAGTCATGGTATCCACCAGTCTGGACGGTGCCGATAACGCCGGGCAGACAAAGATCACGCCGCCTGTTGCAGTTACAGGCAGTATCCCGCAGATCGAGTCAGCTCCCACCCCGCCACCCACGCCTACTCCCTCTGTCGAAAAGCTCTCCATCAAGTTCTTCGAAAAGGAGATCGAAACGGACTGCACCATGAGATTGAGCAATGATGAGAGGATAACTCTCACTGCCGTTCCCTACCCGCTCACGGTCCAGGGCGTACACATCAACTGGTCTGTCAACCACGAGGAGATACTCGAACTCACACCCAGTGATGATTCACTCAGCTGTGAGGCTCATATCATCGGTACGATCTCCGGCGGCGTAAAGCTGACCGCAGAATGCTTCGGAGTGGAGAAGACCATTACCGTCTACTGTGTAGACTGATCCTGCGACAGAAAGGGGTCAGAAAATTGACCCCTTTCTGAAAAAAACTGTTGACAAACAAAAAAGTTTGAGGTATTATAATCAAGCCGACGGACGATTGGCGCAGCTGGTAGCGCATCCGCTTGACGTGCGGGAGGTCACAAGTTCGAGTCTTGTATCGTCCACTGCTTAATCCACACTGAAAAGTGTGGATTTTTTATTATTTCAGTGGATTTTGAGAACTTTTTGGTTGAAAAATTATTTACAAAATGTCATAAACGCATTTTCTTGCTTATTTTCATCCTTTAGAGTTTGATTTTAGCTGATATTACTCAGCACAAAACACTGCTTATAAACGCTTCCATTCTGTTTGCGCTGTCGCGTTTCATCTGCTGTGTAACGTGTCCGTATACATCGAGCGTAAAAGCCGCGGTTGCATGACCGAGGTTTTCCTGGACTGTCTTTATGTCATCTCCGGCTTTGATTGAAGCGACAGCATAAGTGTGTCTGAGATCATGAAATCTCGCGTCCGGGAATCCGAGCCTTGTAGCTACTCTCTTGAAACAGTCATATGTGGTTCTGTACGAAAGGATACCTCCCTCCGCGTTTGTAAACACGAGGTTAGTCTCCTGCCACTTCTGTCCGGCATCTATGCGCATAAGAACCTGCTTCGCCTTTTGAGCTTTGAGGAGCTCCATCACGGTAGGTGCAGCGGTGATTGTGCGCGTTTTTCCGTTTTTAGGAGTTGTCATGTGGTACTGTCCGCCTTTTTCCCGTCCCTTAACAAGCTGCTGTTTTACAAGGATCGTGCCGGTGTTGAAGTTTATGCAATCCCATGTGAGACCATGAATTTCGCTTTCACGCAGCCCGGTGAACAAAGCCACCTTATAAAGATACTCATGGGTATGCCCCTTGATTTCTTTTAGGAACAGCGCGACCTGTTCTTCTTCCAACGGCTTTATTTCAGGCTTTACAAGTCGAGGCAGCTCACAAGCCTCTGTCGGATTGCTTCTCATATACCCAACCTCAACGGCTTTTTTCAGGGCTCTGTGAAATACTCCGTGAATACACTTTACAGACTTGGGTGCCAGCGGTTTAACATTCGTTCTGTTTGGATGCAGAAGTTCATTATAGAAGCGCTGAATCATCACGCTGTCCAGAACTTCCAGTTTTACCGCTCCGAGTCGAGGCAGAATGTATTTTTCAACGTCCTGTTTATATAAGAACACAGTCGATGGTTTTACGCCGTTCAGATAGTCACGAAGCCATATATCCATCCATTCTCGAAGCGACATTTTATTGGGAGCTACATAGGTTCCCTGATCCAACTCATATGTCATTTGATTGAGCTTTTGACGGACTTCCCTCTGTGTCTTTCCGGCAACAGAGTGCTGAATCTGCTTTCCACTTCCCGGATCATATCCTACGGTGTACCTTGCTTGCCAATATGTATATGGTTTCCCATTTTTTGTAGATGTTACTTTCCTTATTGAACCCGAACCGGCTGCGGAACGGCTCGGTAACATAGTACGAGACATTCTATCTCCTTTCTCCGCAAGAGCGTGTCCAATCATTATATTATAACGCTCTTTTACGAAAATCAACTTTGGCAGATTCTGAGATAGCTTATTACAGCTTCCTTCGGTATTTTAATTTTATGTCCAACGCGGATACTTTGAATTTCTCCGCATCGCAGAAGTTCGTAAGCTGTTGTTTTTCCTATATCTAATACCGCTACCAACTGTTCCACAGATAGAACCAGCGGCAGTTCTTCATAGTTTTTATATGTCATTGTCTTTCCTCATTCTGATGCTTGTTGCTTTCTTTATCAGCAACGTAAAAAATGTATGCTGCGGCAATCCAACCTATTATTATAGTGAGCTTGATTAGAGTCAGGATCTCCATAACAATTAAACTCCTCCAATTTTTCATCACAGGTGTATATCATTCCCTCCTTCTTCACTCTCGCCGAAAAAAGCTCGCATCCTTTCATCGGCTCGCTTGCCGACTACAACACAGCAATAGAAGACAAAACTGCTGATGATGGAAATAACGCCCAGGATTATTGCAAGAATTTTCATGAGTAAAAGCTCCCTTCAAATAAATGATATATAAATAGCTTGTCCCGGTTACAGTGGCTACTGTAATCGGGACAAGCTAAATATTGATGAAATTAAAACGGTAAACTGATGGCAGAATGCTGTTATATTTCCTCTGCCATAAATTGATTATATACCACATCAAACTCTATAACGGCTCGTTTATGGAGCTTGTACAGGTAGCGCAGAGAATAATTTGTCATTTCAGCAATTTCGGCCCATTCGAGAGCATCCATATATCTGCGTCGAATAATAAACTTATACCGGTCTTCTTTCATATTCAGGATCATTTTTTCTAGTTCCGTCTGTAATTCAAGATAACGAACAAAATCTTTTCTCAATATGCTTTCCGTAGAAATCTGTTCAATTACCGAGGTTTCCATTGTCCTGCCGAAGAATTCCGCGCTGTGTGGAGAATCTGAATAGCTGGCGGTAAGGTTCTGTTTGCTCCCAACCAGTTTTTCTATCTTGCTGCCTATATATTTGTTATATCGAAAGGTCTGATCCAAGTACTGTGCAGAATTCATTACATTCTCCCAAAAGGTATAAAAATAGCTTGCCGACCTTTTTCAAAGCGGCAAGCTGTGAATTGATATGAAATGATTCTCTGTCGGAAAAACGTATTTTTCTTTCCTTCGTTTTGCTTTCAGCGCAGTATAACAATATCAGATTTTTCTGTGCCTTTAAAGTGTCCTTAAGTGTCCTTTTTCATAAAATTCTCAAATATGACGTCAAATTCTTCTAAAGCGATTCTATGCAGTTTAAGCAAATATCGCGTAGAGTAATTCGTCAGTCCGGTGATGGTTCTCCACGAAAAGCCGTCACAGTATCTATGCCGAATGATAAACCGGTATCTTTCATCATCCAGCTCCATGATCATTTTCTCCAGGTTCGACTTGAGTTCAGAATAGAAAAAATAATCTTTTGCCAAATCGTTTTCCAGAGAGATCTGCTCGATTACGGATTGCTCTATGATGTGCGGTTCATTTTCGCCTCGATGCGGTAATTCGGAAAACGCAGAGGAATTGCGCTCAGCTTTCAGTTTGCAGGCAGACAGAACATCCAATCGACTGCCTATGTATTTGTTATATCTGAATGCTCTCATCAGATACTGAGCAGAATTCATTTGCATTCCTCCTTCCCGATTGCTTTTACGTCAGCGTCTGCAAGTTGGTTTTGGGGAACGATTGCGCTTCTCGTGCGGGTGGATGCTTTTTTCAAAATGTGCATCCTTTGTCTGATTTCTACACTCATTTTATAACCTCCTTAAAATGGTGTGTATGCCCCATTCGTTAATTCTCAAAGCCGATTTCCCAGCGGAATATACTTTGAGAATTAACGTGAGTGACCCATTTTAAGAAAAAGCCGACCTCATCATTGAATTCTGTTCAAAAAATATATATTAATAAACTATTCTGTTTTATCACTTGAAAAGCGGAAATCACTGTTTTCCACGCTAAAAAATACAAGGAGGCCGATATGCTGTATTCAAATGTGAAAATATAAAGAAAACGGCAAATCTCATTAACTGAGATTCACCGTTATAAGTACAGATATTCAGACATAAAATCCAAAATGTCGTAATTTAATTAAAAAATCAGTGATTCATTACATCCATCATTGCAATAACAGCATCCTGCTGTTCCTTACTGAGAGAGGCCCATTTGTCAAGCAGTATCCTCTGAGACGAGGTGAGAGTTACAGGATCATTGCCTTCCGAAAAAAGCTGAGACATTGTTATGCCAAACGCGGCGCATACTTTCTCCAGTGATGGTACTGTGGGAAACAATCCCTTTCTGTACCATGAAGAAACAGTAGACTGCGGCAAACCAGATTTTTCGGCAAGCTGATATTCCGTCCATCCCCGGTCTTTTCGGTATGTGCTTATGGCCAAAAGAATATCCTTCATCTTGTTCACCTCTCGCTTGTTTTCGTTAATTATACTTCGATTAATCGTTGCATTTTAATAATTATTGTCGTATACTTATAACGAGTTTTACGATTAGAGGCGAATTTGATGGCCGGAAAAAGCTGCTTTCTGATCGGGCATAGAGAAATATGCGGCAATATTTCTCAAATCCTTGAAACAGAAATTGAAAAACACATTACGCAATACGGTGTAAATGAATTTATAGTCGGAGGATATGGAGAGTTTGATCGGCTTGCGGCAAGCGTTCTCTTTCGGGTCAGACAGCGATATCCGAGCATCAGGATACTGCTGTTGCTTCCGTACTTCCCCATACCGAACCTTAAAGAGAAAGCAAAGGGCTTTGATGATACGTTCTTCCCGCCAGGGATGGAAAAAGTACCCCGCAGATATGCTATCGTCAGAGCAAACAGGTATGTTACAGACCATGTTGATTATCTTATCGCCTATGTCTGGCATCCGGCGAGCAATGCGAGAGAACTTGTTGAATATGCGCAGCGGAGAAAAGCAAATGGATATATCAAAGTAACTAAAATCAACCAGCAATAACAAGATCTTTCATAGCAGCAGAGGGAAATAAGTTTCCGATTGGCATCCTTGCATAAAATGTCCCTACTATATTATATTGTCTCTATCTGAAATATGGAGATGGGAAAACATGGAACAGACGATGTGTAATGAAATAGAAAGATACACAGCTTTTTTGCACGAGAGCGAAAAAGCAGATGGGACAATAGAAAAGTATGTTCGGGATGTACGTTCGTTCGTGAGTTGGATAGGCCAAGAGGCACTCTGCATGGAAAAGGTCATCGAATGGAAAGAATCACTTGTCGAGAGTGGATACGAGCCGGTGACGATCAATTCTATGTTGTCCTCGCTCAACTCGTTTTTCAAATTTATAGGTAAAGCTACCTGCTGTGTAAAATTCCTTAAAATTCAGCGGAAGCTGTACCGCTCAGAAGAAAAAGAACTCACGAAGGATGAGTATCTCCGTCTTGTGAAAGCCGCCGAGGACAAGGGCAACGAACGGATGGTACTTCTTCTGGAAACGATCTGTGCAACAGGCATCCGCGTAAGCGAAGTCAAATATATCACGATGGAAGCCGTCGAGCGCGGGATTGCAGAAATAACTCTCAAGGGAAAAATCCGCACGATTATTCTCCCCGGAAAGCTCTGCCGGAAGCTCAGAAAATATGCCGGAAAAAGGAGAATCGCCTCCGGCGAGATATTTCTCACAGGAAGCGGCAAAGCCATAAATCGGAAACAAATCTGGGCGTCGATGAAAGCCCTCTGCAAAGCAGCAAATGTGGACAGCAGCAAGGTGTTCCCGCACAATCTGCGGCACCTGTTCGCCCGGATATTCTATAAGGTTTCCAGAGATATCGTAAAGCTGGCCAATGTCCTCGGCCACAGTAGCATCGAAACAACGCGTATCTATCTTGTTACCACCAGCAACGAAGACGCAAAACAGCTTGACTTGCTGGGACTTGTGTCATAGGACAAAATAAATGTTTTTGTCCTATTGAAACAGCAAAAAAATAAAGAGGTCAGCAAATCCAAACCTCTTGAAAATGTTATTAAGTGTATATTCATACGGGCTCACATCATACTTTTGACGTGAGCCTAAAATTGTTTACATAATGCACGAATATTTTAGAATTATGCGTTGTTTCACTTCAAAAAATTTCTACATTCGACGAATACGGTTCTTCCAGAACTCGTATTTTCTACTGCGACCCTCTTGCTTCTCAACAGAAAGGCTCCGCTGAACGCAACCATGAGTTTATCCGTTGTATCATCCCTAAGGGTACTGACTTCGCCAATTTCTCTCAGTCGGATATTACCCTCATGATGAACCACATTAATTCATACAGCAGAGAAAGTCTGGGTAACAAAGCTCCTGTTGATGTCTTTGAATTCCTTTACGGTCGGGATCTCCTCGACCTTGTAAGCATGTTCAAAATTGCTCCGAATGACATTGTCCTAAATAAATCCCTTTTATTTAGGAGGTCTTCTCTATGATGTTCCCTAAACATTCTATCGATTATGAAGTCAACCTCGAGTGCCTTCATGAAATTGAAGAGTCTATCCCCATGACCCTCCACGAAAGAGAGTGTCTTCGGGCTTGGGCTAAATCCGGTCATCCTGTAGATTCTAATCCGTGGACCTACTGTGACTCTACCGGTATTCAGTTGAACTATCTG
The DNA here is from genome assembly GCA_030531595.1 of Eubacteriales bacterium. Taxonomy (GTDB): domain Bacteria; phylum Bacillota; class Clostridia; order Oscillospirales; family Oscillospiraceae; genus Limivicinus. Next base: position 8,341 of record JAUNND010000042.1, on the reverse strand, counting down.
CTCGCTTTTAGAATCCGCTTCGGTTTTCCTTCCCGCATTTGGGAATATTGGGACTGTGAATACTCCCTCTCTGACGATGGCAGTTTTCACTTTTCTTCCGAATTCTGACTAATACTATTTTGCCGGAATACTGTATCTCTTCATACCGCTTTACAGGGGGGGTGGCATTTACTCTGAAAAATTTTTCATTTTTCTTGTCACCTTGGCGTTAGCTTACCCTTTTTTCTCTGCTGCACTTATGATTGTACCTGTTTCTTCCTTCATTTGCAAAGTTTTTTCTCTTTTTCTTCGCTTCTATTTTTTCCTTCCTCTGCTTTACTTGCTTTTACTTTGACAAACTTGCTTTTACTTTGAAAAGTAACCCCTTCGGAAAAATATTTTTCGCCGTTTTTCCGAGAAAAGCATTTCTCCATATCACGGTCGTTCCATTTCTGACGGAGCTGTACCGAAATTCAGCTTTGAGGAAGCAAAAAGGAGAGCTGCCGGAGCAGCAGAGTTAAGACAGGAATAACAGTTTGAAATACAAAACATAAGGTTGAGCATGTCGCCGACATTGACTTTTTCCGAAACAGGTACTACAATCTGATAAACTGCCGTTATCAGTATAATTATTAGGCGATTGTAAAAGTCGGGCAATTAACCACGCGTTATGTCCCAATCACGGTAGGGAACGGTCTTGACCATTCCGAAAACTCCGGGGCTGCGGCTTGTCTGCGGAACGCTCAAGAGCGTTCCCTACGGTGCGGTGGAGAAAAATCAATAATCAGGCACTTAAAAATCCTTGATTTTTCAAGTTCTTTTGAGTTTTACAAGTGACTAAATATAATTATCCATAAGAAGAAAGGAAAAACACAAATGAAGCTTACTAAAAGACTGATGGCATACCTTCTGGCGTTGTCTCTTGTTCTGGGTCTGTCCGCCGCCGCTTTTGCCGAAACGGATATTACCACCGGCAGTCCCTGGCTCGCCTCCAGCGTACAGGGTGCTGTGAAAGAAGACACCCCCACATCGTTGAAGGACGATTTTTACCTCTATGTGAATAAGGATTCCCTGCTCTCGTATGAGATCGAGCCGGGTTACAGCAGCGCCGGCGTCATCCCGCAGCGTAACATTGATAACGACCGGGATATTTCAGCTCTCTTTACCGACTCCGAGCCGGAGAGTAGCGACGCGAAGCTGGCGAAGGATATGTACGATCTGTTTCTGGATTGGGACAGCCGGAATGCGCAGGGCGTGCAACCGCTGAAAGAGATCGCGGACGCGGTGGAGAAGCTTTCGAGCATTGAGGAGATGAGCGAATACTACGCCACAGTTCCCTATGAGCTGCAGGCGATTCTTCCGTTCGGCTTTGCTCCCATCGTGGATTACAATGACAGCAGTGCATACATCATGGCTGTCGGCTCCGGCGCTCTTTTGCTGGACGATTCCGCCGAATACGGCGAGCTGAGCGAATTCGGCGCGCTGATGAAAGAGGTGTGGAGCGAATTTACTCTCTATATTCTCGGCAGACTCGGCTACAGCGAGGAGGAAGCCGCAAGGAAGCTTTCCAACTGCTTCGAGCTGGAAACCGCTCTCGCGCCGTATATTCTTACCTCCGAGGAGTATAACGAGCCGGATATTCTTGACAAGATAAACAATGTTGTCAGCCTTGCGGAATTCGAGAAGATGCAGGGCAATGTCCCGATTTTGCAGGTTCTGGATCTGTGCGGCTATGAGAGAAAAGAAAACCTGATCCTTCTGGAACCGGCTTGGCTGGAAGCGTTCAAGGGGATCTACGATGATGAGCACCTTACTCTCCTGAAGGACTACGTGATCGTTCACAGCGCGCTTGGCTTCGGCGAGGCGCTGGACAGAGAGTGCTTTGTGAAGTATATGGAAAGCACCAACGTCCTTTCCGGCGCTGAAGGTCTGCTGGAGGATGAACAGTACGCCGCGCAGTACGCCATGAACACGATGTACTGGCAGGTCTCCAGGCTTTACTGCGAGAGGTACTTCACGCCGCAGGACAAGCAGAATGTTTCGGATATCATTCATAAGGTTCTGAACGCCTACGCCGAGATGCTTTCCGGAGAGGACTTCATCAGCGAGCAGACGAAGCAGAAAGCCATCGAAAAGCTGGACAACATGGTCATCAACGTGCTGTATCCCGATGATTGGACGGAGTACCTTTCCGACGATCTGAGCTTTGCTTCCGCGTCCGAGGGCGGCACACTGCACGAGGCTCTGCTTGCTTTGACCCGCTCCGAAACGAAAAAATCGGCGGAAGAATTTTCCGAGCCGGTTGATCGGTATAAGTGGAGCGGTCTTCTGCCCACCACGGTCAACGCTTTCTACGATCCCACAGCCAACTCCGTCAATATGCTGGCGGCCTTCTGTCGGGGCGAGCTCTATAACGCCGATATGCCTCTGGAAGAGCAATACGCGAAAATAGGCTCTGTCGTCGCCCATGAGATCTCCCACTCCTTTGACGGTATTGGCAGTCAGTTCGATAAAGACGGCAATTATTCCGAGTGGTGGACGGAGGAAGACCGAGCCGCCTTTGACGCAAAAATTCAGAAGATCGCCGACTATGCCGACACGATCTATTGCTGGGACGGTACCCACATCAACGGCAGTATCATCACAGGCGAGGCGTGCGCGGACATGGGCGCCATGGCGTGTATGCTCCACATCGCGAAGTCTATCGAGGGCTTTGATTACGATCTGTTTTTCCGGAGCTTTGCCGAGCTGTGGTCGTATCTGAGAAGCTATAACGGCTTCCTTTCAAGACTCAAGGACGAGCATCCGCCCGAGTTCTACCGCGTCAACGCCACCGTCCAACAGTTTGAGGAATTTTACGACTGCTACGGCGTCGAAGAAGGCGACGGAATGTACCTCGCCCCCGAAAAAAGAATTGCGGTCTGGTAAAAAGCTGTAATAAATCAGGAGTCTCAATATGATAAATCATACAACTTTCACTCCGAAGGTCAGTGGCGATCAGGATGCATCCGTGAAAGAGCTTTTTCATCAGAACGAGATAGAGGCAAACAAGCTTGTCTCTCTGACGATGCTGCTGCTAAGCGCAGGATTCATTATTGCCTGGGTGCTGAATATGGCGGGCGTTTTTTTGCTTGACCGCCTGTTCTTTACGGTTTTTATCCTCATTGCTCTGGTTTTCTTTGGAATTGCCGTATTTGAAAACAGGAAGCATCAGGGCGACCACCCGAAAATCAAGTATTATCTGATGAGTACATTGATCGTCGTCTGCGCTATGGTGGACGCTCTGCTTTCCTATAACATTGCCCTGTTTATCGTTTTTCCGCTGCTTATTTCTCTGCGTTATTATTCCGAAAAATACACCGCTCGGATCGCCGTATTTTCGGCAGCCGCTTTTACCCTGTCTGCGGCTGTCGGCTCATGGTTTCAGCTTGGTTTGCTCGATCTCAATTTTGTGGATGTGGCGCAGGATACCCTTGTCCCTTACGGGGAAGATCTTTATCATGCGATAGAGACTGCCGGCGGGTTTGAGCGGTCAAAGTATTTCTTCTTCTATATGTCGCAAGCCCTTGTACCTAAGCTTTTGCAGTATGCGGTTTTTTCCGTTATTGCCTATCTGATCGCAAAATGCGGAAAGGAAATGGTTATCCGGCAGGCGGAAATTTCTGCAGAGGCTTCCCGCATTGAGAGCGAGCTTTCCGTTGCCCGTGACATTCAGGCTAATATGCTTCCGGTCATCTTTCCGGCGTTTCCGGACAGGGAAGAATTTGACGTGTTCGCTTCCATGGCTCCTGCCAAAGAAGTCGGCGGCGATTTTTATGATTTCTTCATGGTGGATGAGCGTCATCTGGCGGTTGTTGTGGCAGACGTGTCCGGGAAAGGCGTTCCCGCAGCTCTGTTTATGGCGATTGCCAAAGCAATGATCAAAGACCATACCGAGCTGGGTACACCCCTTCAGCAGACCTTCACCAAAGTAAACAATCTGCTTTGCGAATCGAACAGTGAGGGGCTCTTTGTTACCGCTTTTGAAGGTGTGCTTGACCTTGTGACCGGAGAATTCGTTTTCGTGAATGCCGGTCATGAAATCCCGTATATTTGCCGAAACGGGGAAAAATATGAGCTGTATAAGCTTCGTCCGGGCTTTGTGCTTGCCGGAATGGAAGATATGCAGTACAGAACAGTTACCGTCAACTTTGAGCCGGGAGACAAGCTCTTCCAATACACTGACGGTGTGACCGAAGCCACGAATGCCGAAAAAGAGCTTTACGGTCAGGAGCGGCTGACGGCGGTGCTTGAGAAAAACGCTTCAAAATCGCCAACTGAACTGCTTCCTCTTGTTCGTGCGGATATAGACGCTTTTGTAGGAGAAGCGCCGCAGTTCGATGACATCACAATGATGTGCCTCGAATACAAAAAAAAGATGGAAATCGTTTGAAAAAAGATTATGTGTTGATTTCAAAAGGGGAAGCGACAGAGCGGAGGAACACATGAAGAAACAAAAATTGAAAAAACTGCTCATAGTGATAGCAGTATTGATTCTTCTTTTGAGTGCAGGGTATGCAGTGCTGGGCAGAACTGTCCGTCTGAACGAGATTTCTGAAGATGTTTTTGAAACGGGCACGATCACGAAAACAAATCAGAAACTATATGATTTGTTTTTAGACAAAATATTCTGCGGAAACTTTGGCGGATGCAGCGCCGTTGCTGCTACGCTTGAAAACGGAGAAACCATCGTCGGCAGAAACTATGATTTCTATATTTCAAATAAGCCGGGATTTATTGTCAGAACAAAAGAAAAAGATAAGTATGAAACAGCCGGAATCGTTTACTATAACGAGTATATTCCTGATGCGGATGTTATCAGGAATAAGGGGTTAAATATACTTATGTATAAAATGCTTCCGTTGTTTTCGCTGGATGTTATAAATGATCAGGGGTTATATGTGGAAGTCAATATGAGATACGGGGAGCGGGATGAAGTGGGGAATTCAGTGTTTCCGCTGACCGGCACCAACCCGGATTCAGCGCAAAGAGCTTGTATAGCCGGTCTGAACACGCGCCTTTGCCAGAATTGCGCAACTGTAAAAGAGGCAATAGAATATGTAAATGGACTTGATTTGTATGGTCCGAATTCAGAAGATATGGACTGGAATTTCTGCTATCTGATGGCTGACGCGACAGGAGACTACGGCGTTTTAGAGGTGGCGGATAACAAGGTTTCTTTTCTGGACAAACAGCAGATACAGACCAATTTTTATGTTACAAAAGAATTCTCCGATAAGCAGAGCCTGAAGAGCGGTGTCGGCAGGTATGCGGTTTTGGAAGAGAATATTGATAATGTGTCATCTGAAGAGGATATGTCAGAGCTTATGAAGTCTGTTTCATACGCGCAAAGTTACATGCCTGAGATATGCAGCTATGATTACAGGTCGGAATATGTTGGAGAGAATCCCGGTTGGACTTATGATTATATTGTCGATGAGAAAAATCAGGAGGAAGTCAATAAGTATGTCAAAGAACAAGCAGATATCTTTACGGGTTCTTCAAGACAGGAACTGAAGGATATGGGAACTTTTTGGGAATCCACTTTCATGAATGTTGTCAATTGTAATAAGAAAACCATGAAAATCAGCTTTTTTGAAGATGACAGTAATTGCGTTGAAATAAAGTTGGGTAATTAGGTTCGGATAGAATCCGTGTTCCGGGGATGTTATCGAAAAAAGGACGAGCATCCGCCCGAGTTCTACCGCGTTAACGCTTCCGTCCAACAGTTTGAGGAATTCTATGACTGCTACGGTATTGAAGAGGGAGACGGAATGTACCTCGCCCCTGAAAAAAGAATTGCGGTCTGGTAAAAAATGGTAAAAAATGCTGTAACAAATCGCGTCGGGTTGCGTATATAGGAATGTAAGCACCGCAGCCCGAAGCGGAATATATAAAAAAGGAGAAATACTATCATGTCAGAAGAACTTAAAAATCATGCACTGAGCGATGACGAGCTGGAAGACGTCAACGGCGGCTTTGGCATAGGTCCAATACTCAAAGACGGAACAGGCAAAAAACCGGGTTTTCGCGGTCGTTTCGGACTCAACAATAACGCGCAGGAAGAAGCCGAGAACGAAAGCAGAGTTTATTGATGCGTCTCCGGTCGCATTCGACCGATCTGATTGAATTGTTGATAGGAGAGATATTATCATGACAGAAGAACTTAAAAGCAAACAACTGAGCGATGACGAGCTGGAAGACGTCAACGGCGGCGCCGGCTTATTTGATTGGCTCAAAGATAAAACCGGTAAAACAATGCGTGTTCGCAGTCGTTTCGGACTCAACAATAACGCGCAGGAAGAAGCCGAGCTTCGGTCTAACAGCCGCACTCCCATCTGACCGAAGAAGATCGCTGCGCTTTACTTATGAAACAATATGATGTGATATTGGCGGGCGGTTTGGATTTCGCCGTTCCCGATTCGTTCGGGGTTCTGCTGGGGCAGACCATTCTGGCGAAAATTCTGGAACCGGAATTTCGTGTCCATACGGTATATTTTGACCGGCTGAACCATTCGGGCGAGCTTACTTACGAAGCCGATCCCGAGAAGACCTTTCAGAAGCTTACCGACTATCTTCTGCGCTTTGAGCCGAGGATCATCGGTTTCTACACGATGGCAAATTCCTTTTGCTCTACCGTGGAGCTGGCGGAACGCATCCATCGGAAAGCGCCGGATGTTACGATCCTCTTCGGCGGACCGCACGCAACGGTCATGGCGCGGGACTGCCTCCGGGCGTTTCCCTGGCTGAAAGCCGTCAGCCGCGGAGAATCGGAAAAGACCATTCTTCCCCAGATCCGCGCCCTGCTGAACGGCGGGTCTCTTGCGGAGGTTCCCCAGATCACGTACCGCGACGGGGACGATATCGTCTCCACGCCGGACGTTCCTCTGCTGGACGCGGCGGAGCTGAAAAAGTATTCGCCGGTGAACTGCGATCTGCCCTGCGACAGGAACACCAAAATTACGATCGAAGGCGGGCGCGGCTGTCCGTTTTCCTGCTCCTTCTGTTCGACGAAATCCTTCTGGGAGAGAAAATTCCGTATCCAGCCGGTGCAGGATATCCTTGACGAAATGGACGCATGGCATGAAAAAAGCGGTTCCGTTTCCTTCACGATCAACCATGATAATTTCACGGTCAACCGCTCCTTTGTTCTGGACTTCTGCCGTGCGCTGAAGGAGAAGGGCGCACCCTATCGCTGGCACTGTTCCTCCCGGGTCGATCTGCTCGACGCGGAATTGATCGACCGCATGGCGGAAGCGGGATGCAGTAGCATTTATCTCGGGATCGAGACCGGCTCCGCGAAAATGCAGAAGCTTATCCATAAGAATCTGGATCTGAGTCATGTGCTTCCCGTTATTGACGCGCTCACATCCCACGGGATGAGGGTCATTGTCTCTTTCATCTATGGTTTTGCGGACGAAACGGAGGACGATTTTGACGATACGCTTCGCCTGATCGAACAGATCTATCTGAAAGACGGCTCTTGTGTACAGTATCATCTGCTCTGCCTCTATCCGTGTACGGAAGAGACGGACAAGGTGTATGAGCAGACCTTCTTCGACGAGGGTACCGACTACGGCGAAACAGCGCTCTCGAACACGGTCTCTCCGAGAGGCATGGAGCTTATCCGACAGTATAAGCCGCTGTTTATCCAGCACTATACCTTCCATACGCCGATCCGCGACCGGTTCCGGAATCTGTCCGTTCTCGTTCTGCTCCTGAATATGTGCCGGGAGAATTACTCCCTTACCTGCAAGCTGCTGGTAAAGCGGCACGGGCTGAAAAAGCTGTTTCTGCAAAACGAAGCGGCGATCTGCGAGCTGGAAAAATGCATTCTGTCCCCGATCCGGGACGAGAAACGGCGGAGGTCGTGGGTCGCCTGTCTTGATCGGATCGTGGACGCCGTCGGAGACGATGATACCCGCGAGCTCTTCCGAATGGAAAAGGACGTTGTGGAGTATCTCTGCTCCGAGGAAGACGGCTTGCCGTTCATCCGGGAATACGCTCTGGATATCCCCGCCGCCGTCCGGGACAATGTCTGCATCCGGCGGCAGGGCAAATACTCTTTTGCGCTGGATGACCGGACCGTCGTACTCCGGGAGCTCGGAGAGAACAAAAGCCCCGTTCGCCTGAACGAGGTTCATTACATACTGTCATAAACCGGAAAACAGCCGGATAGTCTGAAGAAAAGGAGAAAACAAATCATGGCAGAAGAAAGGAAAAACAGAAGAATTGCCCTGACCGACGATGAGTTGGAGCAGGTCACCGGCGGCTCAGAATGGGTTAGCGGAAACTGCCCATACTGTGGAACTCCATACAGCGA
>JAUNND010000041.1 GCA_030531595.1 Eubacteriales bacterium | reverse complement strand
CCGCCCTACAGATGAAAACGTTAACTTACCGCCATTGAGAACCGTCCCCTGTGTGGAGACACTCTATGAGTCACGAATCCTCGGAAATATAAATGTCCTCCGTTTCTATCTGTGCCTTTATGAGGATTTCTTTTGCTGTGTCGGAATTTCCATGCTGTATGCTTTCAATCGCATCCGTAATGGCGTTAAAAAGCTTAGTGTACATTTTTTGATAGTTCACCATCAGATTTTTCCTCTCAATAATTGCGTCAATATTGCGTCAAATTTCCTCAGCATCATAATATGACGCTAAAATTTTGTCAATACTTCGTCATAGGAGGCTGACAAAATTGTCTGAAGAGCTGAGTCGTTATACTTTACGTGTGGAGAAAGAGCTGCTGGAGCAGTTGGGGTATATCGCGGAATATGAGGGGCGCACAAAGAATAAGGAACTGGAACAGATGATCAAAAAGAGAGTCCGCGATTTTGAAGCCGAACACGGGAAAATCGAGCTGAAATGAGTCGATAGTTAACGGCACCAATGGCTCATTCTCATAAGTAAACCTAAAAAAAGGGGCTCTCTTTAAGTATAACCCATTGTATCAACAAATACAATATGTTTTACATATAATGTTAGTTGATGTTTCTCACTCGAACTATATTCCATAATGTATGCAGAGGTGATAAAAATGCATACGAGAATAAGAAACGCGAGAGAAAATATGGGTTATACGAGAGAAAAAATCGCGGAGCTTCTGGACGTAAGCGTATCGTATATGGCAGAGGTCGAAAGGGGACGAACCGGCATATCGGTAAAAATGCTCTTGAAAATCTGTGAAGTTCTTGGTTTATCGGCGGATTATATTCTTTTCGGGAACGAAAGAGACGACGATAGTATAATCTTGAGCCAAATACATCGGATCGACAACAAATATATGCCGCTGCTGAATGATGTGCTCTCCAATCTGCTCGTTTTGAGCACTCAGTCAGGAGACAGTGATTAATCTCCACTCTCCACTTTCAGATTTCCATATTTCATTTTAACTATTGACAAACCATCTGCCGATATTTATAATGCTTTCCATACGATGATGGTCAGGAGTAGCCGGAAAGCGGATGCGCAGAGAGGGAACGGGCGGTGTAAGTTCCCGTGAGGCGGCGGTGAAGGTCGGGCCGGAGTACGCGGAGTGAACGGAGTAGCTCTGCCGTATGGTCTGCGTTAAAGACGTTTGAGTGCCGTTTAATAACGGAAAACAGGTGGTACCACGGTAATATTTACTATTATCGCCCTGAGGCAATAAAACGCCTCAGGGCGTTTTCTCTACCATTTTTAAGGAGGAAAGTCATGAAAGAGCTTCCTAAGGTGTACGACCCGAAATCGGTCGAAAAGAAAATCTATGATATGTGGATGGACGGCGGGTACTTCAAGGGTAAAATAGACCCCGACAAAAAGCCCTTCTCCATCGTTATGCCGCCCCCCAATGTCACCGGTCAGCTCCACATGGGTCACGCGCTTGACGCGACCTTGCAGGACATCCTGACCCGCTACAAGAGAATGCAGGGCTTTTCCGCGCTGTGGCTGCCCGGCGTCGATCACGCCGGTATCGCAACCCAGATAAAGGTCGAGGAAGTCCTCCGCAAGGAGGAGGGCAAGACCCGCTACGACTTAGGCCGTGAAAAGTTCCTTGAGCGCGTGTGGGACTGGAAAAAGCAGTACGGCGACCGCATCGTTGAGCAGCAGAAGAGCATGGGCGTAAGCTGCGACTGGGACAGAAGCCGCTTCACGATGGACGATATCTGCGCCGGAGCCGTGCGCGAGACCTTCTGCGACCTGTACGAAAAGGGTCTTATCTACAAGGGCCGCCGCATGATAAACTGGTGCACCCACTGCCGCACCGCGCTTTCCGACGCAGAGGTCGAATACAAGGATATCCCGGGCTCGTTCTGGTATATCCGCTATCCCGTTGAGAACTCCGACGAGGAATTTATTATCGCCACCACCCGCCCCGAAACGATGTTAGGTGACTCCGGCGTTGCCGTCAATCCCGCCGATGAAAAGTATCAGCACCTTGTCGGCAAGAACGCCATTCTCCCGCTCGTGGGCAGAAAGCTCCCGATAGTTGCCGACGATTACGTCGAGCTGGGCTTCGGTACCGGCGCGGTCAAGATGACTCCCTGCCACGACCCGAACGACTTTGAGGTCGGTCTGCGCCATGACTTAGAGCAGATACAGTGCATCGACGAGGACGGAAAGATCATCAACGGCGGTAAGTATGACGGCATGGACAGATATGAATGCCGCAAAGCCATCGTCGCCGATCTTGAGGAAGCGGGCTACCTTGTCAAGGTCGAGCCGTACAGCCACAACGTCGGCTGCTGCTACCGCTGCGGCAAGGCTGTCGAGCCGCTGCCCTCGCCTCAGTGGTTCGTGAAGATGGAGCCGCTTGCAAAGAAGGCCCTCGACGTCGTCAATGACGGACGTATCAAATTCGTTCCCGAACGCTTCACAAAGACCTATACCAACTGGATGGAGAACGTGCACGACTGGTGCATCTCCCGTCAGCTCTGGTGGGGTCATCAGATACCCGCGTGGTACTGCGACGACTGCGGTCACATCACCGTCTCCCGCGAGGACGCTACCGAATGTGAGTGCTGCCACAGCAAAAATATAAGGCGCGAGGAGGATGTTCTGGATACGTGGTTCTCCTCCGCACTCTGGCCGTTCTCAACTATGGGCTGGCCCTCTGATACGCCGGAGCTTGGCTACTGGTATCCTACCTCCGTCATGGTCACGGGCTATGATATAATCTTCTTCTGGGTCGCAAGAATGATCTTCTCGGCTATGGAGCAGAAGGATGAGGAGCCGTTCAAGACGGTATTTATCCACGGTCTTGTGCGCGACAGCTTAGGACGCAAGATGTCCAAGTCTCTCGGCAACGGCATCGACCCGCTGGAAATGGTCGAAAAATACGGCGCGGACGCTCTGCGCTTCAACCTCATCACCGGCAACAGCCCCGGAAACGATATGCGCTTCTATGTGGAAAAGTGCGAGGCGATGCGCAACTTCTGCAACAAGATATGGAACGCCTCCCGCTTTGTGATGATGAACCTCACCATCGACAGAAACGAGCTGCCCGAAAAGTTGGAGATCGAGGATAAATGGATAATCTCCAAGCTCAACGACACGGTCAAAGAGGTCTGCGAGAATATGGACAGCTTTGAGCTGGGTGTGGCGGCAGGCAAGATTTATGACTTTATCTGGGACAGCTACTGTGACTGGTATATCGAGCTGACAAAGCCCCGCCTCAACGGCGACGACGAGGAGAGCAAGCTTTCCGCGCAGAAGGTGCTGCTGTATGTGCTTGTTGAAATATTGAAACTCCTGCATCCGTTCATGCCGTTCATCACCGAGGAGATATGGCAGGCGCTTCCCCATGAGGGCGAGGCTCTGATGATCGAGAAGTATCCCGAGTTCAAAGACGCTCTGTGCTTCCGCGAGGATGAGGCGAACTTCGAGATGGTCATGACCGCGATCAAGGCCGTCCGTGCAAGACGCAGCGAGATGAACGTTCCGCCCTCCCGCAAGGCGCATCTGATCGTTGTCACCGATAAAAAGGGCGCGTTTGAGGCCGGCAAAGCCTATATGTGCAAGCTGGCATACGCAAGCGAGGTGAGCGTGCTGGACGCCGACCCCGAGGGCAGCGACGGTATGGTCTCCGTCATCACCGACAATACCCGTATGTTCATGCCTATGGCAGAGCTTGTGGATATGGAAAAGGAGATAGCCCGCACGGAAAAAGAGCTTGCGAACGCCGAAAAGCAGCTTGCGGGACAGAACGCAAAGCTTGCAAACGAAAACTTCGTCTCCCGTGCGCCCGAGGCGGTCGTCAACGTGGAACGTGAGAAGAAGGCAAAGCTTGAAGCACTGATTGAAAATCTCAAATTACAGCTTGCCAATATGAAAAAGTAATAAAAACACAGGGACTGTGAAATCAAAACACAGTCCCTGTTTGCTTAGACAATTATTGACACGAAGCGATTATTATGTTAACATAACAACGTCCCGTAAGGGACGGGGTATCACAGTACGAACAGCTGGCGGTTTTGGCTCTCAGACGACCTTCCGAAAGGAGGTGTCGCATATGCCTCTTACTTTGACAGTACATATCCTCGGATATGTTATCACGATCAGAGTTAAGCGTGAAAGCAACAACCGCCACTCTGCCAAGTGACGGTTGCTTTAGGATTTTCCTGTTCTTCCGATAAACTAAGCTGAGGGTCACAAACCGCTGACGGTCATGTGATACCCTTTTTCTATGTCTATTGTACCACATCCGTCGGCGTTGTCAAGCGCGAAAAGCTTACAATCTTGACACAATGCGGGTTTTATGTTAACATAACAATGCCCCGCGAGGGGCGGGTATCACAGATCGAACAGTTGGCGGTTTTGGCTCTCGGACATCTCCGATAAGGAGGTGATCAGCCATGCGTATTACTTTACATATCCGTAGTTTTACAATTACGATCATCGTAAAGAAAAGCGGAAACCGCCACTCTGCCAAGTGACGGTTTCCTGAAATTCTTTTTCAGCTAATCCCTAACTGCTGAGGGTCACAAACCGCTGACGGTCATGTGATACCCTTTTTCTATGCTTATTGTACCACATCCGTCGGCGTTGTCAAGCGAGAAAAGCTTACAATCTTGACACAATGCGGGTTTTATGTTAACATAACAATGCCCCGCGAGGGGCGGGTATCACAGATCGAACAGTTGGCGGTTTTGGCTCTCGGACATCTCCGATAAGGAGGTGATCAGCCATGCGTATTACTTTACATATCCGTAGTTTTACAATTACGATCATCGTAAAGAAAAGCGGAAACCGCCACTCTGCCAAGTGACGGTTTCCTGAAATTCTTTTTCAGCTAATCCCTAACTGCTGAGGGTCACAAACCGCTGACGGTCATGTGATACCCTTTTTCTATGCTTATTGTACCACATCCGTCGGCGTTGTCAAGCGCGAAAACCCCAACGCTGCACTTTGTACTGCATTTTCACGTTACGCCTCAAGCTCCGCGAGCCGCTTCCGGAAAATTTCTCCGGCTTTTTTCATGTTATCTTCCTCTTCCGACATATACTGTACGAAAAAATGAAAGCAAAAGAAAGAGCCGAGGAGCTGGACTTTTTTCTCTGCCCGTTCAAACGGCTCTTCGGAATATACCGGCAGGCACGCGCTCATGAGCCGATCCATCATCTTCCCCGTAAGCTCTTCAGAGACGCCGAAAAAGTTCTCCGAATTGCCGGGACAGGCATCCTCAAAGGCGATATAGCAGTTATAGAGCGCGGCAAGCTCAAAAAGAGGCGAGCCCTTGGAAAGTGTGTCCATGTCGATCAGCATCGGCTCGCCGCCGCTGAGCATGATATTTTTGAACTGGCAGTCCCCGTGGATATAGGTGCCGGTGTCGGGAAGGGAGGAAAGGAATTTCTCCATGCGCTCCGACTCCTGCCGGGAAAGCATTCCCTTTTCCTCTGTCAGATATTTCAGCTTTCGCAGAGCGATCTCTTTCGCATCGGGAATGGCCTCGTCCGCCACAGGGATCGAATTGATCGTCTGCAAAACCAGGGCGTACTGCTCCATGAACTCATCAAAGCGCTCGGGAGCGGCCAGCATGGCGCTCTTCAAAGTGCCGCCGTCCATACGCTCAAATATCACGCCGATGCTGTTGCCGACATCCACGATGTCAAAGGAAATGGCGGTAGGGATACCGGCAACGAACGCCTGCTTGGCGCGGCTCAGCTCTCCCTCGATATCCTCTATGGGAATATCCTCGCGGTATACCTTGATGATGCTGTCCTCCGTCAGACGGTAGACACGGGCGGTAAAGCCCCAGCCGATCTCCTCCGCTCCTTCAAGAGAGATCTGCCGCCTCTTTTTCTGAATATCCGCCATCTGCAGAAAGCCGGTCATTTCAAAGATCTCATAGACCGCTGAACCGACATTAACGATACGGAAATTCTTCTCGCTCTTGATCAGCTCTAAAATGACGCGGAGACCGGAGCTGGAAATGTATTCCACGCCGTCAAAGTCCGCGACGAGCTGTGTATGCGGAAAACGCGAGAGCAGGTCAAAAACCTCCGCTCTGACCTCCGGTGCGTTTGCGGAGCTGATCTTTTCCGGAAAAACAAGGCACAGGCAGTCCTGCGATTTGGATGAGCGCATCCATTTATAATCATGTTCTGTCATTTCTTTTCCCTCTTTTTGCGCAAAATGTATGATTTATTAGATTAATTTTATCATATCTCGGAGCTTCTGTAAATGCTTTATTTTTTGCCGGCGCAGAAGAGCTGTACCCTTATCCGACAGATTTTTCATAACATAAGATATAAAATGGCATTGTACGAAAACTGTTTGTACAATGCCATTTTTTTCGGAGTATGTACTTATGAACATCAAAACCGCTTTTTCAGCCGGTCGGCTCACGATCTTTCTCGTGGGGGAGCTTGACCACCATCAGGCAAAATTTGTGATAAACAACGTTGACGAGCTGATCGACGAATACCTGCCGCGGGAATGTGTGCTTGACCTCAGTGAGCTGGGCTTTATGGATTCCTCCGGCATCGCCGTCATCATCCGCATGAGCAGGCGCATGAACAATTTAGGCGGTCGGGCATGGATCGAAAATCCGTCCAGACAGCCGCAGAGAGTGATCGACGCATCGGGGATCGACCGTTTAGTACCGGTGTCGGTCAGATAGGAGGAAAGAATGAACTATTCTAACTATATCAAGCTTGAATTCCCGAGCAAAAGCAGCAACGAGGCGTTTGCCCGTTCAGCCGCCGCCGCGTTTGCCTCCCAGCTCGACCCAACGCTTGACGAGCTGGGAGACATCAAAACGGCTGTTTCGGAGGCGGTGACGAACTGCATCGTCCACGCCTACCCCGATGAGCTCGGCAGGATCAGTATGCGTATGCGCATCATTGACACCGATGTGCTGGAATTTTCCGTAAAGGACTGGGGCAGGGGAATAGAAAATGTGGCGCAGGCCATGGAGCCGCTGTATACCACCGGCGGCGAGGACAGGGGCGGCATGGGCTTTACCATCATGGGCAGCTTTATGGACACTCTGCGTGTGCGCTCCTCGCCCGGCAAAGGGACGACCGTCACCATGCGCCGGTGTATCTGCAAAAGAGTCGGCATAAGATGAGCGGGGATATCTATGCGGATATCCGCAGAGCACAGAACGGGGACAAAGAGACGGCGGGGAGGCTCGTGGAGGATAATTCAGGACTTATATGGAGCATCGCCCGACGCTTTTTCGGCAGGGGAACAGACCCGGAGGATCTCTATCAGCTCGGCTGCGTCGGCTTTCTCAAAGCCATTGACGGCTTCGACGAGGAGTACGGCACCTGTTTTTCGACCTACGCCGTGCCGAAGATCGCGGGGGAGATACGGCGCTTCCTGCGGGACGACGGCATGGTGAAGGTCAGCCGCAGCACGAAGGAGTGCTCCGCGAAGATCAAGGCGGCGCGCTTTACTCTGGAGCAGCGCATCGGCAGAGAGCCGACCATATCCGAGATATCAAAGGAGACGGGGCTTACCCCAGAGGAGATAGCCTTTGCCGAAATAGCGACCGGCCCCGCCGAAAGTCTGCAAAAGGAAAACGGTGAGGACGGGTTTTCACTTGAGCTTGTGCTGAGCGATACGGGCAGCGAGGAGCGGATGCTCGAGCACGTATCCCTGCGTGCCGCCATTGATACTCTGCCGGAAAAGGAACGGCAGGTCGTTGTGCTGCGTTACTACCACGGCATGACCCAGCAGAGCTGCGCCAGAGTCATGCGCTCGTCGCAGGTGCAGATCTCCCGACTGGAACGGCGGGCGATCACGCTTTTAAAAGAATACCTGAAAGAATAGAACAGAGATACTAAGTGTGGAGTTTGGAGTGTGGAGTTTAAAGTAAACTGTACCCATAAAAATGGACAGTCATAAAGTAGTGATTGGGGATACATCTTAAATGTTCGTATATTTAACTAATCACCGAGATACACCCCCACACTCAAAACTTCACACTCCAAACTGTACAAACTCCACACTGAAAAAAGCCTGCATTGCTTTTGCAATGCAGGCTTTTTTAACTACCGTTATCAGATCAGGTTCAGAATAAGGGTGAGGAGTGCAAAAGCGAGGGCGAACCACTTGGTGGCCTTTGCCAGCTTTGCGTCCAGAGTCTTTGCCTTGCCCTTGGAGAAGAAGGTCTCTGCGCCGCCGCCGATGGCGCCGGACAGACCCGCGCTCTTACCGCTCTGCATAAGCACGACCGCGGTAACGGCAAGACCGGAAATGACCTGAAGGATTGTGAGAATGATAGTGAGAGTAGACATATATTTCAGCCCTTTCGACATAGTACAAATTTACAGCTTGTCAAGTATAACACACCGCAAAACAATATTCAAGTATAAATTAACAAATAATAGTTTACATAAGATCAATGTGCGGAATTTTCTTCGGGAATTTCCGCTTTCTTTTCCTGTTCGATTGCAAGCCTGACGATACGGCTCGTGCCGAGACGGTCTGCGCCTAAGGCTACAAAGTCCTCCGCGTCCTGCAGACTTGAGATGCCTCCGGCTGCTTTCACCAAAAGCTTTGCGGGGCTGTTTTCGCGCATGAGCTTTACGTCCTCGCGTGTTGCGCCGCCCTTGGAAAAGCCTGTGGAGGTCTTGATGTAATCTGCGCCGCAGTCCGAAACGATTTTGCACAGCTTTACCTTCTCCTCGTCGGTCAGCAGGCAGCACTCAATGATGACCTTGAGGATGCAGCCGAGAGTGGCCTTGCGAACGGCGGAGATATCATTTGCCACTGCCTCCCACTGCCCGTCTTTGACCATGGAGAGGTTTACGACCATGTCGATCTCGTCCGCACCGTTCTTCACGGCGTCCGCTGCCTCAAAAGCCTTGGCGGCAGTCGTCATGTAGCCGTTGGGGAAACCGATAACGGTGCATATCTTCATTCTCCCGCCGACATATTTTTTCGCCCCGTACACATGGCAGGGAGGAATACACACGCTCGCGCAGTTATACCGGATGGCCTGATCGCACAGCGTGCGGATCTCGGACGCGGTGCAGTCGACCCGCAGTAAGGTATGGTCGCATTTTTCCAGAATTTCTTTTATATCCATAGTTTCGTGTCTCCTTATGTTTTCTCTGTCGATATTATAGCTTTTTTTACCGGCATATTCAAGTCCTTCCTGTGAATACAAATGAGTATCTCACTTATCTTACTTAAAGGACGGAAACGGAATGGATATGATCACGGAAAACAACTCTATCGAATTATGCGGCGATATGGCAGGCCGACCGGTACGGTCCCATACGGCCAGAGGACAGGACTTCTATGTTTTTCCGCTGGAGATACAGCGCCTTTCGGGTACCTTTGACACATTGAACGTCATCGTCCGCCCTCAGCAGCTTGATGGCATCGGGATCGACGTCGGAAGCCGTATCCGCGTTGCGGGACAGCTCCGCACGTTCAATAACCGCCGCGGCGAGGGAGCAAGGCTCGTAATCACCGTATTTGCCAAAGAGATCGAATTAACGGAAGAAGATTATGTAAACCGTATTTTTCTCCGCGGCACGCTGTGCAAGACGCCGGTGCGGAGAACGACCCCGATGGGGCGCGATATCTGCGATCTGATGCTGGCGGTGAACCGACGTTACGGGCGTTCGGATTATCTGCCGTGCATCTGCTGGGGCAATCTCGCCTGCATCGCGGGCTCATGGGACGTGGGAACGCGTCTGAGGATCGGCGGCAGAGTCCAGAGCCGCACCTATATAAAGCTCATTGACGAACAGCCCACAGAAAAAACCGCCTATGAGGTCTCCGTGAGCGAGGCGGAAACGGATGAGGACGTGGAAATGCTGGCAATAGATACGGAAAGCGGAGAGTGAAAATATGCTGTAATCCGTAGGGCGCCGGCTGTCTCCCGCCGTAACGTAACGGAAGCTTCAACTTTTCGGCGGGAGACAGCCAGCGCCCTACGGTTTGGATGCCATGTAAACACTGCAAATCATAGCTATCCGTTACTTGGAGTACACTTCACTCGGCAAGCTTTTTCAGCGTCGCTCTGATCGCATCGGGGGCGTCTTCGGCGTTTTCAAGCTCCCACACTGCGCTTTCCATCGGGCAGAGGCCGGTTTTCGTGCGGTTTTCGATCGCCTCCACAAGCTCGTCAAAGGTGATCTTAACGCCGTATTTTTCAAACACATCCAGAGCGCGGCAGCTTATGATACCGGCGTGCACCTCTTTTATTTTCAGGAGCACGTACAGGCAGGCTGCCGCTTTTCCGACTACCTTGTCGGCAGCGGAAAAGCCCTCAAAGCTTTTGCCTTCCTCCAGCGGGACGAGCAGCGGCTTTACGCCCCGCTCATGGCTCGTGTAGAGAAAATCATCTCCGCAGACGACGCAGGTGAAGCCGCCCTCCGCGAGCAGTCTTTTTGCTTTTTCCGTATAGTTCATGGGTCTACCTCGATTTACTGGTACATTGTCTGCCCGCATATAAGGCATATATTTGTGGAGTGGGGCGGATTGTCGGCGTCACCGGGCGTGTGGGACGTTGTAAACCACTGGTGGACGTGCTGACACACGCCGCTGCCGTGCTCGTGCCCGTCACAGAGAAATCCCCGACAGTTTTTGCACACGCCGTGCTCACGACCGTCGCTTATACAGTGCCCCGCGAGCTGACAGTCACCCGTCCCGTGTGTCTCGGTATCGTAATCGCTCTGACAGGTGAAATGACCGCAGGCGGCAAGATGCAGCACGCCGCCGGTCTCCGCGCCGCACTGCGGACAGGGGAGTGACAGTGAGAGCGTGCCGTTATCATCGAACACCTTTGCGCTGAAGCTCCCGACCGGCTCACCGAGCTTGTTCGAAAAGGAGACGGATGCACGACCTTCCGAAAGCGGCGCTATCAGACCGCTGCTTTCGATGGCGAGACATTCCGAGCGTTCACAGGTGATGACAAAGCCGTCATTTGTGAAAAGCGTCTGGCGGACAGGCGTATATGTACCGTCGTCATTTGAGCGCAGATACAGCGCATTGGAGCTGTTTGTGCTCATATCGAGCCCTTTTTCACCGAAAAGCGAGGCGTATATGTCCAGAAGGAGCTGCTTTTCCTCACCGTAGACGGCGGCTCCTTCCCTGAGTACCTCAAATCCGTAGGGAAGCTGACGCACACAGCAGTTCAGAAACGCCTCCGGATCGTCGGCGTATTGACGGCGGACGGCGTCGTTTTCCTTTGCCAGATCGACGCCGCGGAACAATTCTCCGGTGAAGACGCCGTCCGCATCGAAGTCGTTTCCGCTGATAAAGCTCCCGTCGGAGAAAATAAGCTGTCTCGCGTCGCGCTCTTCCCCAAAAAAGGCGCTGAGAGTGATCGAACCGCCGTCCATCTCGATGATGAGATCGTCGCCACTGCGCCTGAGCGCCTCAACGGAGGAGAGGAAAAAATCCGCGCGGTATGTAAGTCCGTTGCGGGCGTCGGCGGTGACGAGCATTCCCGGACCGAGCCTCGACAAGGTCTCCTCTGCCAAGCCGTGGGGACTAAGACACATCAGCAGAGCGCATATCAGAAAAAAAGAGCAGATACGTTTCATATTCATCCTGCAGGCGTGATGATGCGCTTGATGAAAGCGGGCTTTTCAACCGGCTCGTCGGAGATGACATAGGCGGAAACGATCTCGCGGCGGGCGCTTTCGGTCTTTTCGTAATCGGAACCGAATACCTGCGCCAGAACCTCGCCGAAGCCCACCCTATCGCCGACCTTTTTATGCAGGAAAACACCGACGGTCGCATCGATCGCGCTCTCCTTAGTAACTCTGCCGCCGCCGAGATGCATCGACGCAAGACCGATCTTTTCCGCGTCGATAAATCTGATATAGCCGCTCTTTTCGGCAACTGCCTTCAGCTCGACCGCGGCATTGGAAAGCAGGTCGGTATTATACACATACTCGCGTTTTCCGCCCTGCGCCTCGACCATATCGGCAAGCTTTTCAAGAGCGCTTCCGTCCCTGACCGTCCGCATGAGCATTTTTCCCGCCTCCGCGCGGTCATCCGCAAATCCGCCGAGGACAAGCATCTCGCTGCCCAGCGCAAGGCAGACCTCGAGCAGATCGCCCTCGTCTCTGCCGCGAAGCACGGATACGGCCTCTCTGACCTCGATGATGTTGCCGATCGAATGTCCCAAAGGCTGATCCATATCGGTTATGAGCGCGGAGCATTTTCTGCCCGCCATCGTGCCGAGACGCACCATGGTTTCGGCGAGGCGGACGGCGTCGGCTTCTGTCTTCATGAACGCGCCGCTGCCGCATTTGACGTCGAGCACGATCACATCCGCACCGGCGGCGAGCTTTTTGGACATGATGGAGCTTGCTATGAGCGGGATGCTGGGTACGGTGCCGGTGACGTCGCGCAGAGCGTACAGCAGCTTATCGGCGGGGCAGATGTTGCCTGTCTGACCGATGATGGCGATACCGTTTTTGTTTACGCTGTTTATAAACTCCCTGCGACTCAGTGCGGTGGAAAAGCCGGGGAAGCTCTCCAGCTTGTCGATCGTTCCGCCGGTGTGTCCGAGCCCTCTGCCGGACATTTTCGCGATCTTCATGCCGCAGGCGGCGACCATGGGGCAGAGAACAAGGCTTGTCTTGTCGCCGACGCCGCCGGTGGAGTGCTTGTCGGCCTTGACGCCGTCGATACCGCTCAGATCGACGACATCGCCCGAGTGCATCATCGCCAGCGTCAGATCGAGGATCTCCCGGTCGTTCATACCCTTAAAGAGAATGGCCATGCACATGGCGGACATCTGGTAATCGGGTATGACGCCGGAGGTGTAATTGCTTATCATAAACCGTATCTCTTCCGTAGAAAGCTCGTGACCGTCGCGCTTTTTGACGATCAGATCCGTCATTTGCATAGCTGATCCCTCCGAATGGTTTATATAGTTAGTCGATTGTAAAACTCCGTTTTACAATCGAGGACTCGCGCTTATCGCATTCGCTTAACGCTCATTTGGTCGGCGCGAGGGCTCACTTTGCTCGCCTTAGGGTGTTTTTGAGGCGGCAAAGCTGCCTCAAAAACGGATTTGAATTGAATAATCGCGACTTTAACAATCGCCTGGTTTATATAGTCATATTATACATCTTTTTCGCAAATTCTCAAGTACGAAACAGCATATATGTTCTACCGCCTATATTTTTTACGACCGCTCCACGAGGGACGCTTCCGAGCGCGGCGGGAATGGCGATGAAGCCTTCGGAGGTGAGAGTGCCGTCGGAGCGATGAATCCATGCGCTCCCTTCCGAAGCTCCTGAGACCGCTTTTTTCTCTGCCGGTTTTCGCTCACAGGCGGCGTACTCTATTTTTTTCGGGACGGCGAGCATTTCGCGCCTTGTGAGCCTTCTGCGCAGATAAAGCCCCTTTCCCCGCGGCTGCGGGATACCGAGATAGAAGGGCTCGCCGTTTCCGTAAACATTCACCCGGAGCAGCTCGGGAGTGTATCGGCTTGTCAGCTCAAAAACGGTGAACAGTCCCTCCTGCGTGACACTGAGCTTTCCCTCCGTGTCTCCGTTATGTATAAAAGGATAGTCCATTTTACCCTCCGATAAATAATGATCCCTGCTCTATTTTATGAGCAGGGATGAATGATTATAATTGTGAGTTCAGTCCGAAGCTGACGGCAAGGGCGCTGTCGACGGCGTTCATCGTCCCGCCGTCCAGCCTGCCCATGCGTTCGCGCAGACGGGATTTGTCTAATGTACGTATCTGTTCAAGCAGAATGACGCTGTCGCGGTTTAAGCCGACGCTTCCCGCCTCAAGCTCGATGTGCGTGGGCAGACGGGTCTTGTCGAGCCTGCTGGTAATTGCGGCGGCGATGACGGTGGGGGAATGGCGGTTGCCGACGTCGTTCTGAATGATCAGTACCGGCCTCATCCCGCCCTGCTCACTGCCCACCACCGGCGACAGATCGGCGTAATAGATATCTCCTCTTTTGACCATGTGTTTCACACTCCGTGATATATTGGCCCAATACATTGTATGTATCAGCACCTTCATTTTCCCACGTTTGAGCAAAATTTATTCAGCGGTCTTGTAAGAGGCGCAAAAGAGCGGCCGAGCGGGATACCGGCTGCGCAGCACAGAGCTGTCGGAGCTTCATTACGGGTGAATGAGGCGCGGCGGCGTCCGACATATTTTTTATTAAATGCCTCCGTTTCGATTGACATTGCATAAAGCGATATTATATAATAATAAGTAAAAAAATAGCAAAAAACAGCAGATAGGAGACAGAGCATGATTACACGTAAAAACAAATTGAAAAAAATACTTTTTTCGGCGATCCTTATTGTTGCTCTTTTTATTTCGGTTATGAGTATTGCTTCTGCGGATTTCGCCTCAACTCCCCAGGACGCCAGACGCGGCGTCGTGAGAATTGCCGCGATCAGCAGGGACGGTATAGCGAGCGGAACAGGCTTCGGCGTAGGAAAAACAGGCGAAGAGACAGACATATTTATTACAAACTGGCACGTCGTTACGGATATAGCGGGGGAGATCGCCGATGAGATCTATATTCTGCGCTCCGACTCCGCCCTTGTTGTCGGTGAGTCCAATTACAGGATCGATAAAACGCAGGCTATCCGCTGCGAGGTGATCTATGTTACGGACGGATATCCCGATCTGGCCATTATCAAAGCATCCACAACGGTGCCCGACAGGATAGCCCTCCCGTTTGCAAAAAGCGACTCCGCGCAGAGCGGAGATCAGGTCTACGCGATCGGTTTCCCGGGAAATGCCGACCATGTCACCGGAGAGATCAGCGCTACCGTCGATAAGGTCACGATGACAGACGGTATCGTTTCCAGAATTGTTGAAGCTGCGGAGTATGGCAACACGACGGTCATTCAGCACAGCGCACCGATAAATCACGGTAATTCGGGCGGACCGCTGGTCAACGGCAAAGGCGAGGTCATCGGCATAAATACCTACGGATCGGGCGTTGTCGGTCAGGAGAACAGCCGGACGGGAGAGGCGCAGATATTTGAATCCAGTCTTTCCATTGTCGCCGGCTATGCCATGAACGCGCTGAAAGACCTCAAGCTCGCCTATGACGTTGCCGATGCGGCAGGGGAGAATGAAGAAGCCGCCGAAGCATCCTTCCTTGAAGGCATGAATAAAACGACGCTAATCGTGATCTGCGCCGCTCTGGTGATCGCCGTGATAATTGCCGTTTTGATTTTGAGCCGCAGGAAAAACAAAGGCGGAGATACCGGCTCGACTCTGTACAGACTGCAGGGCGTTTCCGGCGCTTATGCCGGAAGACGCTTCCCGCTGGACAGAAAGATCACTCTCGGCAGCATGAACGACAATACCCTTGTCATAACCGGCGTTCCCGGCATAAGCCGTCATCATTGCGAGCTGAATATCGTTGGCGGCGAGGTCTACCTTACGGATCTCAATTCAACGAACGGCACATTTGTAAACGGCAGAAGATTATCTTCCAACGAACGGGTCCGCTTAAATATCAATGATACATTTTCACTGGCAGGAGAAGCTCAGAAATTTATCATAAGTGTAAAGAAGTGAGGGAAAATCATGGAATATACAATATGTCCCAGAGGTCATTACTACTATCCCGCCGTCAATCCTTCCTGCCCCGTGTGTGAAGCCGACAATCGGGAGAAAACAGCTACGGAAACGATCTTTACCAATTTTACGGAACAGTTCGGCGGCATGACCGAAAACATCCCTCCGAACGGCTTTGAAAACGGTATCGGAATGACCGAGTCCTTACCGTCGGATATGGCGGGCGGGTTTACCGAACCGCTCTATGAAGGTACTGCTCCTTTCAACGCGGGGGATTATACCACTCCGCTGGATGCCGATCTGAACGGCGGTTTTACATATACGACTCCGATAATTGACGATTATGATGTTACCCGCCCCGTAATGCAGTGCGGCGATCCCGATTTTACTCCCGTCGTGGGATGGCTCGTCGCCGTCTCCGGTTCGGCAAAGGGAGCGGATTTCAAGATCCGGTCCGGATATAACTACATAGGACGGGACAACAATATGGATATCTGCATACCGGGCGATATGGAGCTGTCCAGACAGAAAGCGGCGGTAATAGGCTTTGACCCTGTTGAAAAGCTTTTTCTCTTCGCACCGTCAGAGGGGAAAAATTTTGTGAGGATCAACGGTAAAGCGATCATCGGTCCGACTGTGATAAAAAGCTTTGACCGACTCAGGATCGGCTCGACGGATCTGATCTTTGTCGCTTTCTGCGGTGAGAGGTTCGGCTGGGATGAGTAAAGAGCTGCGGATCACTTTCTCACCGACTCTTGAAGAGCCCGCTCTGACCCTTATAAACAGGCGAGGGGAGGAGCTGTGCTGCAAGCTCGGCGATAACAGCTTCTCCGTATTCGGGGAAAAGCTGATAAACGGCAGCATTGAAACGGACGGGTGCTCGGTAGCGGATGTTGAAGCTCTTGAGATCGAGGTGGTGTCCGGCGAGATAAACACGGATATGAGCGTGGCGGACAACAGCCTCAGCTTTGATGTGCATATCACGGCCGAGAAGACAGACGGCGATCCGATACCGCGCCCGATAGAGCTCGTCGTCAACGCCCGTACCGCAGGCGGCTCA
The DNA here is from genome assembly GCA_030531595.1 of Eubacteriales bacterium. Taxonomy (GTDB): domain Bacteria; phylum Bacillota; class Clostridia; order Oscillospirales; family Oscillospiraceae; genus Limivicinus. The sequence goes on along the minus strand of JAUNND010000041.1, from coordinate 4,964 downwards.
GAGGTGGAGATCCTGGTGAAGGACGCCGAGCTTTCCTTTAAGGCCGTGTCTGCCGAAGCGCCGGAAGAACGGTCCGGGGAGGATATGAGCGGGGAAAAGCCGGAAGAGACGGCCCCTGTTCCGACAGAGGCACCGGAGGAGCTTCCCGCTGAGACCGCGGAAAGCGAACAGCAGACGGATACGACCTCCGCCGATGCACAGCCGACCGAAACGGCGTACCTGTCTTCGCCTGCCGGCCTGTCAAATTCAGCGGCGTTTGCCGTCGGCGGCGGTATAGGGATAGCTGCGGCACTGATCGTTACGGCGATCATCTGCCTCATCAGAAAGAAAAAGCGCGGCTCCGCCGCCCAAACGGGCAGCGGACGTATCATCGAAACCGTTCCCTCGACCTCGGAGCTTGCGGAGAGTGAGGATCGGACGGATGAGAGTCGGGGCGATGTTGCCGTACTGTACAATATCGGCGGCAGGACGGTCCAGCAGGACAATTTCAGCGTTTTGAATACTCAGGCGGGCACTCTCGCGGTCATCGCGGACGGCATGGGAGGACTTCAGGATAGCGACAAGGTCAGCACGCTGATCGTCCGGTGCGTGAAAAGTCTTGCCGGCTCGGTCAGAAAAGAAAACGCGGAAGGCATTCTCTATCCGATAACAGCGAAGATAAACGATCAGGTCTGCACCGCTATCGGGAGCGAAAACCTGTATAAAAGCGGCTCCACGCTGGTTGCCGTTCTGACCGATGAGAAAAGATTTCAGTGGGTCTCCGTCGGGGACAGCAGATTATACCTGTACCGCGCCGGAGGACTGATACAGCTCAACAGGGAACATATCTATTTTAATACGCTTCTCAGAAATGCCGTGAACAGAAACATTGGTTTTAAAGAGGCTTCGGAGGATGCGCACAGAAGCAATCTTACAAGCTTTATCGGAATGGGTCCGCTCAGCGAGCTCGACGGCAGCAGAAGAAGCATCGCCGTATGCCCCGGAGACACTCTCCTGCTGATGACGGACGGTGTGTATAATTCGATATCCGAGGAGAGCATATGCGATATTCTGGGATCGCGCCGGAGCATGAAGGAGACGGCCCGGGAGCTTGAAAAGCGTATCCTGAGCTCTCAAAATCCCAAACAGGACAATTTTACCGCCATTCTGATCCACTACGAATAAGCAGACACAGGGGAGTTGAAAAGCTATGGGCTCTGAGTCCATCTGTATGAGATGCATGGCGGGATATGTTGTGAACGGACGGTGCACTCACTGCGGAAAAGAGCCGAATGAAAAAAGCACTCCCTTGAGTCTTCCGATCGGCTGGAAGCTGAGAAACGGCAGATACTATATCGGAGACGTTCTCGGCTGCGGCGGCTACGGAATAACATACGCCGCGTGGGATTACGGGCAAAGGAAAAGGGTCGCAATAAAGGAGTATTATCCCAAGCATGCCGCCGTGCGAAACGCTTCAACGCATATGCTCACGCCGACTGAGGGCAAAGCCGAAGAATACGGACATTCGAGGACGCGCTTTTTACAGGAAGCGAAAATACTGCACAGCCTGCAGAACGCCTCTGATATTCTGAAGGTCTACGACCTTTTTGATGAGATGGGGACCTCTTATTATACAATGGAGTATCTGGAAGGCTGTACGCTCCAGCAGAATGTGAAGGACAGCGGCACACTGAGCTGGAATAAACTGGCACTGCCGACCGTCAGTATACTGGACGCGCTTGAACAGATGCACGGGCAGGGACTTTTTCATCGTGACATAAGCCCCGACAATATCATACTTCTGCCCGATAACAGCGCAAGACTGATAGATTTCGGCTCGGCAAGAAATTACAAAAATGCCGATCATTTTACCGTATCCGTAAAAAAACAGTTTTCTCCGTGCGAGCTGTGGCAGTCGAACAGCCCGCAGGGACCGTGGACTGACGTCTTTTCTCTGGGAGCCACACTGTATTTTTGCCTTACCGGCGTACTTCCCAAGACGTCAATACAAAGGCTGTCCGCTGTACGGCAGAACAGAACGGATATACTGACCGATATTTCAAAGTACTCTCCGTCCGTGCCCGAATATGTCCGTAATGCCGTCACAAAAGCCATGAATCTGAACGCGTCCGACAGATACCGCAGTGCGGAGGAGTTCAAAGCGGCGCTTTTCCGGAAGGACAAGCAGTGCGGCGGAATGAAGCTCGTCTGCCTCAGCGGACTGATGGCAGGCCGCTCGTTTCAGTTTCGGCCGGGCAGTATTCTGAGCTTCGGAAGAGGCGCGGACAATAGCGTGAGATATCCGGATACGGCAAGATTTATCAGCCGACATCATTGCAGCATACGTTCGGAGCGAAGCGGAGAGATCTATCTCAGAGATGAAGCGTCTTCGAACGGTACATTTCTGAACGGGAACCGACTCCGAAGCAATCAATGGATCCGCCTGAAGCCTGGAGACCGGTTCGGAGTGGCAAATGAGATATATACGGTCCGTCCGGACGGAATTTCACACGGATAACAGGGAATATAAATGAAAAAAAACAAAAACTGTATTAAGTATTATACCGATATCGGAGGACGGAAGGAAAACGAAGACAACGGCGGCTTCCTCCTACGGGGAAACGCGCTTTCCGCCGTAATAGCGGACGGACTCGGCGGACAGGGGGACGGCAGCGCCGCTTCGGAGAGTGTAAGCACCTATCTTGTCAATTGCAGACCGGAGGATATGCTTAAAAGCGAGGAGAGCGCCGTTCAGGCGTTTGAGCGTGCAAATCAGGCTCTGATGAGCCTTCAGAAGAACAGGGTACACATGAAAACAACGGCCGTGTATCTGGGTCTGTACGAAAACCGTGCGCTCTGGGCTCATGTGGGAGACTCAAGGCTTTACCACCTGTATAACGGGAAGCTTTGCGACTATACGCTCGATCACAGTCTCTCTCAGATAGCCGTAACGATGGGGGAGATACAGCGCGGCGAAATAAGCAGGCATCCCGATCAGAATAAGCTTTACAGGGTCATGGGAACAGAGAATACCAGACCGACCGTGCACGGACCTTCTGAGCTTGAAAAGGGACTTCACTGTTTTCTGCTGTGCACAGACGGTCTGTGGGAAAATCTCAGCGACGCAGAGATCGAGGCGTCGCTCAGAAAAAGCAGAGATCCGGAACAATGGCTAACAGAGCTCAGAAAAAATATGAGCAGGACGCCTGTGAAAGAGCAGGACAACAATACGGCTATCACCATATTTTGGGAGGTATGAGAAGGATGAAGAAATTAAGGAAAGTGTCGGTACTGGCGCTCGCAGTGCTGATATTTGCTTCGGCAATGGCGTCGACCGCGTTTGCGGGGACTACGAACCGTTTTCTCTTCCAGTATATCGGAGGAGAAGATAATATGTATGTAATTATGGATAATCCGAACGGTGCGGAGGCGCCCGAGGCGGGTGCGCTTGCCTTTACGCTCAGCGATATCGAGCTTCCGATCACGGAAATGAGCACAACGAAGAACCTTCCCGTTACATATTTCTGCCTTATAGACATTTCCGGGTCGATCCAGAGGAAACAGCTTGAAACCGAGAAAGCGTTTTTGCAGAGCATCTGTTCGCTGCTCTCAGGGGATGACAACATGGTCATTGCTACGCTTGAGGATGATATACGTGTCATCGCCCCGTCGAATGACAAGGCTTTTCTCGGCACATATATTGACGGACTCGAGGTTACGACCAAAGACACGAATCTTTACGCGGGCATCGTCAAGTGCACGGAATATATAGACCAGAGCACGGAGTATAATCCGCGCCGGTGCTTTATTGTCCTGTCCGACGGTGATGACGACCGGATGGAAGGGTATACGGAGGCCGAAGCAATAAGCGCGATCGAGAATTCGCGTATTCCTCTGTTTGCCGTCACACTTCTGCGCGGGAGCCATACCTACGGGATGGAAGAGCTGATCAAGATCATGAACAGCTTTTCCCGCATATCGGTGGGCGGAAAGTCATTCACGCCGCTTGTGGACGGCATGACCCCCGAGCTTGCCGCGGAAGAGATAGCAAATGATATGAAATCCGACCTTATAGTAAAGCTTGACACCATTCCGGCGGAAAGCGCGGCAAAGTCGAGCGATTATCTCGAACTGAAGGGCTTTTATTTCAAGAATGAGGGACAGATCGTCCAGGATACCTTAAATGTCAAGGCCTCAGCTCTGACCTTCCTTTCCGCACCCGTAAGCACGCCCGCACCCTTTGTAGAAGAGGAACCTGTACAGGAGACTGAAGAACCGGCCGATACCGATGATTGGATAATATGGGCAGCGGCAGGTGCCGCAGCTCTGGCTGTGATAGTGCTGATAGCCGTCCTGCTTTCGGGAAAGAAAAAGAAGTCTGCGCCGAAAAAGCCGGATGTGCAGAATGTCAGCGGGCAGACCGAAGCTCTTCCGCGCCGTGATATTCAGGACCCCGGAAAAACTCAGCCGCTTGATCAGTCCGCGAATAAACGCAGCGTCTGCTTTACGACAATAGCTTCCGATAACCTGCGTTTTGTACTGCAGCTTGAAGAAAACCGTGTATATACCATGGGAAGAAATCAGAAATCCGAGCTGGTGCTCAACAGTGCGGACTCCTCTCTGTCCTCTGTAAACAGCAAGCTGCGTCTGAGAGGAAACATTCTCGATGTGTGGGATGCGGCTTCGAAAAACGGCACATTTGTAAACGGAATGAAGATCACGGGCATGGGCATGGTATCCATGCGCAGCGGTCAGACATTAAAGGCGGGAAAATACGAATACAGAGTAACGTTCTGATAACGGAGATCAGGCTATGGAAATAAATCGCTGTTTACAATGCATGGCAGAGCTTGCATCGAACGCGGAGATCTGCCGAAAATGCGGCACGAGGGTTGGAAGCGTTGCTTCCAACCCCATTGCCGTCGCCCCCGCGACTATCCTGCACGGGAAATATCTCATCGGCGCGGTGCTCGGACAGGGCGGCT
>JAUNND010000040.1 GCA_030531595.1 Eubacteriales bacterium | reverse complement strand
ATTCAATTACCATTGCAGACCGTGACGGAAACCTCAGCCCCTTTGGGAAGTCCCTCGCAGTCTCGGTCTATGCAGAAATAGCCGTCCGCACCGGCGAGGGTGGTTATCAGCCCCGATTTTGAGCGGACAGGCACGGCGATCAGCTTGCCGTTTTCATATCTCAGATGCACACAGGCATACTGTGCTCTGCCGTGGTTTGCGCCGACGCTCTCGCTTAAAGCCGCCGTGACCGTATATGTCGGCTCTTCTCTGCCCATGAGTCTTGAAAGCAGCGGCAGAACAAACAGCCTTGTCACAAAATATGCCGCGACCGGATGCCCGGGCAGCCCCACAAGCGGCTTTTCTCCGCACTTTCCCATAATGGTCGGTTTGCCGGGCTTCATGGCTATGCCGTGCAGCAAAAGCTCGCCAATGCTCTCGATGATGCGGCAGGTCGCGTCCTTTACGCCCACGCTGCTTCCGCCGGAGATAAGCACCGCGTCGCACTCCGAAACGGCTTTTGTTACCTTTTCGGTAAGCTTTGCCTCGTTATCGACCGAAATACCGTAGTTTATGCACTTTACTCCAAACGCACTGAGCATTGCCGTAAGCATATGAGAATTTACGTCCCGCACCTGTCCGGCTCTCGGTTTTTCCTCCGGCGGGACGAGTTCATCGCCGGTGGAGATGATCCCCACTGTGAGCTTTTTTACGACCGGCACGGAGACAACGCCCATCGCCGCCAGAGCGCCTATATCCTGCGAGGCGAGTACTCTGCCCCTTTCAAGGACGGTTTTCCCGGGAAATACGTCATCCCCGCGAAAAATCATATTCTGACCCGGAGCACCCGATTTTGAAATCCCTATCGTACCGTCTCCGAAATCCTCGCTGTATTCTATCATAACGCAGCAGTCTGCGCCATTGGGAATTGCTCCGCCTGTGGGAACATAGCAGCATTCTCCCTCATCAAGCTCAAAATCAGCACTCTCGCCCATGAGCACTTCACCGCGAAGTGTAAGAAGGGCAGGAATTGCGTCAGAGCAGCCGAAGGTGTCCTTTGCCCTGAGAGCATAGCCGTCCACCGTGGAGCGGTCAAAATCGGGCACATATTCCGAGGCGGTAATATCCTCCGCCAATACTCTGCCGACAGCCTCGTCAAGCCCGACAGCTTCCGTGCTGTTTTTAAGAGGGGAAAATTTCTCTTTGATAAGCTCCGACACTTCGTCCGGCGTCAAAACATTCAGCATACTAATCCTCCGTGATGATCCTGCCCATGTCCCGATAGTTGTTACCGGAAAAACAGGAAATTTCTTTTCTGAAGGAGGGCGATCTGAAAAGCTCCGGCAGGGCTCTCATGACGGGCTCTTTAAGAAAGCTCGATTTTACGACCAGATCATACCGTTCCTCGATCAGCGGAACGAATTCTATCCCTTCAAGCTGCCTTGAGACTCGCTCCGTGCCTAAACCGAGATCGGCCTCTCCTTCGGCGATCGCCGCCGCCATTGTCAGATGAGAGCGCATAATGTTATCGTAGCCTTTGATGTTCTCCGCGGACACGTTCATTTTTTTGAGCATACCGTCCAGCAGAATTCTGGAGCTTGAGCCGAGACGGCGGTTGAGGATCGTAATGTCGGCGCGTTTAAGATCGTTCCAGTCCCTGATCTTTTTCGGATTTCCTTTTCTGACATAAAAGCCCTGTCTGCGGTAAGAAATGTTTATCAGTACCGTCGGAACGCCCGGCAGAAGCGTTCTCACAAAGGGAGTGTTGAACTGACCGTAATCGGCAGAAAACAGGTGGCAGGATGCGGCGTCAACCTTGCCCTCATACAGAGCAAGGAGCCCCTCAAAGCTTGAAAGATAGCTCCTTCCGGCGGAAAAGCCGTACTCGGGCAGGTGGTTTGCGAGAATATCAAGTACAACATCCTGCCCCGAAATGATGATATCCGGTCTGGTCTCATTTTCGGCGTTAAGCAGAGTGCTTGCAATATTCATCTGCTTTACGGGCTTGACGCTGTTTTCATGGCGTGAGCGTGAGATATAAGCGTCCACATCCTCCTGTGTAAAGCGAACCTTGCGTCCGATCTTGTAGGAGTTTATCTCGCCCCGCCGGATAAGCTCATAGACGGTGGATTTGCTTATATGCAGGATATCCGCTACCTCCTGCGTGGAAAGAGATTTATTCTGTTTTATGACCCGTCACCTCTTTTTCGGATTGCACAAACCTGTATTTACCCACATTATATTATTTTTTGTATTTTTTAACAAGTGTGAAAAAGCAAATGTTATATGCATTTTAGTGCAGTTTCGTACTGTTTGGCACGTCTTACACAGGCGGGCTATAAATAAGTTTGTTCCGTTTCGTACAGTTTCACGCGAAAAATTCAACGAAAGCTTGAAAGAAACGCGTACAACACTATAATTTAGTATAGCGAACGTACAGAAAATTGCGAAAAACAATAATTATTTATATTTCGGAGGTAACTATGGCAGGTGCATATTACGAAAAGTTAGCCAGAATTAATCTGACTACCGGCGAGATTAAAGTCGAAAAGCTCGACCTCGATCTGGCACACAAGTTTATCGGCGGACGCGGTCTCGGTACAAAGCTTCTCTATGATGACGGCTGCGCGACCGTTGATCCCCTCTCTCCCGCAAACGAGCTCATCTACATCACCGGTCCCATGACCGGCTCCAACTCTCCCTCCTCCGGCCGTTACATGGTCGTCACCAAGTCCCCCCTGACCGGCATGATCGCCTGCGCAAACTCCGGCGGTATCTGGGGCGCAAAGCTCAAGTTCGCCGGCTGGGATGCGATTATCGTGGAAGGCAAGGCCGACAAATGGACGTACATCAGCATCGAGGACGACAAGATCGAGCTGCATGACGCAAGCGAGTATGTCGGTCTCATGAGCGAGGAATGCGACGACAAGTTCAAGGCTGTCTACGGTGCAGAGGCTTCCGTTCTCTCCATCGGCGTTGCCGGTGAAAATCAGGCTCTTCTGGCCGCCATCATGAACGACAAGGACAGAGCGGCCGGCCGTTCCGGCGTAGGCGCCGTACAGGGCTCCAAGCTCCTCAAGGCCATCGTTGTCAAGGCAAGCCGCAAGCAGCTCGACAATATCGCCGATCTGGACGCTCTCAAGGAAGCAAACAAGCGTGCGCTCAAGGTTCTTTCCGAAAATCCCACCACCGCAAGCGGTCTCCGCGCTCTCGGTACCGCCTGCCTCGTCAACATCATCAACGGCGTCGGCTCTCTGCCTACCCGCAACTGGCAGGAATCCTGCGCAGACTACGCCGATCAGATCTCCGGTGAGACCCTCGCGGAGAAGTATCTCGTCAAGGCCGGCGCCTGCTATCACTGCCCGATCATGTGCGGCCGTCTTATCCACCTCGAAGGCAGCGACAAGGTCATCGGCGGCCCCGAGTACGAACCCCTGTGGGCATACGGCACGGACTGCGGCGTAAGCGATCTGAACGCTGTTGACGAATGCAATATGTGGTGCAACGAGTACGGTCTGGATGCCATCGGCACCCCCACCACCATTGCAGCCGCAATGGAGCTTTACCAGAGAGGCTACATCAAGGAAGACGAGTGCGACGGCGTTCCTCTCGAATGGGGCAGCACCAAAGCCATCATCGAGTGGACAAAGCGTATGGGCGACGCAAAGTCTCCTCTTGCAAAGCTTATGGCCAACGGCTCGGCACGTCTGTGCGCGGCATACGGTCATCCCGAATACTCCATGAGCGTCAAGAAGCAGGAGATCCCCGCATACGACGCACGCGGTATTCAGGGTATCGGTCTTAACTACGCTACCGCAAACTGCGGCGCGGCTCACGTCCGCGGCTATACCATCAGCCCCGAGATCCTCGGCCTGCCCGAACAGATCGACCGCACAACAACCGAAGGCAAGGCAACATGGGTAAAGATCTTCCAGGATCTGACCGCCGTCATCGACTCCATGGGCAACTGCCTGTTCACCTCCTTCGCTATGGGCGCGACCGAGTACACCGACCTTCTCAATGCCGCCACCGGCACCACCTGGACCGCAGAGCAGGTTCTGGAGATCGGCGACCGTGTCTTCAACATCGAGCGTATGTTCAATAAGGCAGCCGGCATGAAGCCCGAGGACGACACTCTGCCTAAGCGTCTGCTGGAAGAGCCCGTCAAGGACGGTCCCTCCAAGGGCATGGTCTCCAGACTCGACATCATGCTGCCTCAGTACTACGAAGCACGCGGCTGGGTCAAGGCATTCCCCACCGACGAAACTCTGAAAAAGCTGGGCCTTGACGAGTGTGTCGGCAAGTAATATAACTCTATATGGAAATTCACGGGGCTGTATTTTACAGCCCCGTGTTTTTGCTTAAGGTATTTTATGCCCCGTAGAAATCGAGGAATTTTTTCAGTTCTTCTGTCTGCGGAGTAAAGAGAAGCTTTTTCGCATCGCCGAACTCGCATAACCTGCCCTGATCCAGAAAAAGTACCTCGTCCGCCATGCGTTTGGCCTGTTGAAGCGAATGCGTGATAAGAATGACCGTGCAGCCGGTCTCACGCCGGTAAGTCTCGATCAGCTTTTCACTGAGGGCGGTTGACTCCATATCCATCGCCGCCGTCGGCTCGTCTAAAATGAGCAGCTCATATTTTCGCATGAGCAGTCTGCAAAGCGCCATACGTGCCGTCTCCCCGCCGGAGAGACGGTGCGCTTTTTTCTCCGCAAGGGGCAGAATACCCATAGAGCGCATGAGAGCGTCGGCGCGGGAAGTGTCCGAACCGTTGAGCAGGAGATTATTTCTTACGCTCATGCGGAAGGCAAAGCTTTTCTGCGGCATATATCCGACCGCGACGTCGGACAGGGGAGAGGCGTTACTATCCGTGACCTCATTCCCGGAAAGAATTCTTGCGAGAGTGGATTTTCCGCTGCCGTTAGCGCCGATCACTGCACAGACAGCACCGTTTTTAATTTCGATATCGGGCAGGGAAAGAACGAGTCTGTCCCCGTAAGTCTTGGAAAAGGAATTGATCTTCATCGGCTGACCCTCCTTTGCACGAGGGAGAGAAGAATGTTGACGAGAAGCGCTAAAGCCATGAGGATAATGCCCAGCGCGATACCCATGGCGAAGTTGCCCTTGTTTGTGTACTCCATGATCGCGGTCGTCATGACGTTCGTCTTCCATGAGATAGCACCGCCCACCATGGAGACCGCGCCGACCTCGGCGATGGCTCGTGCAAAGGCCAGAAGATAAGCGGAAAAGATCGGATAGATACATTCATTGCACAAAAGGAGAAAGCTCTTAACGCTTCCGAGCCGCAGACCCCGCGCCGTTTCCCGCACGGCACCGCTTATGCCGGAGACATAGGATTCCATATTGCCCGCAACGATCGGCGTGATCAGTACGACCTGCGCAAATATCATTATTCTGACCGTAAACAGCAGCTTTGCACTGCGAAACGGCCCCACGCCCGAAAAAAGCATATAGAAAATAAGACCGCAGACCACCGGCGGCATACCCATCAGCGTGCGGTTGAGAACAAGCAGAATGTTTCTGCCGCGAAACCGACAGGCACCGAGCCATATACCGAGCGGTACGCCGATAAGCAGCGCGATAACGGAGCTTGTGAGAGAGACTCTCGCCGTGACGGAGAGAATATTCAGAAGCTCTTTATCCGCCGACATGATCAACGCGATTGCTTTTTGAAAGGCTGTGTTCATAAACGACCTCGGATGATAGTTTGGAGTTAGGAGCTAGGAGTGTGGAGTTAATATACTGCTTTACGTTATTTGAATATCATTCGGAAAACTACTGAAAATGTAGGGGAAGCTATCAGCTTCCCGCAAAGCTCCGACACTGTACGGCGGGAGGATAGTATCCTCCCCTACATCTGAAAGTCAAATGAAAGGAATATGATTTGTCGGTACAGCCGACACATTAAACTCCACACTTCACAATCCACACTTAAAACTCCAAACTCCACAATAATTATTACAAATAGGAGCGATGCTTTGCATCGCTCCTATTGTAATGTATTATCGGGATTTAATCAAGCTTATTCCATAATTCCGTTGTTGGCAACGAAGGTGAGGAAGGTGGCCTTGTCGGTGAGAATGTAAGCACCCATCTGCTCTGCCATCACGAGGCAGGCGCCCATACCGGCGTTAGCGGAGGTGTACCATTCGGTGAAGTCGGCAAAGGAGGCTGCATCCTCGGTAATACCAAGCTCTGCGGGCCAGAGAGCCAGCTCCTTGGTGTGTGTGCCGGAGCCGTCGCCGCGGGAGACAAACGCGAACTTGCCGTCTGCGATCGCCTTAAAGGCGGCCATTACGTCCTCAGCGTCCTTGACACCGGCGGGGTCGACAGAGGGACCGCAGAGAACAAAGTAGTTGTACATGAATGTCAGGCGCTCTGCGTCAAATGCGGGCAGGACATAGCCGAATCCCTCTTCAACGAAAGCCTCTTCCTTTGCCTTTGCATGGACAAGAATGAGGTCTGCGTTGCCGTACTGGGCAGCGGCGATGGCCTTGCCGGTACCGGCGGACTGAACCTCAACGGTGTAGCCGTATTCTTCCTCAAATACGGGCAGCATATAGCCGAGCAGACCGGAGTCCTTGACGGAGGTGGTGGTGGAAAGACGGATGACTTTGGTCTCTTCGGTTGCCTTTGCTATCTCGCCGTCAAACTTGGGGGCGTTGTCCTTGAGATAGAAAAGAGCGTCGCCGAAATCCTCAACGCCGTAGTTTGCCTCAAGCTCCATGCCTTCCTCGGAGAGCATCCAGCAGATGAGAGCCTCGGCACCGGCAGTGTTGATAGCAACATCCTCAACGGCCTTGCCGTCAGCGTCGGTGAAGGGCGCCTCGGGGTTGACGGCGATAAGAGTGTAGTTGTTGATCATTGCGTCGTCGGCTTCCTTGAGGATGCCGAGATCGACCGCGGGAGCTTCATCCGCAAAAGCGGGGACACAGAGGGCGAATGTCATGATGAGTGCGAGAACGAGTGTAAGAACCTTTTTCATTTTAAATCCTCCTAAGTATAAGAAAAGCCTCTGAACAAAGCAGAAACGGCGCAAAATCCCCTTGGAATTTCCGTTTCTCCTTCGAAAAGAGGCTCGTCCACCGCTTTAGGAAAGACAAATTACAGTTACTCTGCCCTGTGCAGAACTCATACTGAAATTATATCATCCAAAGCATGGTTATTCAATGAACAAAAGAGACAATATGTGCGAAACTGCACGAAATAATATAATTTGATATGAACAAATCGACGCAAAAGCTTATTTTGAATAAACCTTCCCTTCGGCAACGGCTCGAAGGTGCTGCCCATAGGGTGATTTTCCGTAGAGTGCGGCGGAATTGATAAGCTGTTCTTTGCTGATCCATCCGTATCTGAAACCGATCTCTTCCGGAGCGGAGATCTTGACGCCCTGACGCTTTTCGATCATGCGCACGAAATCCGCGGCGTCTACGAGAGAGTCCACAGTACCGGTATCGAGCCAGGCAAACCCGCGGCTGAGAAGCTGCACATCGAGCCGTCCCTCTTCCAGATACATTTCATTGAGCGTGGTTATTTCCAGCTCACCGCGAACCGAAGGCTTTACCTGCTTTGCCATTTCGGAAACACCGGCGGGGTAGAAGTATAGCCCTGTGACGGCATAGTTGCTCTTGGGGACGGCGGGTTTTTCTTCAAGAGACGTCGCATGACCGTCCTCATCAAAGGCCACAACACCGAAACGCTCTGGGTCTGAAACATAGTAACCGAAAACGGTGGCACGACCGTTATCCTCCGCGTTGCCGACAGCTTCTCTGAGCATTTTGACAAGCCCGTTGCCGTAGAAAATGTTGTCCCCCAGGATCATCGCGCCCGGCTCACCGTGCAGAAATTCCTCGCCGAGAAGGAATGCCTGCGCCAGTCCGTCGGGGGAGGGTTGCACCTTATAGGACAGCTTTATGCCGAACTGACTCCCGTCGCCTAAAAGCCGCTCAAAGCGCGGGGTGTCGGTGGGAGTGGAGATAATAAGGATATCTCTGATACCGGCGAGCATAAGCGTAGACAGGGGATAGTATATCATCGGCTTGTCGTAAACGGGCAAAAGCTGTTTGCTTGTGACCATCGTGAGCGGATAAAGCCGTGTTCCGGCGCCGCCTGCAAGAATAATACCTTTCATATGTAATAACTCCTGTGAGCAGGGACATATAATCCCGATTATCGAAGCTATTATACAGCAAATAGTTTCGAAAAGCAACGATTTAGAAATGAAAAATTACACGCGTATATAAGCGTGTAATAAATCATGCTTAATTAATATCCAGCCCGGAAAAGAAATCGTCATAGCTGCACTCGTAAATTTTTTTAAGCTCGATAATAACGCTTGCACGAATATTCAGTTCCCCTGACTCATATTTGGCATATGTCGTGCGTCCGATGTCACAGCCGCGCCTTTGCAATTCGGCACAGAGTTTTTCCTGAGACAAGCCGCTGTCCGCTCTTAATCTGCGCAGATTATCTCCCATACAGCGATCACGTCTTATTTTCTGCTCCATATTCTTGCTCCAAACGTATAATTGACCTGTATCTGTTGCAGGTTTCATATATCGTATGCTATAATGGGCAAAAACATTGACCGCTATACTGGTCAAAAAGAAGGAAAGAATTAAAAATGAAATCCTGTGCTTTTTTTGGACACCGAATATGCCCTGACTATATTTCTACAAGAATACGAAGAATACTAATAGATTTGATAGAAAACCATTGTGTTGAAATTTTCTATGTTGGAAAACAGGGAATGTTTGACAGTATTGTACTTAATGTTTTACGCGAGCTTGCTCAAACGTACCCCCATATCAGATATTATGTTGTATTGGAACGAATGCCTGAAAAAAGAAATGCCTATACAGCTTATAAATACTATGAAACTATATTACCGGAAGGCATAGAGAACGTACATCCGAAATATGCTATATCATGGCGAAACAGATGGATGATAAAGCAGTCGGATTATGTGGTCACATATATCACACATTCACAGGGGGGAGCGGCACAGTTTTCGGAGATGGCTAAAAGACAGAATAAGACGGTGATCAATGTCATAACATAAATAGTATTCTTCTTTGCGATATTGACCTGAAATATATGCAGGACGAATAAAAAAGCAGACGCTTCTTTTGAAAGCGTCTGCTGAATTTTTAAGCGAGGCTATATATCAGTACATTCCGCCCATGTCGGGGGCTGCGGGCATGGGAGGATTCTTTTCGGGGATATCCGCAACGAGGGACTCGGTGGTGAGTACCATTGCGGAAACGGAGGCGGCATTCTCAAGTGCGCTGCGGCAGACCTTGGTGGGATCGACGATGCCCATCTCGACCATATCGCCGTACTTGTCGCCGGCTGCGTCGTAGCCGTAGTTTGTCTTCTTGCTGTTATATACATTGCTGAGGATAACGGCGCCTTCAAGACCGGCATTCTCCGCGATCTGCATGGTGGGAGCCTTCAGAGCCTTTGCAACGATGGCAGCGCCGGTCTTTTCATCGCCGGAGAGAGTGGCGACGAGCTTGTCGGCTGCCTTGGCTGCCAGAACGTATGCGGTGCCGCCGCCGGGGACGATGCCCTCTGCAACTGCGGCGCGGGTGGCGTTGAGAGCGTCCTCGATGCGGAGCTTCTTTTCCTTCATTTCGGTCTCGGTGGCTGCACCGACCTTGATGACTGCAACACCGCCGCTTAATTTGGCAAGACGCTCCTGCAGCTTCTCGCGGTCGTAATCGGAGGTGGTGGTTGCGATGGCGTGCTCGATCTGAGCAACTCTGGACTTGATATCTTCGGGATCGCCTGCACCGTCAACGATAACGGTGTTCTCCTTGCTGACCTTTACCTGATGTGCCTGACCGAGCATACTGAGGTCTGCATCCTTGAGCTCCATGCCGAGCTCGGTGGAAATGACCTGACCGCCGGTGAGGATGGCGATATCCTGCAGCATTTCCTTGCGTCTGTCACCGAAGCCGGGAGCCTTTACGCAGACACAGGTGAAGGTGCCGCGCAGCTTGTTGAGGATGATGGTTGCAAGAGCCTCGCCCTCGATGTCCTCGGCGATGATGAGGAGCTTGCGGCCGGCCTTGACGATCTGCTCAAGCAGAGGCAGAATGTCCTGAATGTTGGAGATCTTCTTGTCGGTGATAAGAATGAGAGCGTCGTCGATGACGGCTTCCATCTTGTCCATATCGGTAGCCATGTAGGGGGAGAGATAACCGCGGTCAAACTGCATACCTTCGACCACATCGCTGTATGTCTCGGCGGTCTTGGACTCCTCAATGGTGATAACGCCGTTCTGGGAGACCTTTTCCATAGCCTCGGAAATGAGAGAGCCGATGACCTCGTCGCCGGAGGAGATCGTGCCGACGCGGGCGATGTCGTTTGCGCCGCTGACGGGCTGAGAAGCGGCCTTGATTGCATCAACTGCGGCTGCGGTGGCTTTCTGAATGCCCTTCTTCATGACCATGGGGTTGGCGCCTGCCGCAAGGTTCTTGAGACCTTCCTTGATCATAGCCTGTGCCAGAATGGTGGCGGAGGTGGTACCGTCGCCGGCAACATCGTTGGTCTTGGTGGAAACTTCCTTGATGAGTTGTGCGCCCATGTTCTCGAAAGCGTCCTCAAGCTCGATCTCCTTGGCGATGGTGACGCCGTCATTGGTGATCAGGGGAGTGCCGAACTTCTTGTCCAGAACAACGTTTCTGCCCTTGGGTCCGAGAGTTATCTTAACGGTATCGGCGAGCTGATCAACGCCGCGCTCGATAGCCTTTCTTGCTTCTTCACCGTAAATGATCTTCTTTGCCATAATTACTGTGCCTCCTGTAAATTATTCGATGACTGCCAGAATGTCGTTCTGACGCACGATAGTATACTCGACCTCGTCGAGCTTGACCTTTGTTCCGGTGTATTTGCCGACGAGGACCTTCTGACCGACCTCGACGATCATTTTGACTTCATTGCCTTCCACCATTCCGCCGGGACCGACCTCGACGACTTCATAAACCTCGGGCTTCTCCTGTGCGGAAGCGGTGAGGAAGATACCGGAAGAGGTGCGCTCTTCCGCGGCGTTCTGCTTGAGAACGACTCTGTCAGCCAAGGGTCTGAGTTTCATAATATATACCTCCAAATAATTGATTACAAAATTCAGCATCGTTAGCACTCGCAGATTACGAGTGCTAACGATGCTAATGATAACACATTTTTCTTTTTTTGCAAGACCCAAAGAAGAAAAATTGATGTTTATTTTATTAATTTTCTGTTACACTTCTGACGCACCGCTTCAGTCAAAAAACTTCATGCCCTTCGGAGCTATGAGATTGAGGGCTCCGGGGACGACTTCGGCGTGCATCGACTTTGCCCAAACAGCCTCGCCGTCGACATTGATGACAGTTTCCTCGTCAAATTCGACAGTGATCTCATCGCCGGTGAGGACATCGGCGTACTTCTTCATTTCCCTGACCTTACCCTTGGAGTACTTTCCGATAAGCGCGGCAAAGGTAAGAAGATTGACCTTTCTGACAACGATAAAATCAAGGCAGCCGTCATCGGGGCGGGCACTGAGCGTAGGGTTGAAGCCGCCGCCGTAAAACCTTCCGTTGCAGGCACATACCAGAGAGTGCTGACCCTCGGCGTGATAATCTCCGCAGCTTATCTTCATATTACGTGCTATCTCCTTGAACATATTGACGGCAGCGGAAACGACATATGCGGCAGCGCCCCCGATCACGGGGAGAGCGGAATACTTATGTACATCGGTACCTATTCTCGCATCGATGCCGACAGAGCAGATATTCGCACACCAGCGACCGCTGCAGTCGATAAGGTCGATCTTGCGCACATCACCGTCAATAACAGCGTTTATATCACGGAAAAGGGGAGCGTCATCACCGAACATACGGCAGAAATCGTTGCCGGTGCCGGTAGGGAAGGGGCAGACAGCGACATTTTCAAGCTGCGCGGCGCCGCATACACACTCATTGAAGGTACCGTCGCCGCCGCAGGCGTAAACGCGCAGCATCTCGCCCTTCGCGGCTTCCTCACGAATTTTGACCGGCGCGTCCATGGCACATTTTGTAACATATATCTCATATGTATCTTCTCTGCGCTCAAAAGCTTTTTTCACCTTTGCGGTGACGGTTCCGGTCGCGTCTTTGCCTCCGGCAACGGGATTGACGATAAAGAGATGCTTCATAAGTGATCCTCTTTTATTCCTATCTGTAATATGAATAAATATTATGTTCTGTTAAAATACATAAACAGGTCGCATTTGATCATGCCGTTGTAGAGCTTGCGCTTTTTATCCGCCTGCTTGCCGAAGCAGCGTTCAAATTCGGTATGGGAGGAAAGCAGATAAAGCTGCCAGTTCTCACTTTGCAGGTACTGTCTGCCGAACTGCCGGTAGAGCTCCTCGGCCTGCTGTTTTTCCATGATCCTTTCACCGTAGGGTGGATTGGTCACGATAACGCCGCGCTCTGTTTTCCTCTCAAATGCCGCCGCATCGGCGACTTCAAAGCGGATGATGTCGGAAACGCCGGCACGCTGCGCGTTTTCCCTTGCGATGGCAATAGCCTTTGGATCGATATCCGCCCCGACAATATTATAATTGCCGTTAAACTCTTTTGACCTTGCAAGCTCTCTGACATCACGCCAGAGGGTAGGAGCGATCTGCTTCCAGTGGGAGGCTGTGAAATCGCGGTAAAGCCCCGGCGCACGGTTTTTTGCGATGAGAGCGGCCTCAATGGGGATAGTTCCGCTGCCGCAGAATGGGTCGCAGAAATCATCCCTGCCGCGGTAGCGCGAGAGCTTGACCATGGCAGCAGCCATTGTCTCCTTCAAAGGCGCCGCATTGTGAGCAGGACGGTATCCGCGCTTGTGCAGACCGTCGCCGGTGGTGTCGATACAGACGGAGACATTGTCCTTCATGATGGAAAACTGTATCTGATAGAGTTCGCCTGTCTCTGCGAACCATTCTATCCCGTAGACGCTTTTCAGTCTTTCCACGACGGCCTTTTTGATGATCTTCTGGCAGTCGGAAACGGAGAAGAGCTTTGAATCGAGAGAGTGTCCCTTGACCGGGAAAGCGCCGTCTTTCGGTATCAGCATTTCCCATGGCAGAGCCTTGACGCCCTCAAAAAGCTCATCAAATGTATAGGCGTTAAAGCGTCCGACCTCTATCAGAACGCGTTCACCGATCCTGAGGTTGACATTTGCCGAGGCAACGGCAGTCTCGTCACCGGTAAAATAGACCCGACCGTTCTCGGCGACAACATCGGATAATTCAAGTCTTTTCAGCTCGTCCGCAATAGGACCCTCAAGTCCCAGAAGACAGGGGACACAAAGCTTATAATTCATGCGAAATACTCCGTATAAGAAAATGTGTTTTTTAATTCTACTACAAAAGTATCGGCGTGTAAACCGTTTCATTGCCGAAATACGGCAAAAAACTTTAAAAGAAGTTAAGAAACGGTAAAGAAATAAAAGATCAGGAAGAAATAACATGAATAAATATTTACTTACACCTGCGAAATGCGGATAAAGCACATCAATATTCAATTTAATAAAAAAATAATCTGAAATTTTGTCAAATTATCTATTGAAATTTTTGCCGTAATGAGTTATATTACCTGTAATGTCACAGATTGTTCATTTTTAGGAGGGCGCGGATGGAGCGAGCTGAGTTTTTACCTGTACTGCAGGATTCATTCAGTGCGTATTACGACATTTTTGAAAATGACGACGGCTGTGAGACCGATCTGCCTCTTGTTTTCAGAGCGGACTATTATTCGAGGGCTGAAAAATACTGGATGAGCAAGAACATCAAGATATGGGCCAATGAGACCAATGAGTTCGCCTATATATTCTCCTCGGACAGCTTTGACAATGCTCTGATCGATGAATGCATACGGTATGCTCTTGATCAGGGGCTGCCGCGGGTAAAGCCCCACAGGGAGCATCAATATACTCATATCAAGGTCATTTTCATCGCCGACAGCTTTGACAGGGAAACGGCAAAATACATACAGAAGAAAAAATACAGCAAGAATTATATGTTCTCTCTCCACGGCTTTACGGAGCTTAAAACGGCGGCTGTGGATCTGGGGGAGGAGAAAGCTTATCCGAACCCGCCCGGTCATGAGCTGGCCGATTATTTCAGTAAACTATTTGCAGCTAACAGAAAGTAAAGCTGCGAGTGGTGATAAATTTTATTTTATTCTTATAAGGAGTGAATAGTGTGAGCGCAATAGTTATTCTTCTCATCGCATTAGTCCTGCTGGCACTTGGCTACGTCTTTTACGGCAGCTGGCTGGCAAAAGAGTGGGGCGTCGATCCCTCTCGTGAAACTCCCGCACACACCAGCTACGACGGTAAGGACTTCGTTCCTGCTAACCCCGCCGTTCTGATGGGACATCATTTCTCCTCCATTGCCGGTGCAGGCCCCATTAACGGACCTATCCAGGCCGCTATCTTCGGCTGGGTTCCCGTATTCCTGTGGGTCGTGATCGGCGGCATCTTCTTCGGTGCAATGCACGACTTTGGTGCACTGTTCGCCTCCATCCGTCATAACGGCGGCTCCATCGGCGAAGTCATCAAGGACGAGATGGGCGTCAAGGCACAGCGCCTGTTCACCATCTTCGCACTGCTCGTTCTGATCCTCGTCATCGCCTCCTTCACCGCTGTTGTTGCAGGTACCTTCGTTTCCGTCGCAGGCGAAGGTCAGGATCCTCTGCCGTTCCTTACCTTTGGCCGTGCCAATGTAAGCGGCAATGCTTCCACCGCAACGACTTCAATGCTCTTCATTGTCATTGCATTCATCTTCGGTTACTTCGTGTACCGTAAGAATGCTCCTGTCGGCCCTGCAACCATCGTCGGTATCGTCGGTATCGTTGCTATCGTTATCGCCGGTCTGAATATGGGTATCAACGTCAGCCGTACCGGTTGGGTCATTTTCATCGCAGTCTACGTCATGGCCGCTTCTCTGCTGCCTGTCTGGATCCTTCTCCAGCCACGTGACTACCTGTCCTCCTTCCTGCTCTACGGTATGATGATTATTGCATTCGTCGGCATCATCTTCTCCGGCGCAAAGGTAGACCTCCCCGCATTTACCGGCTGGGCAGGCATCAACGGCAACTCCAGCCTCTTCCCGACCCTGTTCATCACCGTTGCCTGCGGCGCGGTCTCCGGTTTCCATGCTCTTATCGGTTCCGGTACCACCTCCAAGCAGCTCAACTCCGAGAAGGACGCTAAGGTCATCGGCTACGGCGCAATGATCGTTGAGTCCGCTCTGGCAATCATCTCCATCATCGCAGTCGGCGTTGTCTTCAAAGACACCAACATCGGCGGCGGCGAGAAGTTCCTTGTTTCCGCACCTCCCACCATCTTCGCCGGTGGTGTTGCAACCATGGTCGCAACCATGTTCGGCGGTGTTGCAGACTTCTCCAACCCCGTATACGATACCGTATACACCCTGCTGACTCTGGCTGTCTCCGTCTTTGCTCTGACCTCTCTTGACTCCGGTACACGTCTTGCACGTTATATGTTCGCAGAGCTCTTCATTCCCGAAGGAAAGACCCGTGATCAGCTTACCGGTGCCGCAAAGGTCTTCTCCAACCCGTTCGTCTCCACACTCGTCATGGTCGTCATCGGCTGCGGCATGGGCTTCATGGGTCTGTCCCAGATCTGGGGCGTGTTCGGTGCTGCAAACCAGCTGCTTGCAGGTCTTGCAATGCTGGCAGTCGCCGCATGGCTGGGCAACAAGGGCAAGAACAACAAGATGTTCTTCTTCCCCATGGTATTCATGCTTGTTGCAACCATCACCTCTCTGATCACCACCATCATCGGCAAGATCAAGATGATCGGCGGCGGCGCTGCTGCATGGGGTGACTGGTTCCAGATGATCTGGTCCATCGGCCTTGTAGTTCTCGCTGTTATCCTTGTTATCCAGGGCGTTCAGGTCCTGACCAAGAAGGAAGCAAAGAAGGCATAATTTACCTTCCGCGCAAAGCTTGATACTTAAAAAACTTCGACCTCCCGATTATTCGGGAGGTCGTTTTTTTATTCATCAAACTCCCACGGCAGCTCTACGTACTCTATATCGTGTGCTGTAGCGGGAATTATTTTTTCTATAATGTCCGAGGTTTTTATTCTGAGCGAGGATGTATTGATGCACGGATGGCAGCCGAAAAATTCCTCTTTCAGCAGGTCTTTGTCGATCAGCAGTTTGACCTCGTTGTTTTTATCGTTCATAAGCCCTAAAACACTGACCGATCCGGGGGTTATATCAAGAGCTCTGAGCATCTGTTCGGGGGATGCAAAGCTCAGTCGGGCAGTGCCTATCTGTTTGGAAAGTATCTTTGTCTTAAAAGGCTTTTCACCCGGCATGGCAAGCAGATAAATCGCCGTCATCTGCCTGTTCGTCAGCAGAAGATTTTTGCATATTTTGCAGCCCAATACCTTTTCTATCTTTTCACATTCTTCAATACTGTCCGCGTGGTCATGGTCGACGCGGAAATATTCAATACCGAGCCTGTCAAGAAAATCGTAGCAGCGCTTTTCTTTTTCAATGCGCTCATCAGTCGACCGGCCTTTTTCAAGCTGAGATAAATTATTCATCTGATCACTCCTTTTCTCCGATTTTACCACATTTCAGCTCTGTTTGCAATTCCGGCGGAAATGATTTATAATTCAAATATATATTTTTAACGGAGAAAAGGCATGAACTATAAGCTCACACTTTCCTATGACGGCACACGCTATAAGGGCTGGCAGAGGCAGGGAAATACCGACAACACCATACAATCGAAAATCGAAAGCACTCTCGGCAGGATAACAGGGGAGAACATCGAAATAAGCGGCTGCGGTCGGACGGACGCGGGCGTTCACGCTCTCTGTCAGGTCTGCTCCTTTCACAGCGATACGGAGTATTCATGCTCTGAGCTTCTCAGGCTTCTCAGGGAATATCTTCCCGAGGACATCGGGGCAGTCAGTCTTGAACAGGCGCCGCCACGGTTTCACGCAAGGCTTTCCTGCAAATCAAAGACCTATATGTACAGGATAGTGACCGGCGATGCCCCGTGCGTATTTGAAAGAAAATACGTGTACCGCTTTGACGGAGCACCTGACATCGAGGCAATGCGCGAGGCAGCCGGATACCTTGTCGGCAGGCATGATTTCATGGCGTTCTGTTCTCTTAAAAGCAGTAAAAAATCGACTGTAAGGACGCTTGAATGTATCGAGATAAGAGAAAACAAAGACAGGATCGAAATACTTCTTACCGGCGACGGCTTCCTTTACAACATGGTGCGCATTATTGTCGGCACTCTTTTAGAGGTCGGGGAAGGCAAGAGAAAACCGCGGGAGCTTATGGATATTCTTGAAAGCCGTGACCGTATGCTTGCGGGTTTTACTGCACCGCCGCAGGGACTTTTTTTGTATAAAATCACATATTAAAGTTTGTTGATACCCATTGACAATCTGTGTATAAATTGTTAAAATACCTTATCCCAATCGGGTAGTCATATCCGAAGCAAGATAACGACCGCTATGCAAATAGCCGAGGCCAGACGGACAGCCGGGTCGAATGCCGATTTTCCGCGGAATGCGGCGGCAACTTCTGTTGCCTTATTGATTGAGTTAGGAGCTCAAGTTTTATAAGTTGGTTACTGTGAAAGCTGTGCTTTCACAGTAATAAAATCGCCCGTTCCTCGCCGCTTGCGCGGCAACCGGAACGGATGCGAAAAAATCCTCATGTACCTGTTTTTGCGGAGATACTGTCTTCCGCATGAGGATTTTATTAACCGTGCTATGCTTAGCATACTTAACTTGTGAAATGGTCAATAAGAGTAGTAAAAGTAGTTTCTTGCTATATAGACTCTCAAACCCATTGGGAACCCGCCTGTGATTTTTACGGGCTGATAAGGTTTTCACAAATGACGTATGCGCTGCATACGTCATTTTTTGTCGTTATGGGAGCTTAAGAGAATGAAAAAGATAATTGAGCTGAAAAATATAAACAAAACATTTGACGGTCTGACTGTCCTCGACAATATTAATCTTGACATATATGATAACGAATTTCTGACACTGCTCGGACCCTCCGGCTGCGGCAAGACTACCACTCTGCGTATCATCGGCGGCTTTGAGACTCCCGACAGCGGTGACGTTATCTTCATGGGGGACAGAATAAACGATGTTCCGCCGCATAAGCGCAATGTTAACACTGTTTTTCAGAGATACGCTCTTTTTCCGCATCTCAATGTTTATGAAAACATTGCTTTTCCTCTGCGCGAGAAAAAGGTCGACAGAGATGAGATAGACCAAAAGGTCAGAGAGATGCTGAACCTTGTCGCCCTCAACGGTTTTGAGCGCAGAAGCGTGACAAGTCTTTCCGGCGGACAGCAGCAGCGCGTCGCCATTGCACGCGCTCTGATCAGCCGTCCGAAGGTCCTTCTTCTGGATGAGCCGCTTGCCGCTCTCGATCTGAAGCTCCGCAAGGATATGCAGCAGGAGCTTAAAAACATTCAGAAGGCCACCGGTATCACCTTTATCTTTGTCACTCATGACCAGGAAGAGGCTCTTTCCATGTCCGACACCGTAGTTGTTATGTCACAGGGCAGAATACAGCAGATAGGCACGCCGGTCGACATATACAACGAGCCGCAGAACGCTTTTGTCGCGGACTTCATCGGCGAGAGCAATATTGTGGACGGTGTAATGCTTGACGACCGCAAGGTCGCGTTCTCCGGTCACGTTTTCAACTGTGTGGACTTCGGCTTTGAGAAGAAGGAGCCGGTAGATGTGGTCGTCCGTCCCGAGGATGTGGATATCGTCTCCGAGGACAAGGGTATGCTCAAGGGCGTTGTCACCTCTGTTACCTTCCTCGGTGTCCACTATGAGATAATCGTTGACATCAACGGCTTCAAATGGATGATACAGACGACCGATTTTGTGGATGTGGACGAGCATATTGGGCTTTATATCGAGCCGGACGCAATTCATATTATGAAGAAGTCAGAGTATTCGGGTATGTTCGGTGACTATTCCTCCTTCTCCAATGAGCTTGACGAGCTGAATGATGCGGAAAGTGAGAGCGCGGAATGAACAGTGGTGTAAAAAAACAGACCTCGCTCGTTCAGCGGCTGTGCCTCGCGCCGTACTCGGTGTGGGCGGCACTGTTCATCGTTGTTCCGCTGATCTTTGTGGCGTACTATGCCTTTACCGACAGCAATTTCAATTTTACTACCGATAATATCACAAAGTTTTTCACGGCGACCTCTCAGCTTTCGGACGGTGAGACGGTAAAAGAGGTACATACCTACCTTCTTATCTTTATGAGGTCCCTGAAGCTTGCCGTTATTTCTACCGTAATCTGTCTTGTGCTGGGCTATCCGATGGCCTATATCATTTCAAAAGCGGGGGACAGGACGCAGAAAATTCTGATAACCCTTATTATGATCCCAATGTGGATGAACTTTCTGATCAGGACCTATGCATGGATGACCATATTGCAGGATACGGGCATATTAAACGGCATCCTGTCCGCTCTGGGACTGAAAAAGGTACACATTATCGGTACCGAGGGCGCGGTCGTAATCGGTATGGTGTATGACTATTTCCCGTATATGATACTGCCCATCTATTCTGTCATGGCAAAGATGGATGTTAAGCTTATCGAGGCGGCAAAGGATCTGGGCTGTGACAGCGCGGGTGTTCTCAGACGCGTTATCTGGCCGCTCAGTCTGCCGGGCGTTATCTCGGGCATCACGATGGTGCTGATCCCCTCCATTTCCACGTTCTATATCTCCCAGAAACTCGGCAACGGCAAATTCTATCTCATAGGCGATGCGATCGAGAGCCAGTATACGGCAAACAATCTGCATTTTGCCGCCGCCATCGCGTTTGTCCTCATGGTGATATTGCTCGTGTGCATGGCTATAATGCAGAGACTGACCGACAATCACACGGCGGCATAAGGGGGTAGAGGAATGAAAAAAGCTTCAAAAATATATACTGCCCTTGTTATGATCTTCCTTTTTGCACCTATTGCCATATTGCTGGTCTTCTCCTTCAATGAGGCAAAAAGCCTCTCGGTGTTCTCCGGCTTTTCACTCAACTGGTACAGAGAGCTGTTCAGAGACTCCGAAACTCTCGACGCCGTAAAGAATACGCTCATCCTTGCTCTATCCGCCGCCGCTATTTCCACTGTTATG
Organism: Eubacteriales bacterium; assembly: GCA_030531595.1. Lineage (GTDB taxonomy): Bacteria > Bacillota > Clostridia > Oscillospirales > Oscillospiraceae > Limivicinus. Next base: position 1,797 of record JAUNND010000040.1, on the reverse strand, counting down.
GGTACTGCCGCGGCTGTCGGTATCTATAAGCTGAGAAACCGTTTCGTCCGTGCCGCCATGGATACCGTTACAAATATACCGATGATAAACCCCGATATCATAACCGGTATTTCTCTGATGCTGATGTTCGTTTTCGTGGGCAGACTGTTCGGTGCGGCAACGAGCCTCAATTTTGCCACCATGCTCATAGCCCATGTGACCTTCTGCCTGCCGTACGTTATTCTGCAGGTTCTGCCCAAGCTGCAGCAGATGGATAAATCTCTCCCCGAGGCGGCTATGGATCTGGGCTGCACTCCGATCAGGGCGTTTGTCAAGGTCGAAATACCGGAGATCATGCCGGGCATCGTAACAGGTCTTATCATGGCGTTTACTCTGTCTCTTGATGACTTTGTAATAAGCTACTTCACCTCCGGCAACGGTTTCCAGACCCTCCCCATACGCATCTACAACATGACCAAGAAGACCGTGACCCCCAAAATGTACGCTTTGGCGACCATAATTTTCTTTGTCATTCTCGCGCTTTTGCTTATATCAAATCTGAGCGACACAGGAGATACCGAAAAGATACGTGCAGAACGTAAATGAAAAAGGAGAAAGTACCATGAAAAAAATTGTTTATGCTGCCCTCATTCTCGCGCTGCTGATCGGCTGTATGTCCGTGCTGAGCGGCTGCGGCTCATCCGATACGCTGACTTTGAACGTCTATAACTGGGGCGAGTATATATCCGACGGCTCCGAAGGCTCTTTTAATACCGTCAAGGAATTTGAAAACTGGTATAAGGAGACCTACGGTCAGGCAATAAAGGTAAATTATTCCACCTTTGCAAGCTGTGAGGATATGTACGCGAAACTATCCTCCGGTGCTGTCAGCTATGACGTTATCATTCCATCCGACTACATGATAGCCCGCATGAGAGAAGAGAATATGCTCACTCCGCTCAACTTTGATAATATCCCCAACTATGAAAATATCAATGAAGACTTCCGCGGCCTCTACTACGACCCGGATAATATGTATACCGTTCCATATACCTACGGTGTTGTCGGTATCATCTATGACGCGAATGTGGTGGACGAGAGTGATGCCGGTGACTGGGATCTGATGTGGAACGAGAAGTATGCAGGGAATATCCTTCAGTTCAATAATCCCCGTGACGGCTTCGGCACCGCTCAGTATAAGCTCGGTCTGGATGTCAACTCCACCGACCACGCCGAATGGGACAGGGCTCTTGAAGAGCTTAAAGCTCAGAATAATCTTGTCAAGAGCTATGTCATGGACGAGATATATAATATGATGGAGAGCGGAGAAGCGGCGATCGGCGCGTATTATGCCGGCGACTACTTCACAATGCTCGACAATCAGTCCGAGAATGTCGATCTGCAGTTTTATTACCCGGAGAGAACGAATTACTTCGTTGACGCCATGTGTATCCCCACCTGCTGCCGGAATAAAGACCTTGCGGAGATATTCATCAACTATATGCTCTCTCCCGAGCCTGCCATCGCAAACGCCGAATATATCTATTATGCCTCTCCAAACTCAGCCGTCTATGAGGATGAAGGCTATATAGAGGATCTTGGCGAGGAGACAATGTCTATCCTCTATCCCGAAATAGACTTCCGTGAGCAGTATAACAAATACGCATATAAGACCCTCGATGCCGATATGCTTGCCTACCTCACAAGTCTCTGGGAGACTCTGAAAATAAGCTGATATTCACTATAACAGTCAAAAAACCGCCTAAAGGCGGTTCGCCATAAGGATTTACAGGTTTTGATCCGCCCTTTTCCGCCCAT
>JAUNND010000104.1 GCA_030531595.1 Eubacteriales bacterium | reverse complement strand
GTCAGCTTGCAGGCGCCCTGCTGAGGTGCGCACCAGCCGATACCGTGGGTGAAGCCGGAAATGTCGGAAATCTGCTTTGCCTGTACCCATTTGCCCTCCTCGGGGATGGGTGCGGGGCCGTGGTATGCGCCCTTTGCGACGGGGCACATCTTGTTAACTTCGCTGGTATAGATCATAACGATCTCCTTCCATAAATGATAGTATAATCAAAAAAACGGATTTACTTTGCTATAAGGCACTCGCCGGTCATTTCCTCGGGCTGTTCAAGACCCATGACGGAGAGTATAGTGGGTGCGATGTCGGCAAGTCTGCCGTTATTGAGCTTAACGCCCTTTTTGCAGACGGTAAAGGGAACGGGGTTGGTGGTATGGGCGGTATTTACCTTGCCGCTTTCGTCAAACATACAGTCGGCGTTGCCGTGGTCGGCAGTGACAAGGAGAGTAAGATCCTCATGCTTTTCCGTCTCCGCCATGATGCGTCCCATGCACTTGTCAACGGTCTCGACGGCAGTAACGGCGGCTTCCATCACGCCGGTATGTCCTACCATATCGCAGTTTGCAAAGTTGCACACGATAAGGTCATATTTATCGGAAGCGATTGCCTCAATGAGCTTATCGCAGACCTTTTCCGCGCTCATTGCGGGGACGAGGTCATAGGTCGCAAACTCCTTGGGGGAAGGAACAAGGCATCTGTCCTCACCCTCGGTCTGCTTTTCAACGCCGCCGTTGAAGAAGAAGGTGACGTGGGCGTACTTCTCGGTCTCGGCAACACGGAACTGCTTTAAGCCCTTTGCGCTGACGAAATCACCGAGAGTGTTCTCAATGACCTCGGGGGGATATGCGATAGGCAGAGGCAGAGTCTCGTCATACTGCGCGGTGCAGACGTAGGAGAGAGGATAGACGGTCTTTTTGCGCTCAAAGCCGTCAAAATCGGCAAGATTTAACGCCCATGTCATCTCTCTTGCGCGGTCGGGGCGGAAGTTCATGAAGATAACGCTGTCGCCTTTTTCAATAATACCCTCGGGGCATACCACAACAGGCTCTACGAATTCATCGGTCTTGTCGTTTGCGTAGCTTGCTTCAACCGCGCCCACGGGGTCGGAATTTGCAATGCCCTCGCCGCAGACGATGGCGTTATAGCCCTTCTCAACACGGTCCCAGCGTTTGTCTCTGTCCATGCCCCAGAAGCGGCCCTGAATAGTGGCTATCTGAGCATTGCCGAGCTCTTCGCACTTGTCGGCAAGCTGAGCTACAAAGCCCGCGCCGCTCTTGGGAGGAACGTCACGCCCGTCAAGGAAGCAGTGCACATAGACCTTTTCCACGCCGCGCTGCTTTGCCATGTCGAGAATGCCGAAGATATGCTCGATGTGGCTGTGAACGCCGCCGTTAGAGAGAAGACCCATGATGTGAAGCTTCTTTCCGTTTGCTTTAGCGTCCTCTATCGCCTTGATGTAGACCTTGTTTTCAAAGAATTTGCCGTTTTTTATATCACGGCTCATCTTGGGCAGGATCTGGAACACGACGCGGCCCGCGCCGATGTTGGTATGTCCGACCTCGGAGTTGCCCATCTGTCCCTCCGGAAGACCGACGTCAAGGCCTGACGCCATGAGCTGTGAAGTAGGAAATGTCGAAAAGAGACGGTCAAGGTTGGGGGTCTCTGCCTTGAAAACGGCGTTGCCCTCGGTGGGAGGTGCAATACCGAAACCGTCCATAATTACAAGAACAGCTTTTTTAGTCATTTTGTTCTCCATACCTTTGGGCTGCAATAAATCCGCACTTTGCATAAAGTCTGTCATTCCGAACCAGCGCGCACGCTGGTGTGGGAATCCGTTTTTCCTTTGCTTTGATAAAGCTTCTACATTGCTAAGGGAATGCGGATTGCCACATCCAGTCTGCGGACTGGACTCGCAATGACAGATTTCTGCGCTATTGCAAAGATACTACAGCCTAATTATAAAATCAGTCCTGTGCGGTAGCCGCAACGATGGTGGCAAAGTCTGCGGGCTTAAGGGATGCGCCGCCGATGAGACCGCCGTCGATGTCGGGCTGTGCAAGCAGCTCATAGGCGTTCTTTGCGTTCATGCTGCCGCCGTAGAGGATGGAGACTGCACGTGCGGGACGTGCGCCGTAGATCTTGCGGATGACGGCACGGATCTCCTCACAGACCTCCTGTGCCTGCTCGGAGGTCGCGGTCTTGCCGGTACCGATGGCCCAGATAGGCTCGTAAGCGATTACGCAGTGACGCAGTGCGGTCGCGTCGATGCCGCTGAGAGCTGCCTTGACCTGATATGCGACATACTCCATAGTCAGGTCGTTCTCGCGCTGCTCAAGGCTCTCACCTACGCAGATGATGGGATTGATGCCCTTCTCAAGCAGCTTCTTTGCCTTGGCGTTGACCATCATATCGGTCTCACCGTGGTACTGGCGGCGCTCGGAGTGACCGACGATGCAGTATTTTGCACCGATGTCCTCAAGCATGGTCGCGGAGACCTCTCCGGTGTATGCGCCCTTGTCGTAAATGCTGACGTCCTGACCGCCGGCTGCGACCTTGCAGTCCTTACCGGCCTTGACCATGGTCTGGATCATCACGGCGGGAGTGCAGAGAACGACGTCGCACTGCTTTGCCTTGGGCATATTTGCTTTCAGCTCTTCCATGAAGGGCTTGATGCCGGAATTGGTCATGTTCATCTTCCAGTTGCCGGCAATAATAGTCTTACGGTACTTTCTGTTCATTATAATATCTCCGTTTATATATAGTTATTTATTATTTGTCGAGCAGACAGGCAACGCCGGGAAGCTCCTTGCCTTCGAGGAACTCAAGGCTTGCGCCGCCGCCGGTGGAAATGTGGGTGATCTTATCGGCAAAGCCGAGCTTTTCAACGGCTGCCGCGCTGTCGCCGCCGCCTACGATGGTGATCGCGCCGGACTCAGCCAGTGCCTGTGCCATTGCCTTAGTGCCGCCTGCAAACTTATCGAACTCAAATACGCCCATAGGTCCGTTCCAGACGATGGTGCCTGCGCCCTTGACGGCTGCGGCAAAAAGCTCAACGGTCTTGGGTCCGATATCCATGCCCATCATATTCTCGGGGATGTTGCCATCAACAAGGACGGGCTCTGCATCGGCGGAAAATTCCTTTGCGCATAGATTGTCAACGGGCAGAAGGAGCTTAACGCCCTTTTCCTCGGCCTTTGCGATCATTTCCTTAGCGTAGTCGATACGGTCGGCCTCAAGAAGAGAGGTGCCTATCTCGAAGCCCTGAGCCTTCTTGAAGGTGTAGGCCATACCGCCGCCGATGATGATGGTGTCTGCCTTCTCAAGAAGATTGTTGATGACATTGATCTTATCGGAGACCTTTGCGCCGCCCAGAACGGCAACGAAGGGACGGACGGGATTTTCAAGAGCCTTGCCCATGACAGACAGCTCCTTGTCAACGAGCAGGCCGGAGTAAGCGGGCAGATATTCGGCAACACCTGCGGTGGTGGCGTGCGCTCTGTGAACGGTACCGAAAGCGTCGGAAACAAAGACCTCTGCCAGGTCTGCAAGAGCCTTGGCGAGCTTGAGATCGTTCTTGGTCTCGCCCTTTTCAAAGCGGGTATTCTCAAGGAGAAGGAGCTGACCGGGCTGCAGTGCGGCGGCCTTGACCTGAGCGTCCTCGCCGACGGTGTCGGAAGCGAAGATAACATCCATGCCGAGGAGCTGAGACAGACGCTCTGCAACGGGAGCGAGGGTCAGCTTCTTGAGAGACTTTTTCCATGCTTCCTCAGTGAGCGTTGCGGGATCCTTGCCCTTTTCGGTCTGCTTCTTTACGAAG
>JAUNND010000103.1:1242-3829 GCA_030531595.1 Eubacteriales bacterium | reverse complement strand
AATTCGACAGACGAACTCAAATCTTCGGTCTCACATCATTGACTAATGTACAAAATTCGGATTTACACGGCGGTCGGTCGGTGCTATAATCCTGCATATACGATTTGATTGGAAGTGACCGATTATGAACGAAGAGATCAGAAAAATATATGACGCGATCATAAGCGCCGAGCTTGAGGCCGCCGAGCTTATTATTCACGCAAGCGGCATCATGACAGAGGAAAAGACCTGTCACCGCGACGTCGTGACGGAATATGACAGGCGTGTGCAGGAGCTTGTTGTCGCAAGACTGCGCGAGTCTGTTCCCGGTGCGTGCTTTTTCTGCGAGGAAAACGCGCTGCACGACGATCTTCACGCAGAGCATCTTTTTGTCATCGACCCCATCGACGGCACGATGAACTTCGTCAAGGGCTATAACCACAGCTCCATCTCCGTGGCCTATGTCAGATGCGGCGTGCTGACCGCCGGTGCGGTATATAATCCTTACTTAAAGGAAATGTTCTCAGCCGTAAAGGGCGAGGGCGCATGGCTCAACGGCAGACCCATCCGCGCCGCCGAAACGCCGCTGAGCGAAAATATATTCTCTCTCGGCACTACGCCCTATGAGCCGGAGACCTATGACGAGACCTTCCGCCTTGCAAGGATCGCCCTTGAGGGCAGTCTCGATCTCCGCCGCGGCGCCTCCGCCGCGCTTGATCTTGCCTACGTTGCCGCCGGCCGCGTCGGGCTGTTTTTTGAGATGGCTCTGTCCTACTGGGACTACGCCGCGGGCTGTCTCATCGTACAGGAAGCTGGCGGTATCTGCTCAACGGTCGACGGCACTCCCCTGCCCATGGACGGCAGCCGTCCCTCGGTCCTGGCGGGCGGGAAGCAGGCATACGCCGATTTCCGCGCAAAACTTTGAGTATGGACCTTTCAAGCCTCAAAAGGACGGCTCCGGTCGTTTACAAGCCCTGTGTCACATCTACGAATACAATCATAAAAGGGCTTGTACCCTCGGGAATTGCCGAAGGCTTCACGCTTGTCGCCGAAAAACAGACGGCTGGACGCGGCAGGATGGGCAGAAGCTTTGAGTCTCCCGAAGGAGGGCTGTATCTGTCGATGCTGTTTTTCCCGAAATGTGCGCCGGAGGATATCTCCACGCTGACCCCCTGTGCCGCCGTCGCCGTGAGACGTGCGATCGAAAAGGTTTGCGGCATATCGGTTGACATAAAATGGCCTAACGACCTGCTGATCGACGGAAAAAAACTCTGCGGCATTCTGACAGAGAGCTCCGTTTACCTCGGTCGGCGGTTTGTGGTCGTCGGCATCGGCATCAATGTGAACACCGATTTTTCCGTCTTTCCGGAAGAGCTTCAAAAGATCGCCGTCTCGCTCTGTGAAAAAACAGGCGAAACGGTCGGCATTGAAAGGCTTGCCGCCGCGATCATCGGAGAGCTGGACACGATGTATTCACTCTGGACGGAGAACAGGAAATACTGTCTCGACGAATACAGAAGCGCCTGTGTCACTGTCGGCTGCGATATCGTCATAATATGCGGAGAAGAGCGCAAAAATGCCCGCTCACTCGGCATCGGCGAGGATTTCTCGCTCATTGCGGAGGTCGACGGGCAAATAAGAAATGTGTCTTTCGGTGAAGTAAGCATAAGAAAGATATAATGAAAAGACCCCGAAGTGTCTGTGCACTTCGGGGTTTGAAACTATATTACAGCTTACTGTGCCAGAGGAACGAGCTTTGCCATGACAACATATCTTGCGTTGTCATACTCATAGGTGCAGGTGGAGAGAGTCACAACGCGCTCCTCCGAGGAGACCTCCACGTTGGTCTTGACATTGGACTGAGAAGCCATCTTGGTAAGGAATGCGGAATAATCCTCCTCGCTTGCGAAGGAGAGAGTGTAGGTATCGGCATCATAGTCGCAGGTGAAGCAGGAGAAGACCTCCAGCTTGTAATCGCAGGCGGGAGTGCTGATATACAGAACGGGGTGAGCGTCATAGTAGCTCTGATCCACATAGTTATGGAGAGAGGCAAACATGGAGCCGTCCTTCATGTTGTGACCGTAGATAATGGTGTTGGCTCCCGAGAAGTTGGGACCGCATTCACAGTCTATGAACAGAGTGCCGCTGGCATTATAGGTGCCGTCAAGCTTGTGGTGCAGATAGTTGTTGTTGTCCTCGCCCTGAACAACGACATAGTTTATCGGAGTATCTCCGGAGTAGAGCCATGCGCAGACGTCCTTATTGGTCGCAAGCAGATTGTTGAAGTCGACCGTGATGGGGCATACCTCCTTGTCCTCAGTCTCGGTGACCTCCACCTTATCCGCATTCTCGTCGGGTGCGGGGGTCGCGGCGACGGAAACATAGGTGTCGCTCAACTGATCGTAATACTCTCTGGCTTCCTTATATTCCTTTTGGATCTTCAGAAGCTTCAGACCGCTGAATACAAATGCGCCGATGCACAAGATCAGAACGATCACCAGCAATACTTTCAAGCCTTTTTTCATATGAACCATCCTCCTGATGAAGCTTTTGCGAAAAAGTCCGCAAACAGATAATTTAGTTTACCATAACCGACGGAATTTTGCAA
>JAUNND010000103.1:0-1232 GCA_030531595.1 Eubacteriales bacterium | reverse complement strand
TTTTTATTATTCTGTCGTAAGCCATGGACAGGAGGATCGTTATTCCTCCTACAACTGGGACGATCAGAATGTTGATAAGTTCCGTTGAAGCGCCGAATGTCTCCAGAAAAATATGATAGTATTTCATCACGTCCATGTGGATAAGGAAGAACCAGCTGCTGATATTGCCGATAAACACGGTGACGGGGTTTGTAAACACTCTTGAAATAATCCCCTTGTTTATGACGAACGCGCACAGAAACACGATACAGAACGGTGCAAAGAGTTGAGAATAACAGAACGCCTCGCCCGCAAAGATACAGTCTGTAAATCTGTAAACAGACCATGCGGCAAAAAACAGCACAACGCACAGAGCATCGAGCAGCGCAGAGGTCTTTTCAGACGATGTATTCTCCGCTTTTGCAAAAATGCAGCCCAGATTGCAGCCGATCGCAAATTCCAGAGCGCGAAACGGCGGAAAATTGTAGGTAAACCACATTTCAAAGCTGTCGTCGCTTTGTATATTCAGTCTGCTTTCAAGCCGCCCGAGGGCGGGAGCGGCAAAGCCGAGCGCAAGCATCACGGCAAAAATAATGCCGATAGCGATATACGGACTCCTGCTGTTTTTGTAATTGCGGATACGGCGTATTATTCCCGGGAAGATCATATAGGTGAAAAACGCTGAAGAGACATACCAGCCGATGCCGTTATACGCAAAAACATAGTGGTTATTCGGGATCCACGACTGCACCATCAGCAGCGAGGCGAGCAGCTTTTTACACGTTTCAGCCATTGTGATATCCGACAGACCGTTGAAGTACGAATAAAGCTCAAGCGCAAGTATCGGCAGCATGGAGAGGACATACAGTGGGTAGAGCTTTCTCATTCTGCCCCATGCAAAAGAGAGAGAATTTTTAAGTCCGGCTTTTTCGGAACAAAAATTCTCATTCAGATGTCTGTATACGAGAAGGAAGCCCGACAGGTAAAAGAAAACCGAGACGCCCCAGAAGACGATCGTCTTTGAAAAGCAGTGATAGATAAACACGCACATACACGCCAGAGCGCGAAGTGCCTGCAGTGAATTCATTTTCCGTTTCATTTTTTCTTTACCTTTGCCACGTTTTTTCTTGATTATAGCTCATTTCGGCAAAAAGTAAAAGCCGTTTCTTTACACAAATTATATGTTTGCGCAAATTTGTGTACATTAGTCAATGATGTGAGACCGAAGATTTGAGTTCGTCTGTCGAATTTAT
>JAUNND010000039.1:2953-22198 GCA_030531595.1 Eubacteriales bacterium | reverse complement strand
CGATTTATCACGGCGCAGAGAAACGGTCGAACCAAGGGGGAGAAGATTTCAGATGCCAGATATTTATAAAGCGGGGCGCTCACTCAGCTCAAGGGTGAATTCCTGGAATCTCAACGCCGGGCTGCTCAAGGGCGAGCTCGATGATGTCGGAGAGACCGCCGCCCGTTACCTGCGCAAGCTCTTCATCTGTCAGCTCATGCATCTCCCTGCTCACGGTTTCGGCTTCCTCTTTCAGGGAATTCAGTTCTTCTTTTGTTTTCATGGGGTTTGCTCCTTTCAAATTTTGATTTCATTTCTTAATACGCAGCAGAACGAAAAATGTTACAGCTTTGGCAAGACTTTTTCCCTTGCATTTATTTATACGAAGCATTCCGAAAAAGGGCTACTGCTTTTTAAATATATTTTCCGAATTATTTTCGGATTTCAAAAACCCGCAGCGCAAGGATAAAAAACTCCATATTCATTATAAGCCGAAACCCGCCGATTTTCAATAGCCCGTTTGGAACATTTTTCTGCTGTCGCTTATTATCCTTTAGTATCTCTTTGCAGATTTAAGCGACAAATAAGCTGCAAATACAGTTTTGAGAGTGGCAAAAACCTTGAAAATACAGGGTTTTTGCCACTCTCATTTTATGCTTTGGGGCAAACAGATGGCGCAGGTTGTGCGGGAAAACGCTGCCATTGCCGATAATCCGGATTACGAATGTGTCAAGGCTTTTATTCATTGGAAAAACCAATATTGCAAACTGCTCTCCGTTCTCTGCCCATCGCAAGAAAGCCGCCGGCGGACGAAATATGGCAGCCGATATTGCACATACTATTTATCACCTGTATATCCTGTCTCTATAAGCACCAAATCTCTCGGATTATTAAAGCGCGGAATAAAGGTCGAATTTGCAAGTCCTGCGCTCACAACGAGCCTGTCGTCATAGCTCCCCTTGGTATATGCCGGAAAAAATCCCTGTGACGGGGAAAACAGTCCCCGACCGAAAAAGCGCATCTGCCCTCCGTGTGCATGACCGGACAAAATAAGGTCAATATCCCGATTTCGGAGATATTTCTCATAATACTCGGGGTGATGGCAGATCAAAACTTTAACTCCGCCAAGCTTTTCAAAATCAGCAAGCCATGCCGTTTCCGGCGGCGGACTGCTATGTTTGCTCTTTCCGTCAAAGCCGGTGCGCAAGCCGCCTATATATATTCCACGGCACATACGGAATTCATTATTAAGTAAAACCCCGCCCGCGCAGGAGACAAGGCGTCTGTCTTTTTCTCCGAACATACATTCGTGGTTTCCTGCTGAATAGAAAACAGGCGCGATATCGGCACATTTTCTCAAAACAACAAGCGCCTGACTGTCGGGATTGAGAGGTTTATCCGTAAGATCTCCCGCAACGGTAATAATATCCGGCTTTTCATATGTCAATACGGCAAGTACATCGCGGCAGGGTCTGTCATGTATATCCGCAAGCAGGGCAATTTTAAGCTTTGGAAATTTATTTGAATTCAGATTTATTCTGCTTATTTGCATAAATGACACCCGTATTGTTTTGATTGAAAAAAAATGTCGAGCATGGTAATATATTAAAAAAAGCAGCACAGGAGAAACAGATGAGAACAGATACAAGATATTCCGGACGCACGACCTACCCGCAGCGAGGAAGACGCCGCCGCGCAGGAAAGCGTTTCCTTTCCCTCGGTATGGCGGCAGTTCTTGCAGGACTTCTTATCGCCGTCTCTCTTATAGGCGGAAAACTGCTGAAAGCTCGGACGGAGGTCGATCCCCACGAGGGACAGGTCTATATCTATGACGGATTTGACTGGGTCTGGATGACTCCGCTGGAGGGCGTACCGGTAAACACATTGACAGCAGAGTATTTTTCGGATGCAGGCGGAGAAATAAATTATCTCGGAAATGATTTTTCTGTATTCCGCGGCATAGATGTTTCCGAACATCAAAAGGAGATCGACTGGGAAAAAGCGGCCGGCTCCGGGATCGACTATGTCTATATCAGAGCCGGACGCAGAGGTTATACCGAGGGCGGTCTGTTCGATGATGCATATTTCGAGAAAAATATGTCAGGCGCAAAAGAGAACGGACTGGAAACGGGTGTTTATATGTTCTCGCAGGCCATAACGGTCGCCGAGGCGCTGGAAGAAGCTCATTACATCCTTGAAAGGATCAAAGGCTACGATGTTTCTCTGCCGATCGTATTCGACTGGGAAAAGATCGACGAAGAGGATTCAAGAACAGCCGATGTATCAATGGAGGTCAGAACAGAATGTGCCATTGCATTCTGTGAAACGATAAAGAATGCAGGCTACGAAGCTTGTGTTTACTTTAACCGCAATCTCGGATATTACGGCTACGACCTCAGCAGGCTCACAGACTATCAGTTCTGGTTTGCACTGCCGGAAAGCGGATTTCCCAATTTTTATTATGCTGCTGATATGTGGCAGTACAGCTTTACGGAGACCGTTCCCGGGATCGGCGTGGAAACGGATATGAATTTACGGTTTGTGCCGAAATATGTCCCACCGGAGGAGACATCAGCCATAGCTTGATATCACGGTACACATAGGTAAATTCATCCGTAATATCTCTACCTGCTCCCATGACAGCAGTGTGCCGCTGACATTCAGGACTCTCAGATTGGAAAGCGCCAGAAGCGGCAGCTCGGAGCTGACCGTATTATAGGAGATGTCCAGAGTCTCCAGATTTGTCAGACTCGCAAGCGGAGTGATGTCCTGCAGGAGATTGTAGGAAAGGTCAAGGTGTTTCACATATCCCCTGTTGTTGGCGTTCTGGAATACATATATATTGGAAATGCTGTTGCGTGCCATATTTACGGTCTCAGGATGCTGGAGCTGTCCGAAGCTGTTTATGTCATAAATGTTCAGACCGCTCAGATTTATCTCATAGGTGTCCCCTGCAACGGCATAGTTTTCAAAATAAACCATACTGGTAAGCTCAGAGTGAGTTACGGTACACATAGGAATCGATTGTTTGAGCAGCTGAACGGCTTCGCCGGTCAGCTGTTCATTATTTTCTATGTTGAGTGACGAAAGGCTCCCGAGGAACATAAGCGATGAAAGCCCCTCATTTGTGAGGTTTGCATTATTAAGTCCGAGTGTCCGGAGATTTGTAAGGCCGGAAAGACCTGAAAAATCCGTAATATTGTTATCGGAAAGGTGAAGCTCCGTTAATCCCGTCATGCTTCCGAGCGGAGCGGTATTTGAAATATAGTTTCCCGATGCGTTGAGGAAACGAATGGATGACATTCCCATCAACGGTCTGAGATCGGTGATCAGATTTCCGGAAATATTGAGCCACTGGAGGTTCGGCATATCCATAAGCGGCGTGAGGTCTGAAATGCTGTTCCCGCTCAGATCAAGCCTTTGCAGCTGAGCGCATGATGACAGAACGGAGATGTTCTGCAGACCCATTCCGCTCAGACTCAGTTCAGTCACCTCCGTCGAGAAGGTCACGCCGCCGAAGCTTATCTCCTGTTCCTCCTCGCGTGTAGCCTCACTGTGGATCGCACAGTTTGGGAGCAGTACGCCAAGCTCGTTTATCTGCTTTTCGGTAAGAGAGAGCCCTTTGATGCTCAGTGTGGAAAGATTTGCAAGTAGGGGCAGAACGCTGATATCCGATATGGGATTATTGTCAAGATAGAGCGTTCTCAAACCGGTCAGAGCGGCGAGAGAAGAAATATCTGATATATTGTTATTGCTGAGATTAAGTGTTGTCAGTCCGCCGAGCGTTGAAATACCGGATATATCCGAGATATTGTTTCCGGAAAGAGAGAGATTATCCAGAGAATAAAGCTGCTTAAGCTCTTCTACGACACTGTTTCCGAGATTCATATGATCAAGGGCGATCCCTGTCGTATCGCTCTTATACTGCTTACCTGCAACAGTGACCATATTGGACTGACGCACGACAGAACGTCGGGATTCAATGTCATCGATCCACTGAGCTACCTGACGGTTTGATGTATCCATTCTGCGAAGAGTTTCAAGAGCCTTGTCGTAATTTCCCAACGACTCATAGCACTGGGTCATCATCGCCAGACACTCATTGGTACCGTCTATAGCGGACGCTTTGCGCAGATACGTGAGAGCGGAGTCAAAATCACTGGCGTAATAGCTGCTTTTCGCCTGATCCATGTATCCGTTATATGTTCTCGAATCTGAAATATTTCTCGCGGCAACGGCGAGTAATATGATAACGACGGCCGCAAAGACTGTCAGGGCAAGAAAAATCATACGTTTCCGTTTGAGCAGATCGTATCGTGCTTTCCTTCCCGTCTGACCTCTGCCGGGACTGTCATAGGCAGTGTGAGCCGAACGCGGTCTTTCAGTGCGCATTCGGACGGAACTGTCAACATCTCTGTATGAAATTCTCCGATTATTGATATCTGTTTTCATGAAATGCTCCGGATGTCATTGTTCTGTATTCTCTGTGCTGACAGGTTCTGCATCATTTTTTTCGGGAAGCCGGATCACATCGCCGGATGTACTGCCGCTGAGCTTTTCCGGCTCGTTATCGATAAGCTGCCCGGGGACGCTTTCTCCGCTCTGTATCTGAGCGTCCGTTTTTTCGGGCACGGTCGGAGCCTTAACCGATACTTTGGGAGAGCGCATCTTCGGAAGATCACATTCCTCCAGCGGACGTTTGCTTTTAAGCGCAAGCGAGGCGAAAAGCAGACCGAGCAGAATAAACAGTATGGCTATCTCACGCATAAGTACGGTAAAAGTAACGGAGACGGCGGACTGCGCCAGAACGGGATAGTCGATAACTATTACATTAATGGCAAAAGTAATGAAAATGATCGCTGATACGATCCACTTACTGCGTATCCAGCCGAATACAGTAGCCGTAAACAAAAGCGCCGCTGCGAGATAAAGCACGGTGAATACCACGATCCTGATCACGCTTCCGAACGCAAAAGCTTTTATAATAAAGTAGACTGCGAACATGACGGTCGGAAGTGCGGTAAGCACCATGGAACGCTTTCCGAGAAGTGTTATCAGTACGAGAAAAAGCAGTTCACAGGCAAGGGGAAGAGCAAAGCCCGCAGCCATAAAATATGCGTCTCCCTGCTGTCCGATGCCGGATAAAAGGGTAAATACGGCAGCAAGCGCCATGAAAATAATTGCGCCGTGCGTAAAAAGACCGGAGCTGTCAACAAAAAATTTTATTCTTTTGCGCTTCATAGCAAAACCACCACCGAAAAATCAAAGTTCTTTATCCCATTCTCCGTCGGTAAAGATACGGATCTCTCTGCCGTCTTCCGTTATGCCGACGATCTCAAGGTCATCGGATCCGATCATAAAGTCCTCGTGGATCATCGACTCGTTTACGCCCAACGCCCGTGCCTGCTCGGGGGTATAGTTCTGAAAGTCCTCAAGGCAGCTTGAATAGCCGTCGCCCAGAGCCAGATGACAGGAGGCGTTTTCATCGAAAAGCGTGTTATAGAAGAGAATGCCGCTTTCCCTTATCGGGCTTGAATAAGGGACGAGGGCACATTCGCCAAGCATGGAAGCTCCTTCATCCATGGCAAGCATCGTTTTCAGAGCATCCTCATTTCTATCGGCATGACATTCAACCACCCTCCCCTTTTCAAAGCGGAGATAAAAGCCGTCGATCATTACGCCTCGGTAACACAGGGGTCGGGTCGCATAAACAATGCCGTCCGCTTCGCCGCGCATGGGAGTGGTAAATATCTCTTCCGAAGGAATATTGGCGTTGAATTCCGTAACGCCGTCCGCAAGAAGCTCGCTTCCGCCCATGAAGCGCATCTGCGGCATAAGTCCAACGGAAAGATCGGTACCGGTAGAAACGCTTTTGTATTTCAGAGTGCGAAGTCCGAGAGAATTGAGCCTATCGCATTTTGTGTGAATATCCGCATTGTGTTCAGCCCACTGGAGCATAGGATCAACGTCCGCCCTTGAGCATCTGATAATCGCTTCCCAGAGCTTTTCGATCGCTTCACCGTCGCTTATTCCCGGAAACACTTTTTTCGCCCATTTAAGTCCCGGAACTGCCGCGACGCACCACTGATATCTGTTTTCCATCTTATCGCGGTATTCTTTCGTGATCGAAAACCGTTTCTGCTGAGCCTTTGCCCATTTATCCGTGTCAATACCCGTCAAGGCATCCGGATCATCCGAATCAAGATAGATGTTGGCCGGGAGCTGCAGGGATTTTTCTTTCCAGCGTTCGATCTCCCAGATGTCAAGCGAGGACAATTCATCTATATCCTGATACGCGATATCGAGCCTGAGAGCAGGATCGAAACGCCATTCAAGGCTCACCTTGGACGCGCCTGCAATATAGCATTGCTCAACAAGCATTTCAACGAAATCGAGCTGCTCCGGCGCAGTGCGGATAATGACACGCTGACCTTTTTTCACATTAATGCCTTTGAAAGCTATATAACGGGCATAGTTTTTCAGAATATTTCTGTCCATGAATGAAAATCACCTGTATATTCCTGAATTTTTATCTGATTATATCACAACAGTCATTTCTTCGCAAGAGAGAGTTTACATAATAATAAAGCAGACAGATCATTCGGACCTGTCTGCCGATATATCAGATTTTCCCTATAATCCTTGCTTCCAGATAGTAGCGCTTATCTGTGGCCTGCCCGATCGAGAAGGTCTTGCGAGGCAGAACTCCGTTTTTGTTGACATAGTCAAAAAGCTCGTCCTTCGCCATACCGTCAAATATAAATCCGATCGTATTTTCCTTTGAACAGAGCTCTTTTACGGCTTCCGCGCCATGGATGTAGTCAACACTTGCACCCTTATGAGCTGCGATATATTTATCAATGGCTCTCTGCAGCGCATCGGCTTCAAGTCCGTCTACCATAAAGCTGCCGCAGAAGCCTTTTCCGAAGTATTCGACCTTTCTTTCGCAGGCACCCCTGAAATTCTCTTTCAGATATTCGATCACATCTTTTGCATCGACGCCGAAGACAACGCGGTATATCGGTTCAAACTCGATACCTTCGCTGTGGATATCGACAAGCTCTGCAAGCGCACAGCGTGCTTCCGGAGTCCCTATGATATCGGCACTCGCCTTTGCGGCCGCAAGGGAGTGGTTGCCGTCCCCGACCGCAAAAAGCATCTCACCGTTTTTTTCACAGCTTTCGGCATGAGCGGAAAGCAGCGACAGTACGCGCTTTTTTTCATCCTCGGTGAGAAGCCAGCCTTTTATATGACCGCCGCCGAGCATAAGCTCAAAATCATAGAGAAGAGTCTGCTTCGATTTGTCGATAGATTCTATTATATGCTGCCCACGGTCATCCATCAGCATCATGATATGGGGCAGTTCAAGACAGGCTCCTTTTCTGATATCCACTCTTGCCGGTATGCGTGAAAGCACGGTACCCTCGGTGGGGCTTATGAGAGCCTTTGCGTTCGGCTCATAGCTGTACTCATCCAAAGCGAAAGCTCCTACAAGACCGTGCCGGAGCTTTCCGTTGGAAACAGTGCGTTCAACGAGAATGAGAGCATCTTTATATTCGGTAAAAATATCTTCCGAAAGGAATTGCCGCATGGTGGTGTTGATTGCGTTTATCCGTTCTCTGTTCCCTCTGCCGTCAAGGAATATTTCAGGGAGGGTTATGCTCAGACAGGACGGAGCGCCTTCGGCTTCTCCGGCGACCTTTTCCCAGTAATCCGGCTGAGAGGTGAACTGATCACAGGCGATGGTTGCCCATTTGTGAAGATCGGTTTTCGGAATGAGGATATCTGCGGGACAGAACGGAAGCTTGGCTGACATGAATAATTACCTCTTAAAAAAGATGATTGACGCATTATGCGCTGTGTATTAAAATATATACATTAAAGAAAGGGAGAAATCAATATGAAAGTGATAAATTCCACTTTGGAAAACGGAAGTATCTTCGCGGAGCTTCTGCTTGACAGAAATGATATCGAGCAGTTCTCTTCCGAGCAGAAGGCCGTTGAATACTTCATCATGGCTCATGCAAAGAACAATAATGCGCCTGCGCTCCTTCTCACCCGTGTCACCATGATGGAAGAGCGCGAAAACGGTTCACTTGCTTTCCGCTTTGAGGCGGCTGTCGCACCGGAAGTGGTACTCGGACAGTATAAAGGCGTGCCGGTAGATGTGGGACACTGCGAGGATTTCACTGAGGCCGCCGTGACTGCCGCGGCAATGAATCTGCAGGTCGATATTCCCGGGCTGATCCTCGACAGAAAGCTCGAAACGCTGATGCTCGAGCAGCAGACAGAGCTTTTGCAGAGTGTATCCCTGAATGCTCTCTCCGATGTCCACGAGATATTGAAATCGCTCGACGGTGAGCAGGATGACGAAAGCCGCTGGGCGGATGCCATGGAGATTTCCGAGAGCTATCTCAACATGGGTGTGCAGGACATGGACTATTTTGCCGAATGTATCGGAGACGTGTGCTTCGCGGCGGAAAGCGAAGAAATCTCCGCTGCTGTTGCAAAGCGGGGCGAAGAGCGCAGCAAGCTTCCGCCGGAAACGGTCGCTTCTCAGGTGTTTGAAGCGTATCTGCGCACGCAGGAAATGAGCCTTGATGACTGGCGTGAGGCAAACCTTTCCGAGGCGGACAGGCAGTGCAGGATCGACTTTCTTCTTGGCGCCGTTGCCGACGCCGAAAACCTCACCGCCAGCGACACGGAGCTTGACAAGGCAGCCTATGATCTCGCGGTGCAGTATCAGATGAGCGATAAGGACGTGCTTGCGATCGTAGGTGAGGAGGCTCTTCGCCATCAGATCCGTATGGCAAAGGCAAGAGAGCTTATAACCGAGTGCGCAAATAATATCTGAGTATACCGTATGAACCCCCGGAGGCGATCTGGGGGTTCACGGCGTTCAGCAGATCTTCTTTTTCATCGTCAGAACGTTTCTGCCGTTTTCGTATCTGTATCCGACTTCATCCATGATCTTCTTGACCATAAGGATGCCGAGACCGCCGACCCCTCTCTCCTCTGCCGGCAGGGTAATATCAGGGTCTTCCTTGTCGGTCGGATCAAACGGCAAACCGCTGTCGGACAGTATAAAGGTGAGCTCCTCATCGTCCGAAACTGCGGACAGCTCGGCCTCTCCCTCGCTGTCAGGATATGCATAGCTTGCAACATTTACAAAGGCTTCCTCAAGCGCGAGAGAGACCTGCATTACGGTCTTCATGGAGAAACCGCATTCATCCATACGTTCTTCGGCAAATGCAAGCACGTCATCAAGCTGTTCAAGCTTTGCGGGAAAAACTCTTGCAACTGTATTACTCATATCGTCTGTATCTCCATTCGGTGTTTTTTGATAACGAAATATTTTTTATATATTATATACGCTCGGGGCGAAGTTTTGTTACGGCTTATTTCAGCATTTCGGAAAAATCTTTTTCACTGATTATTTTTATACCGAGATTCTCGGCTTTTGTAAGCTTGCTGCCGGCATTTTCCCCGGCCAGAACATAGCTCGTCTTCTTGCTGACAGAGCCGGAGGTCTTTCCGCCGCGTTTTTCGATCAGCTCGCTTGCCTCGTCTCTTGTATAGTTCTCAAGAGTGCCGGTGAGGACGAATGTCAGCCCCGCAAAGCGGTTGTCTGAGGCTTCCTCGTGGCTCGTAAAGTCCACTCCCGCCTCTCTCAGACGCGAGATAAGATGCACAGACTGAGGATTTGCAAACCAGTCGGTTATAAAATCGGCGGTTATCTGTCCTATATCGGGTATGAGCGTAAGCTCCGCGCTGTTAGCCTTCATAAGCGCGTCAAGGTCTGGGTAATTTGAGGCGAGCACCTTTGAAGCCTTCTGCCCCACCTGACGTATGCCGAAGGCACACAAAAGCCTTGCAAGACCCGCGCTTTTGCTCTTTTCAATGGCTTCAATGAGATTTGCGGTGGACTTTTCGCCCATCCTGTCAAGTGCGGCGACGGCTTTCGCGTCTAAATAATAGAGATCGGCAGCCGACTTGACCATTTTATTACTAATGAGACTTTCGCAGACCGAAATGCCGAGTCCGTCAATATCCATGCCCTCCTTTGAGGCAAAGTGGGCGATATTTCTCAAAATTTGTGCGGGACACTCGGGACTTGTGCAGCGGAAGGCCGCACCGTCCTCGTCACGTACGACCGGCGAGCCGCATTCCGGACAGACGGACGGCATTTCAAACGGTACAGTCCCCTCCGGGCGCTTGTCCTTATTTACGGAAAGCACCTCCGGAATGATCTCTCCGGCCTTTCGAAGCACGACGGTGTCCCCGATGCGGAGGTCAAGACGGGAAATATTGTCCTGATTGTGGAGCGTCGCAGCAGAGACGGTCGTTCCGGCAAGTCTTACCGGCTCAACTATCACCTTCGGCGTAAGAACACCCGTTCTGCCGACCTGTATTATTATATCCTTTACCCTGCTCTCTTTTTTTTCGGGAGGATACTTGAAGGCAACCGCCCATCGCGGAGCCTTTGCCGTGCTGCCTAAAGCCTCGCGCTGAGAAAGAGCGTTTATCTTGATGACAGCCCCGTCCATCTCATATGGAAGCTCATCACGGTGCTCACCCAAATAGTTTATCCTGTCCACACATTCCTCAATGGTATCAAATCTCCTGTACGGAATGACGGGAAAGCCCATTTCCCGCATGGCTTCAAGCGTTTCGGTGTGAGTACCGTAATTTCCGTCCGAGGAAAACTGCATATTGAAGAAAATAATATCAAGCTTTCGGGAGGCGGTGATCCTCGGGTCAAGCTGACGGATAGAGCCGGCGGCAGCATTTCTGGGATTGGCAAGAAGCTGTTCGCCGCGAATTTCTCTTTCGGCGTTAAGCTCCTCAAAGACCTTTTTTGACATATATACCTCGCCGCGCACTATGAGCCGCTGCGGGGCATTTTCTATTTTCAGAGGAAGTGAACGGACGGTTCTGAGGTTTTCCGTCACGTCCTCCCCGACAAGACCGTTGCCGCGGGTCGCACCGCGCACGAATACGCCGTTTTCATATTCAAGCGACATGGAAAGGCCGTCGACCTTCGGTTCAACGGAGTAGTCATGTTTTTCCGAGATCATGGTATCCATTCGTTTACCAAAGGTGAAAAGCTCGTCAAAGGAAAAAACATCGGTAAGACTTTCAAGGGGCACCTGATGGACGACTTCCCTGAACTCGGACAGTATGACATCGCCTATGCGCTGCGTGGGAGAATCGGGCGTGATAAGCTCGGGATGCTCCGCTTCAAGAGCTTTAAGCTCATTCATGAGCATATCGTACTCATAGTCGGATATCTCTGTGCGGTCATATACGTAATAGAGCCTGCTGTGATAATTCAGCTCTTTTCTTAATTTTTCTATCTGTTTTGCGGCATCCATTTTTTTCTCCTGTCACTGCATATTCAGATATGTTTGAGGTACGCTTCCGACAACGACGGTGTCTGCGATCATGACCTCCGAAACGACCTGAGAGCTCTCTGTCCCCCACGGAAGGAGGATATCCACGTCGACGATAACATTCAGATTGATCTGATGCTTTGTCTGGTTTATTCCGGCAGAAATAAGATTGTTGCTGAATTCCACTCTGGATGAAGTAAGCATAAGTATCTTTACGGGTATCTTCGGTCCCCGCCCCATAAGAAGGCTTACTCCTGTGAGGTTACCGATAGGTATCGCAACGGTGATAGTACTGTTTTCGGTAGAATTTACCGTCTTATCCAGTATTTCCGCCGAGAGAGCGTTTATTCTTGCCATGTTGCAGTTTACGGCGGTTATATCCCCGTTTTCGGATTTTTCAAATGATACGAAGCTGTCTGCCGAATAGTCCTCATCGTCAAACAGTTCCGAAACAGCCCGGTTCACACGAACGGTCACGATGTCACAGGCGTCGGAAATTGCTATCTGTGAAGAAATATCATTCAGAAAAATAAAAGCGCTTATAATAAACAGCAGCAAAACAGCGGCGGTGATCAGGAGAAAAAACCTGTTTTCGCTTTTGATTTCAGAGTCGCTCGGCGCATCGCCGCTGTAATATGTATATTTGGGCTTCGGTCTGATAAAGTGCTTGTAATACACGGAGTGATCCCCTCCCCGTATATTATATGCACTTACTCCCCTATCATTGCACTGGCAGCCATCATAATTCCGAGTTTGCCGGATTCAAAGGTCAGTCCGCCCTGCATATACGCGATATACGGCTCTCTTACGGGACCGTCTGCCGAAAGCTCGATGGATGAGCCCTGAATGAACGCACCCGCCGCCATTATGACGGGGCAGTTATATCCGGGCATCGGCCACGGCTCGGGAGTGACATAAGAGTCTACCGGTGCGCCCGACTGTATGCCGAGGCAGAAGCGCTTCATGTTCTCCTCGCTTCCGAGCCTTATCATCTGTATGATGTCGGAACGTTTTTCATTATACTTTGGGGAGCTTTCAAGCCCCATTTCGTCCATCATTGCCGCGCAGAAAACCGCGGTTTTCATGGCCTGTGCGACCGTATGCGGCGCCATGAACAGACCTTGAAAAAGTAAACGGTTGTTACCCAGCGTTGAACCGCACTCACCGCCTATTCCCGGGGTCGTCATGCGCATTGCGGCGCATTCCACAAGCTCCTTTTTTCCCGCGATATATCCGCCGGTGGGGGCTATGCCGCCGCCGGGATTTTTTATGAGTGAGCCTGCGATAATGTCCGCACCCGCATTTGAAGGCTCTATCACATCGGTAAATTCACCGTAGCAGTTGTCGACCATGACAACGGCTTTGGGATTAACCTTTTTTACACTGTCGCATATCCTGCCTATCTCATCAACCGTCAGCGCCCGTCTGTCGTCATAGCCTCTGGAACGCTGTACCATAACAGCGGCGACCCTTTTCTCCGAAGCTGCCTTTTCTATTCCCTCGTAGTCCGGCGAGCTGTCGGCCTTGAGCGTGACCTCGGCGTAGTCCACGCCGTAGAATTTAAGCGAGCCGTGGCAGTCTCCTGCTATTCCGATGGCATTTCTGAGGGTATCATATGGAGTGCCTGTGACGGAGAGAATGACATCCCCGGGCTTCACCGTGGCAAACATGGCACAGGTGAGGGCGTGGGTGCCGTTCACAAAGCCGATGCGCACAAGTGCGGCTTCCGTACCGAAAACCTGCGCGTATATTTTATCAAGAGTCTCTCGACCGAGATCGTCATAGCCGTAGCCCGTAGTACCGGCAAAGCAGGCGTCCGATACGCGGTTATCCTGAAACGCCTCCATGACCTTGCGGGTGTTGTGCATGGCGACCGCGTCTATTTTTTCAAATTCGTTCCCGATCTTTTTCATGGCGCGTTCCGCCATTTCATAGACCTCGGGCTTTATGTCGGATATTTTCATTCATCAAGCTCCGTGATTATCTTTTTGAAGTATCTGCCTCTCTCGGCAAAGTTTTTGAATTTATCGAATGCCGCGCAGGCTGGGGAGAACAGAACGATGTCTCCCTCAACGGCTGAGGCGGCGGCGGCAAGCACCGCTTCGGTGAAGTCGTCGATCTTTGTAAGGGAAATATTACTGTCTGCATAGTATTTTGAGTTTTTTATTGCGTCCTCTATTTTATCGGCTGTCGCGCCGGTCAGAAACACGCTCTTTGCCATGAGGCACAGATCGTCCCCTAAACCGTCAAAGGGAATGTGCTTGTCGTAGCCGCCCGCGATAACGATGGGCTTTTTCTTCATGGCTCGAAGACCGGCGGCGGTGCGGGTGGGACTGGTGCCGATAGAGTCGTTTATATATGTAACGCCCTTGAGCACTCGCACCTGCTCAAGTCTGTGCTCAACGCCGGCAAACTCCGCGGCGACCTCACGGCATACCGCGTCGCCGACAAGTCCGTCGGTCGCGGCGAAGGCGGCGAGATAGTTGAGCACATTGTGCTCGCCCGGCAGAAGGATATCCTCGGAGTGCATGATACTGCTCTTCTCCCCGTCATGCACTCTGAAAATCTCACCGTCTTCATAATATGTACCGTTTTTGACGGCAGTTTTTCCGGAGAAGTATTTTACCGTGCTCTTTGCGCTCTGTGCGTAATAGGCAGAGTGTTCGTCATCTGCGTTGAGAATAAGAGTTTCACCTGCGCTCTGGCGGGCAAAAATGCTCTTTTTCGCGTCTATATAATCCTGATAATCCTTATGCTTATCCAGATGATTTGGTGAAATATTCGTGATGACCGCGACATCCGGCTTACACACCATAGAATGGAGCTGGAAGGAGCTGAGCTCCAAAACGGCGATATCCGTTTTTTTCATCTGCGGTATGTCGCACAGCAGAGGATGACCTATGTTGCCGCCGAGATGGACGGTATACCCTGCCTTTTTAAGAAGCTCGGAAATGATCGTGCTTGTGGTCGTCTTGCCGTCGGAGCCGGTCACGGCTACTGTTCTGCACGGGCAGAGAGAGAAGAAGACCTCCATTTCCGAGGTAATAACGCTCCCCTTTTCCGCAGCTCTTACAAGATGTTCATCAAAAGGCATGAGCCCCGGGGTTCTGAAAATTATATCATGGTCAAGCTTATCGAGATATTTTTCGCCGAGCTTTAATTTTGCTCCTTTTCCGATAAGGTCAAGAGCCTCCATGCCCAGCTCGTTAAGCTCACGTCTGTCGCAGGCAGTCACATCACACCCGCAGCTTAAAAGCAGTCTTATAAGGGGCGTATTGCTCACGCCGATACCGATGACCGCTATCCTTTTATTTCTTATACTGTTGATGTATTCACTCAAGTCCAAAGCAGATCGCCTCACATTCTTATTGATTATAAGTTACAATTCACAGCTGCGAGTCATTGGGGACGTTCTTCGATGGCAGTAAGGCAAGAAAACTGCACCTGTAGGGCGGGGGCTTGCTCCCGCCGCAGATTTGCAGAAACTCCGACCTTTCGGCGGGAGCAAGCCCCCGCCCTACAGATGAAAACCCAAAACGGAAATGGGTCGAGGCGGTGGCTGTGAACAGTAACGATTATAAATCTTTTATGCGGATTTTACAAGATTTATTATTGACTTCACGGAAAGAAATGATAAAATACTTCTACTGAGTCTGCCGAACGACCGCGGGCGCAAGGCGAAAGCCTGTGAATGAGGAAAGTCCGGGCTCCACAGGGCAAGGATAACCGGTAACACCGGCCAGGGGTGACCCTCGGACAAGTGCAACAGAGATATACCGCCGTAATCTTACGGTAAGGGTGGAAAAGTGAGGTAAGAGCTCACTCGCCGCATGGAGACATGACGGTGCTGTAAACTCTATCCGGAGCAACGCCGTGGGAGGACATGAGATCGGCCCGATCGTCCTCGGGAGGCGGCTTGATCCTTTCGGCAACGGAAGGGCTAGATAGATGGTCGTTTAAGACAGAACCCGGCTTACAGACAGACTCATTTACCTGACCTCGACGGATTTTTATCATTCGTCGGGGTTTTATTTTTACCCTTTACTTTTTCTCGGTGATGATGTAACATATAAACGATTTAAAGTTTGAAATTGTCTGTGAGCTTTCGCCCTAATATTTGAAACGGAGAAATGCAATGAATAAGCTTCCCAGAAAGCAGCGCTGTGAGGAGATGTATGACGCTATCCTCACGCTCAAAACCAGAGAAGAATGTATAAAATTTTTTAACGACCTATGTTCCATCTCCGAGCTGATGGCCATGGAACAGAGATTTCAGGTCGCATCCTGCCTCGATGACGGTATGATATATAATGATATTCTTGAGCTGACAGGTGCTTCCTCGGCAACGATCAGCCGTGTCAACCGCTCGTTGCAGTATGGGGATGGCGGGTATGAGATCGTTTTCGGACGCACCAAGAAAAACGGGGAGGAAACCAAGTGAGCTGTTACGGGCCTCTCGCTTCATGGTATGACAGTCTGACCGGCGATGTACCGTACAGTGAGTTTGCGGATTTTTATGAGAAGCAGTTTGCATACCATGGCGGGGAGTACCGGCTGCTGCTTGATCTTTTCTGCGGTACCGGTACGCTTACCTTTGAAATGGCAGATCGTGGGTATGAAATGATCGCCGTAGACGGTTCAGAGGATATGCTCATGCAGGCACAGGCAAAAACCGCTGCACTCGATACACCTCCCCTTTTTCTGTGTCAGGAAGCCTCCGGGCTTGACCTTTACGGTACGGTCGATGCGGCATACTGTTCCCTTGACGGTATGAATTATATCCCGCCGGAGGAGCTTCCCGGGCTTTTTCACCGTCTGAAGCTGTTCATCCGACCTCAGGGGCTGCTGATCTTTGACATACGGAGCATCGACTGGCTTAAAAGCATGGACGGTCAGATATATGTCGATGAAACGGATGACTGCCTGTGTCTTTGGCGTGCAGAGCTTTCGGAGGACGAAAGCTGCATCTGTTACGGAATGGATATTTTCTCAAGGCGGGGAAAGTTCTGGGCAAGGCAGCAGGAAGAGCATATTGAGTATCTGTACGGCTTTGAAGAGCTGAAAAAACGTCTGTCCGAAGAGGGCTTTGAAAAAATCACTCTGATCACCGACGGACCTCAGGGCGAAGCCGGAAGACTTTTTATTACGGCGGTCAGATCGGACTGACATGGTCGACCGTCATCTTCTGTACGGCGAAAGAATCCGTCGGAGCCGCTTTGCGCTTTCGGTATAAAACATTACCGGATCAACGGAGAAATAATGCTGAAAAAATCTGATAGAAAGTGCAATAAATATTCCTCCCGCGCTGCGCGGAGCTCATCTGCATCAATGTATTCCCGCCCGACAGCGTTTGCGAATGCGACTCCTACCGTACCTTCGCCTCATCAAGCAATAAATGAACCTCATCGTCTCCCGCATAAAAGCAGGAGGCGATTTTCTGATTTTTTTGTGTTTTTTACACTTGTGATATGATATCGACTGTGTTAAACTGGATAAATACGTAAACAAATACGGTGGTGATCCGATGATATCAGCTTCAAAAAAACTATCCTGTACCAAGTGTTTCCGCATCTCAGGCATTTTATTGTTTGTCGGCGCGGTATTTTCGTTCTGCACTGTTTTTGACTCGCTGATCGGCACGGCAACATCCCCTGTAATTTTTATCATTGCCGCACTCATATTGACTGTCCTGGCTGTTTTTGCTTATAAAAAAATGTCTTTATTATATGTGAATTCAGTCCGACAGTTTTTTGTCGCCTTTTCCGCCGTGCTGTGTACATTTTCTTTGCTTTTTTTCACCGACAGCTCAAAAAGCCTTATCTGGATAATCGCGTTTGTGTGCATTGCTTACTTTTTCCGCGGCTGCTTTGAGCTTGAGATCACCGAAAAGCTCTCAACGCTCTGCTTTGTTCTCAGTGTTTTCTTTTCGCTGCTGATATTCCTCGGCAGTCAGCTTGCGGAGTATGAGCGGCTTGAATTTCTTTATCTGCCATATAAGTCCATGCAGCAGATATTTCTCCCTTTTTCAAGACTGTCATATCTGATTTTCCTTATATATGTTCTCCTCGCGAAAATACTTTCCTCCGCGCTGAATACGAAGCAGTGTACGGCTGTCTGTGAGCCGGAGGGAAACACAAATTACGTGCTGCTGTTTCTTGCCTGCACGGCGATCATCATAATTTGCTGGCTGCCGTATTACATCGCTTTTTATCCCGGTGTTATCTCGGAGGATTCGCTGAGCGAAGTTTTACAGCAGCTTGGTAAAGAACCTCTGAGCAACCATCACCCGATAATCCATCAGTTCTTTATCGGACTGTGTCTTAAAGCGGCTGACACGCTGACAGCGGGCGTTGGGCTTTTCTCGATCGTTCAGATGCTTTTTCTCGCCTCCGCTTTTTCAGCGGTGATCGTTTTTCTGAAAAAGCAGGGAGTTAAACGCCTTGTTTTGTGCGCTGTGCTGGTCGTTTACGCGCTCTATCCGGTCAATGCTTTTTTCAGCATTACGATGTGGAAGGATGTTCCCTTTGCCGCGACATCGGTCTTTCTGTGCATCCTTCTTCTCAATGAGACAGACGAAAAGGGGAAAAAAGGCTTTCTCCGCGCAGTGCTCTTTGTTGCGGCGGCATTCGGCTTTTGCACCTTCAGGAATAACGGCTTCTACGCGTTCGTGTTCGGAATGGTTCTTATTATTGTCTTTAACCGGACGAACCGCAAAAGGCTTGCTTTGCTGAGCATAATAACCGTTTGCGCAGTCGTCGGTTATCAGCATGTTCTTTTTGATACTCTCGGCTTTGCAAAGTCAAATATTTCCGAGGCTCTTTCCGTTCCCATTCAGCAGGTCGCAAGAGTCGTCAATATTGACGGAATTGATGACGGTGATGAAAATATTGCCGTTCTTCGTGAGGTCTTTCCCGATCTTGAGCAGACGGCTGAAAACTATACCCCTACCTTCGCCGACCCTGTAAAGGGCAATCCTAAGCGGGGCTATGCGCTGTTTGATGCGGAGGTATTTTCAAATGAGCCGGTTCGGTATATAAAAAGCTGGGCAGGACTCGGTCTTGAGCACCCCGTCAATTATATCGAGGCGTTTCTCCTTCAGTCATACGGCTACTGGTATCCCGATATAAACGAAAATATTGTCGGCTCATATATAATCGGCAATGATTTAGGTCTGAAAAGCACAGAGTCATTTGAAACGCTCAAGTCGGCTCTGTTTCTTAACAGCGAAGCCTTTATCAGACACCAGCCGACGGCCATTTTGGGAAGCATAGGTTTTCTTGTGTGGGTCATGCTTATATGCGCCGTGCTCCTTTGCCTGAAAGGTCACGGACATACGGCATCGGTGCTTTTCTGTATGCTCGGTCTGTGGCTGACCACACTTCTTTCTCCGGTTTACTGTGAGTACAGATATATTTACGGTTTGATAGCAGTGGTTCCGCTGTTTGCGGCGATCACATATTCAAAAGAAAACAAGAGAGGCAGCTTTTGAAAAGATTTATTACAGCGGCTTTGATCACCGCTTTGTGTCTTACCCTTTGCGGATGCACCGAGACGGAAAGTGAAACGGAAAACGGAAATATCAATATAGTTGCCACCGTTTTTCCCGCCTATGATTTTGCGCGGGAGATAACGGAAGGGAGCGCAAACATAACGCTCCTTGTCCCTCCCGGAAGCGAGGTGCATGGCTTTGAACCCACACCGCAGGACATCATACGCATCGAAAAATGCGATCTGCTCATCTGCAACGGCGGCGAAGGTGAGGTCTGGCTCGAAGAAATTCTTGAAGGTCTCGAAAAAGAAATCAGAGTGGTAACGATGCTCGATTGCGTTGACGCTCTGGAGGAAGAGACAAAAGAAGGTATGCAGGGGGCGG
>JAUNND010000039.1:0-2936 GCA_030531595.1 Eubacteriales bacterium | reverse complement strand
TGAGCACGTCTGGACTTCACCCGTAAACGCCGTGCTTATATGCCGCGAGATCGCCAATGCCCTTTGTGAAGTCGATCCGGAAAATTCCGGACAATACAGTCGCTCCTGTGATGAATACTGCGCAAAGCTTAAAGAGCTGGACGCACAGTTCAGAAGTATAGTTGAAAATGCCTCGTGCAGCACCGTCGTTTTTGCCGACCGCTTCCCTGTTCGATACTTCGTCGAAGAATACGGTCTTGAATATTTTGCCGCATTTCCGGGCTGTGCCGAGGATACGGAGCCTTCGGCCAGAACGGTAGCTTATCTTATCGACCGTGTGCGCGAATATAAAACACCCGCCGTTTTCTTCATTGAGTTTTCAAACGAAAAAATGGCTGACATCATCTGTGAGGATACGGGATGCGCAAAGCTCCTGTTCCATTCCTGCCACAACGTAAGTGCACAGGCATTTGAAGACGGCGTAAGTTATCTTGAACTGATGAAGGGAAATGCACTTAATCTTAAGGAGGCTCTCGGCTGATGGCAATAATTAAATGTGAAGATCTCTCCTTCGGATATGAGGGCAAGACAGTACTGGAAGGGGTCAGCTTTGAGATATACGCAGGTGATTATCTGTGTATTCTTGGTGAAAACGGCTCCGGCAAATCAACGCTGATAAAGGGACTGCTCGGACTTAAAGCTCCCGAGAGCGGGACGCTTACGCTGGGTGACGGACTCAAGCCCACGGAGATAGGTTATCTTCCTCAGCAGACACAGCTGCAAAAGGATTTTCCGGCCAGTGTCAGAGAAGTTGTCCTCTCCGGTTGTCTGAACAGTCTCGGAACACATTTCCGCTACGGAAAGGAGCAGAGAGAAGCCGCCCGCTTCAATATGGAGCGTATGGGTATAGAAGATCTGGCAGATGTGAGCTATCAGTCTTTATCCGGCGGACAGCAGCAGAGAGTATTGCTCGCAAGAGCTCTCTGCGCCACAAAAAAGCTCCTGCTCCTGGACGAACCCGTTACGGGACTCGACCCGATCGCAACGGGAGAAATGTACAATCTTATCAAGCTTATAAATCTCTGTGACAATATTTCAGTGATCATGGTGTCCCACGATATACATGAAGCTGTCAGATATGCCACGAAGATCCTTCATTTAGGCCATAAGCAGCTCTTTTTCGGTACCTCCGCCGAGTACAGAGAGAGCGATCCTGCACGCCGTTTTCTGGGAGGGAACAGAGTATGAGTGAGATCATGAATATGCTTTCTTATCACTTCATGCAGCGTGCGCTGATCGTAGGTATTCTTGTCTCTGTATGCGCAGCGCTCTTAGGCGTTTCTCTCGTTCTCAAACGTTACTCCATGATCGGTGACGGTCTCTCCCATGTCGGCTTCGGAGCGCTCGCCATCGCATCCGCTTTCGGTCTGGCGCCGCTGTGGGTCGCAGTACCGGTCGTCGTCATCGCTGCCGTTATCCTGCTTAATCTGCAGCAGTCCGCAAAAGTAAAGGGAGACGCCGCCATTGCCATCATTTCAAGCGCTTCTCTTGCCATAGGCGTAATTACCGTTTCGCTCACGACCGGCATGAACACGGAAGTTTCAAGCTATATGTTCGGCAGCATTCTCTCGTTAAGCCGTTCAGATGCCATACTGAGCGTTATTCTGTCTGTCGGAGTGCTGGCGCTCTTTATTCTGTTTTATCCGAGAATATTTGCGATAACCTTTGACGAGACTTTCACAAAGGCTACCGGGACTAACACAAAAATATATAATATGCTTCTTGCCGTGCTTACGGCTGTAACTGTCGTACTCGGTATGCGCATGATGGGCGCACTGCTTATTTCCAGCCTTATTATCTTTCCCGCGCTTTCCGCCATGAGAGTCTGCAAAAGCTTTAAGTCCGTCGTGCTCTGCTCCGCCGTGATCTCGGTCGTGTGTTTTCTTGTCGGAGTATGTGCCTCTTATTTTCTGGAAACTCCGACGGGCGCCAGCATCGTTTTGGCCGATCTTGCGGCTTTCGGCGTGTTTTCTCTTTTAGGAGGTCCCCGGAAATAAACTTTTTGTTTCTCTGGTTTTACTGTGAAAGCTCCGCTTCCGCAGTAAAATTATAATAATCGCCCGTTCCTCGCCCCTGACGGGGCAACCGGAACGGATGCGAAAAACTCCCATGCGCAGTCAGCTTTCATTTATCGTGGTGCACATTTGGCGCATGGGAGTTTAATCTCAGATTGCAGACGAACCCGCTTTCGGCATTGACCGAAAGCGGGTTCGTCTGCGGTTTTATGTGTGCACCCCGGACAGAGCGGGTGTTACCGGCCTTTTCTGAGATTTTCTACGGTTCGTCTTTCGATCTTTACTTCGTAAAAAAATCTTTCACCGCCGTCACCGGTCGGACACTGAGCCTCAATTCCGACTTTGACTGTTCTTTGAACGGGGAGTCTGAAAAGCCTTACCATATGATAGTTCTCACCGTCAAGTGAATAATGGGTGGAGAAAACATTGCCGACACGTGCGATCTTCAGCCATACATGATCCTGCGCAATGTCACATCCGTTGCCGTCGTCTGATACTTCATTTGTAACCACACAGCAGATCGCGTTCGTACCGAAATCCGAAGCTTCAAACGCAAGCTTTGTCCAAAGCTTTTTGTTTTCGATCACCATTAAGGCACAGGCATCATAAGTCGATCTGTGATCGGGTCTGACCTTCGCACTGATAACGAAGTCGCCCTCAAGCTCTGTATAAAAGAACGGCGCTCCGAATACAGGCTCATCGAGTTTACCTTTCTCATCCGGTATGGGATTGCAGAACCAGTCCTCATGTCCCGGGGCATAAATGACCACTTCATCATCTCTTACGGCGATCCTGCTTTCGTTCAGCCATTTCCAATTTGTGAAATCCATAACAATCAGCCATTCGGCCGCTATGCGTCCGCACAAATAGGAATGAAAGTGT
>JAUNND010000038.1 GCA_030531595.1 Eubacteriales bacterium | reverse complement strand
GGGCGGGGGCTTGCTCCCGCCGAAAAGTCAGAGTTTCTGCAAATCTGCGGCGGGAAGACTCCCTCCGGCGGAGGGAGATGTCCGTTTGCGGACAGAGGGAGGGGTGATAGAAGCCCCCGCCCTACAGTTGGATCATTTAGTTCCATAAAAACGAATTGAGATAATAATATGAACACCGTTACAGTTTTAGGCGCGGGTCTTGCCGGAAGCGAATGTGCCTGGCAGCTTGCAAAAAGAGGAATACACGTAAAGCTCTATGAGATGCGGCCCGAGAAGTCCACTCCCGCTCATGTCACAGGCGGCTTTGCCGAGCTTGTGTGCTCAAACTCACTGAGAAGTGACGAGCTATCGAACGCTGTTGGGCTTCTGAAAGCGGAAATGCGCAAAATGGGCTCTCTTATCATGGAAAGTGCCGATAAAACAGCCGTCCCCGCAGGCGGGGCACTGGCTGTTGACCGCACGGGCTTTTCGGAATACATCACAAACGCGCTGGAAAACCACCCCAACGTGGAGGTCGTTCGTGAAGAAGCTCTCTCCATTCCAGACGGGGAGGTCGTTGTAGCAACAGGTCCTTTGTCCTCCGATGCGATAGCCGACGAGATCATGAAGCTCTGCCCCGACAGTGATCTGCATTTTTATGACGCGGTAGCGCCCATCGTTGCCATTGACAGCGTCGACATGGAAAGCGCCTTCTTTGCCTCCCGCTATGACAAGGGGACAGCAGATTATGTAAACTGCCCCATGAACAAGGATGAATATCTCGCCTTTTGGCAGGAGCTTACGACGGCAAAGGAAGCGGAAATTCACGGCTTTGACGACGCGGGAGTTTTTGAGGGCTGTATGCCCATCGAGGTTATGGCGCGGCGCGGCGTCGATACGATGCGCTTCGGACCGCTCAAGCCCGTGGGACTGATCGACCCGCGCACAGGCGTTGAAAACTATGCAGTTGTTCAGCTCCGTAAGGATAACGCCGACGGCACGCTTTATAATATCGTCGGCTTCCAGACCCATCTGACATGGGGCGAGCAGAAGCGAGTGTTTTCCATGATCCCCGCGCTGAAAAACGCGGAGTTTGTGCGCTACGGGGTGATGCACCGCAACACCTTCCTCAACAGTCCGAAGCTCCTTGACAGATACTACCGTTTGAGAAGCGATGAACGCATAAGCTTTGCCGGACAGATGACGGGTGTTGAGGGCTATGTGGAGTCCGCCGCCTCCGGTATGCTGGTCGGAATAGAGACCGCTGCGAGAGTTTTGGAGCTTCCCGCCGTCAACTTCCCGCAGGAGACCGCCATAGGTGCGCTGAGCCTGTATATCTCCGGCGGCAGTGTGGGAGAATTTCAGCCGATGAACATAAATTTCGGCATCGTTTCTCCTTTGGGCTACCGCGTAAAGGGCAAGCGCAACAAAAACGCCGAGATCTCAAAGCGTTCTCTGGAGATCATAGACGAGCTTATGAACGGAGAGGTTTTTAAGATATGAAAATAATTCTTGACGCGATGGGCGGCGATAACGCCCCCGAATCGGTCGTAAAGGGCGCGGTCAGAGCAAAAAAAGAGCTGGGTGTGGATATAGTTCTTGTCGGGCTTGAGGAAAAGGTGAAGGAGTGCC
The DNA here is from genome assembly GCA_030531595.1 of Eubacteriales bacterium. Lineage (GTDB taxonomy): Bacteria > Bacillota > Clostridia > Oscillospirales > Oscillospiraceae > Limivicinus. The sequence goes on along the minus strand of JAUNND010000038.1, from coordinate 21,069 downwards.
TCAAGGCTGAGGGCTGTGGGGATATCGAGGTCGTGAACGCCACCGAGATCATCACCATGAACGACGACCCCAGCACCGCGACAAGACGCAAAAAGGACTCCTCCATGGCGGTAGCCCTGAAAATGCTCAGCAACGGCGAGGGCGACGCGGTGGTATCGGCAGGCAGCACCGGCGCTCTGCTGACCGGCGCAACGCTCACGGTAAAGCGCATCAAGGGTATCCGCCGTGCGGCAATGGCTCCCGTTCTGCCTGCCGGTGAGCACGGCGTGATGCTTATCGACTGCGGGGCGAATGTGGAGTGCACCGAGGAATACCTGCTCCAGTTTGCGTATATGGGCAGCTTTTACGCAAAAAAGATCATGGGCTGCGATAACCCCCGTGTGGGTCTTCTCAATGTCGGCACCGAGCCTGAAAAGGGCGGCGAAATGCAGCACAGGGTATTTGAACTGCTCAAAGAGGCGGGCGAAAAGGGACGCATCAATTTCATCGGCAACGTGGAGGGCACGGATGTTTTCTCCGGCAGGGTCGATGTTGTCGTGACGGACGGCTTTACCGGCAACGTGCTCCTTAAAACCACCGAGGGCGTTATAAAATACATGATGGGCGCATTAAAAGGCGTTTTCTATAAGAGCACAAAGAACAAGCTTGCCGCCGCAGTGCTGAAAAACGATCTAAAAGAGATGAAAAAGTCCATGGACGTAAACGAAGTGGGCGGAACGGCTCTGGTCGGTATTTCAAAGCCCGTCATCAAGGCGCACGGGTCTTCCGATGAGCGCAGTATTTTCGCCGCGATCCGACAGGCGGTTAATTTTGTAAACTCCGGTATTATTGCGGATATTACGGAAAATATAGATCACATGAGGCTGAAAAGCGAAGAGACATTATGAACAGGCTTGAAGAGAAAATAGGATATAAATTCAAAGACAAAAACCTGCTGAGAACGGCATTGACTCACAGCTCCTACGCAAACGAAAGTCATGGCAGCGCCTCAAGCTACGAGCGTCTTGAATTTCTGGGTGACTCCATACTGGGACTCGTGACGGCGGAGTTTCTTTATTCGCACAATCCGCAGCTCCCCGAAGGGCGCATGACACGCCTTCGCGCCGAGCTTGTGTGTGAGGTCAGTCTGCACAAGGTGGCTTTGAAGCTGGGACTGGGCGAGTATATGCTCCTCGGCAAGGGTGAAGAGCGTACCGGCGGACGTGAACGCCCGTCGATCCTTGCGGATATGGTAGAGGCGATCATTGCCGCGATGTATATTGACAGCGGTATGGACAGGCCCCGTCAGTTCATCATGGAGAACATTCTCAAGGATGCCGATCTGGGCGAGCAGCACCGCATTGCCGATTACAAGACCGAGCTGCAGGAGCTTGTGCAGCGCGACAGCGAATGTACGATCTCCTATGAGCACGTCAGCGAGACCGGTCCCGACCATGATAAGCGCTTCACCTACTGTGTGCGTATAAACGGCGACGTCACCGGTGAGGGCACAGGCCGCACGAAGAAGGAAGCCGAACAGTTTGCCGCGATGAAGGCGCTGGAAGTGTTGAAAAAATGAGCGCACGAGAGAGTATCATCCCCGTATTCGTGCCGCATTTAGGCTGCCCGAACGACTGCGTTTTCTGCAATCAGCGCAGAATATCGGGAAAAGTCACACCGGCAACGCCCGAGGATGTGAAAAAAGCCATACGGAACGCAGCCGCCTTGCCCCGCACGGGAGCAAAGCGGCAGCTGGCGTTTTACGGGGGAAGCTTCACGGCTATCCCGAAGAGGGAACAGGAGGCGCTTCTCACTGCGGCATATGAAGCACTATGTGCAGGCGATATTGACGCGATCCGGCTCTCTACCCGACCGGACGCCATTGACGGCGAGGTGCTGACGCGGCTGAAACGCTTTGGCGCTGAGACCGTTGAGCTGGGCGCACAGTCTATGGACGAGAGAGTTCTGCTCCTTGCAGGGCGCGGACACACGGCGGCAGATGTGGAAAACGCCTCGAAGATGATAAAAGAGGCCGGTTTTCGACTCATTTTACAGATGATGACGGGACTGCCCGGCGCGGACGATGCAAGCAGCATCAAAACGGCGGAAAAACTGATCGCCCTCAAGCCGGACGGCGTTCGCATCTACCCCACGGTCATTGTGCGCGACACGGCGCTTTTCGATCTGTGGAAAGCGGGAAGATATGAAGAGCATACCGTGGAGGATGCTGTTCGCGTCTGTGCGAAGCTTTTGCCGATGTTTGAGGAGGCTGATATACCGGTCATTCGCCTCGGACTGAACCCGACGGACGAGCTTTCAAACGGTGCGGCGGCGGGCGGAGCATATCATCCGGCACTCGGTGAGCTGGTGAAAAGCCGCATCATGCGCGAAAGAGCCGAAAAGCTGCTGGATGGCGTTGAGGCAGGCAGCGGCGTCACGCTCACCGTGCATAAAAGCAGGATCTCTCAGATGACGGGACAGCACAGGTGCAATATTGAATACCTGAAAGGGAAATTTGCCCTGAAGGAGCTGAAAGTAAAGTCAGCGGACGTAGGTGAGCGGGAGATAATTGTTGAGGAACGGTAAAGTATTATAGCATAATACGGGTGTTTTCGGAGAAGATAGAGACAGGTGCTTTGCTTCTTTCGAAAGCATATCCCGAAAACGGGAACAACGAATGAACTTTAGCACTCAAATCAAGAGAGTGCTAAAGTTCATATTTTATTAATATATAAAGCTATATTCGTTAACATTTGTGAGGTATCTTATATACAAGATTGAACAAAAGAAATAAACAGTTCGTCGAAATACTACATCATCAATAAATATTCGGAGGTAATTATTATGTTTGAACTCATTCCTTTTGACCGTACTTTCCGCCGCATGACTACATTTGACCCCTTCCGCGAGATGGCTGATCTGGAACGCAGCTTCATGGGCGCAAACAATGTTGTTTCCGCTTTCCGCACCGATGTGAGCGACAACGGCGAGGCATTTATCCTCGAATCCGAGCTTCCCGGCTTTAAGAAAGAGGACATCGGCATTGACATCAAGAACGACTGCCTGACCATCAGCGTTGAGCGCAAGCTTGACGAGGAGAACAAAAAGGCCAACTTCTTAAAGCGCGAGCGCTTCTACGGCGCATTCAGCCGCAGCTTTGACGTGACCGGTATCAACACCGAGGAGATCAGCGCAAAGTATGCCGACGGCATCCTCACTCTGACCCTCCCCAAGAAGGTCGAGACCGTACCGGCTGCCCGCAGACTTGAAATTCAGTAAACAGAATTACCGCAGGGGACGGTTGGCGTGTTTGTCACATGCCAACCGTCCCCTGTTTGGTATTCACAAACAGACAGAACAGGCGTATAATATCAAAAAACGTATAGGAGAACGCCATGCTTTTTGATACACACGCCCATTATGATGACGACGCTTTCGATGATGACCGCGATGAGCTGCTTGCAGTGCTTCCGTCCAAGGGGGTCGGGCTGATCATTGACCCGGGCTGCACGGTCGTCTCAAGCCGCGCCTCGATTGCCCTTGCGGAAAGATATGATCATGTTTATTCCGCTGTCGGAGTCCACCCCGAGGAGATCGGCACTCTGACGGACAGCAGCCTCGATGAGATACTTGCGCTGGCAAAGCACCCGAAATGTGTCGCCGTCGGAGAGATAGGGCTTGACTATTACTGGGACGATACCCACAAGGCGGAACAGAAGGCGCTGTTTCGCGCACAGCTTGAAATGGCGCTCACTCTTGATAAGCCTGTGATCATCCACGACCGCGAGGCTCACGGAGACTGCCTTGAGATCGTCCGTGAATATGAGGGGCTGAGAGGCGTATTCCACTGCTATTCCGGCAGCGTGGAGATGGCCCGTGAGCTTCTCCGACGCGGCTGGTATCTGGGCTTTGACGGTCCGATCACCTACAAAAACGCCCGAAAAGCGATCGAGGTGTTGGAGCTGTGCCCGACCGACAGGATACTTATCGAGACGGACAGTCCGTATCTCAGTCCCGTGCCCATGCGCGGTAAACGCAATGACTCCTCAAATCTTCAATTCGTCGTGAAAAAAATCGCCGAGGTGAAGGGCATATCAGAAGAGGAGATATGCGCCGTCACCGCGGCGAACGGAAAACGTCTTTTTAATATTATCTGAACATATTTACGAGACCGGAGAGCAAACCGCCTTCGCCGGTGAGGCTGTCAAGGCTGAACTCCGACAGCTTTTCACAGAATTCTTTGAGTCCGTCAAGATTGAGCTCCGAAAGCTTTTCTCCGAACTGCCTTATACTGTCGATCTGTTCGCCGAGAGCCTTGAAATCGATCTTGCCTGCAGTGCCGACAAAATCCCGAAGCTTTTCGGTGTCTGCGTTTCCGAGCACGGCGAGATTTGCCGAGAGCCTTTCAAGGTCAACGTTTTCAAGGGCGTCGGCCAGACTGTTTACGACCGCTTCGGTGCGCGAGACCGTATCAACGGCAGCGGAGAGCTTCGGCGCATACACGCATACTCCGACGATCACTGCCGCCAGCACGACGAGCCATGCGATAAGGCTGACTGTGCGGCGGCGTTTTTCCTGCGCTTCGAGGCAGGCAAGGCGCTTTTCCGCTTTTTCAAGCGCTGACTGCAATTTTTCCGATAATTCTTTGTCTTCCATGTTTCCCTCCTGAATAAAAAAGCAGAACAGCTTAGATAAACCGTTCTGCGTATTATCGCCTTATTTTTTCAGGCTCTTGATAAGGTCGCCTGCTGCGATGGTCACGAAGCCGCCGAAGTCCTTGCCCATTCTTGCCATGCCCTTTACCTTTTCTGTGACAGGACCGTCCAGAAGCTCATTGACGGTATGCGTTACCTTGTCGGTATCGATCTTTGCTTTCAGATCCTCAAGCTTTGTGAGCATGATCCCCATGTCGACATTTTTCAGTTCAGCCTTGGCACCGACCGCTTTTTCCGCCAGCTCTCCGGCAAGAAAACCGGCTTTTTTGCCTGCGGCAGTGAGAGTCTCGGCTGCTTTGCCCTTTAAAACGTTTATATCCATATTGAAAAGCCTCCTTTTATTTATTCGACTGTGCTTTATACTTATTTATAACACAAAACGATTTATTTGACAATGTTTTATTACAAAACAAATTGACAATATGTTAATTTTGTGTTTGGCACGGAAGTTCTCAATTGAAAAAAGCGGCACGGGTGGTATAATATTACAGCAGTAATTCAGAATCGGGTGGGTTGAATGGAAACAGCGGAACAAAAGAAATATGAGCGCATGACCGGCGAGCCGGTCGAACGGCTGATAAGACAGCTTGCCGTACCGACGATGATCGCGATGCTGGTGACGGCGGCATACAATATCGCGGATACATATTTCGTCGGCACTATCGGCACCGAGGCCACAGCCGGCGTGGGGCTTATTCTGCCAGTAATGAGTATTATCCAGGCTATCGGCTTTTTCTTCGGACAGGGCTCGGGAAACTTCATCTCCCGTGCGCTTGGCGCGAGAAACATGGAAAACGCCTCCAAAATGGCGGCGACCGGAGCCGTATGTGCGGCGTTTTTCGGTCTTGTTCTGACAGCGTGCGGTTTCGCCTTCAACAACGGGCTGCTGTATATACTCGGCGCGAGAGAGGGCATGGTCGACGCAAAGACGGTAGGCTACGCCCGTGACTATCTCATGTTTATTCTGATAGGCGCACCGTTTATGTCGCTCTCGTGCGTGCTGAACAATCAGCTCCGCTTCCAGGGCAACGCGGTATTTGCGATGATCGGGCTTGTATCGGGAGCGGTGCTCAACTGCGGTCTTGACCCTCTGTTTATTTTCGGCTTCCATATGGAGGTCAGAGGCGCGGCGATGGCAACGATGATCAGTCAGATCATAAGCTGCTCCATACTCTATATCGGAACCTTGCGCAGCGACAATCTGAAAATAAAGCTGAAAAACTTCACGCCAAAGCTGTTTTTCTTCAAAAATATCTGTGTCGGCGGTCTCCCCTCACTTTTCAGACAGGGGCTTACCAGCCTCTCCACATTATGCCTCAACACCGCCGCCGGAGCCGCCGTCGCGGTATCGCTTGCGGAGGAATCCATTGCCGCCTTCTCCATCGTCGGTAAGATCATGATGCTCGTATATTCAGCCCTGATCGGCTTCGGACAGGGCTTTCAGCCGGTCTGCGGCTTCAATTACGGCGCGGGCAAATATGACAGAGTGTGGAAGGGATGGAAGTATTGCAGCAAGGTCTCGGCGGCCTTTCTTTTGATATTGAGCGCGATAGGATATATATTCGCCGGTGACCTTGTGGCAATCTTCCGCGATGACGTCGATGTTATTGCTTTCGGCACAGTCGCCATGCGTATGCAGTGCATCGTGTTTGCGCTCAATTCGGTCACGACCATTACAAATATGATGTATCAGAACATGGGACGGGTCGTCGGTGCTACGGTTCTTGCCGCGTCAAGACAGGGAATTCTGTTTATCCCCATCGTTCTCATTCTGCCGCGCCTGTTTGAGCAGCCGATTTGGGGCGTATATCTGGCTCAGCCGCTTGCCGACGTTTTCGCGTTTGTTCTTGCCATACCGTTTGCGGTAAAGGTATATCGGGAATTCAAGGCGGTTTCTTTCAAAAAAAGTTAAAAAAAAGTAGACATTTGAGTGTGGCGGGTGCTATAATAAATGAAATCCATAAACAGGAGATTAAATAAAACAGGAGATTAAATATGAAAAAGTTTTTTGCAGCTCTTCTTGCGGTCATAATGCTTTTTGCGCTGACCGTCCCTGCTTTTGCGGAGAGTGAGACCCGCCATTTTAACATGGTCATCACCCCCGAGACAAGAGAAGTTTTTGAAAACGGAGAAAAAACGACCCAGTCAACTGCAGGCTTTGCGATCGCAAAGCTGTTCACGCTTCTTGAAACCTCTGTTCAGAGCAGAGAAGGTTACACGAGCATGAATATCGATCTTGACTATGCCGACAGATTTTTCACGGTCGTCGGGCAGAATCTCACGACCAATCTCGACATGACCTATACCACGAGCGACCCCAATATTGTTTTTATAGACAATCCCGAGAGATTTCACGCCACCGGTGACGGCGAGGCGGTCATTACCGTTACCGACAAGGACGGCAACACATTTGATGAATATACAGTCACCGCAGAAGGCGGAGTCCTCAGCTCCGTCTGCTCAAAGTGCGGTGGGGAGCAGGGCGGTATACCACATCTGCTTGTCTGCGGTCACTATATCTGCGAGGATAACCCGGATCATGCCGACTGCACGGAGCATATCCACAAATGGGCGCTGTGCTGGGAAGCGGCACACTGGAACAATAAGCAGAGCTATCCCTTCTACCGCTGCTCCGTCTGCGGTGCGGAAAAGAACTATGACATCCTGCCTCCCGTATATTACAATCCCTGGGCGAACGAAAAAGACTGATGTAAACTGAGGAGCTGTATTTTGGTACAGCTCCTTTATTAAACAGGTGGATTATGGTCTCTAAAACTCTCAGAAGGATCATCAGCCTGATGGCGGCTGTCGAGATGCTGCTTGTCGGCATGATCCTCGCATATGTCAACGGGCACAGAATAATAAAGGTCGAGGAGATACCGCCGATCGAGATAAGAGACTCGGCGTCACTCGTGTACGGTATCTGCACATTGCCTTCCGCGGAGATCACGACGGAAGATCGGCACTCTGCCGACGAAGCTGTGCATAAGGCGGTAAAAGAATATATTAAGGACAATTACGGGCAGCTTCTTACGCTTGTAAATCCATGGAATACGATCCCGGAGGGCTATGTGCCGGAGCTTGTAGTTGTTGAGGATGGGTACAGCGTGGATGTCCGCTGCGCGGAGGCTCTCAGCCGGATGCTTGCCGACTGCCGCGCCGCCGGAAACCCCGCAGTCCTGTGCTCTGCGTACCGTACACAGCAATACCAGCAGGAGCTCTATAATAATAAAATATACCGGCTCATCGCAGAGGGCGTGAGCGAGGAGGATGCACCGACCGTTGCGGCGCAGTCCGTTGCGATCCCGGGAACGAGCGAGCATCAGCTCGGTCTGGCGGTGGATATCATAGATTTCAATTATCCCTACCTCGACTCCGAGCAGGAGAAAACGCCCACACAGAAGTGGCTGATGGAGAATTGCGAGGAATACGGATTTATTCTGCGCTACCCGAACGGGAGCAGCGAATTGACCGGCATCATCTATGAACCGTGGCATTACCGTTATGTGGGGAGAATAAGCGCGAAAGAGATCATGACACGCGCAATTACACTGGAAGAATATCTGAACTAATAATACACCGGAGTATAAGCTGCATTTCCGTCTGCGTAGAATATATATGAAAAAAACCGGAAAATACATGAATTATTTGTTGATATTTGCAGCCCATGTGTGATATAGTATCTGTGACTCAGAATAAATTTTCAGGAGGAAATACATGAAACGCATAGCAATAGTTTTTCTGCTTCTGGCAATGCTCTTTACCCTCAGCGCTTGCTGTGTCAAGCACGATTATCTGCCCGCTACATGCACCGAACCTGAAATCTGCTCAAAATGCGGCGAGGTCAAAGGTGAGGCTCTCGGACATACCGAGGAGATCGATGCAGCCGTCGAACCTACCTGCACCGAGGAAGGTCTGACCGAAGGCAAGCACTGCTCTGTCTGCGGCGAAGTTCTGGTCGCCCAGGAAGCTGTCCCCACTCTCGGTCACAAGGAAGTTGTTGATGCAGCCGTTGAACCCACCTGCACCGAGGAAGGTCTGACCGAAGGAAAGCACTGCGAGGTCTGCGGCGAAGTGCTCGTGGCTCAGGAAGCCGTACCCGCCCTCGGACATAAGATCGCTGTTGACGCAAAGGTCGCCCCCACCTGCACCGAGACCGGACTTACTGCCGGCGCTCACTGCGAGACCTGCGGCAAGGTACTTACCGAGCAGTTTGAGCTCGCTGCCCTCGGACATAAGATCGCTGTTGACGCAAAGGTCGCTCCCACCTGCACCGAGACCGGACTTACCGCCGGCGCTCACTGCGAGACCTGCGGCAAGGTACTCACCGAGCAGTTTGAGCTTTCCGCTCTCGGACATAAGGAAGCCGTCGACAAGGAAGTCAGACCCACTGCCCTTAAAACCGGTCTGACAGAAGGCTCCCACTGCGAGGTCTGCGGCGAAGTACTCGTGGCTCAGGAAGTAGTCCCCACGCTCTTATCGAAGTAATTTCCGACAAATAAAAAATGCAGAGTCGTTTTGACTCTGCATTTTTTATTTTCATCAGATATAAACTGATTACTTGAGACCGTACTTCTTGTTGAACTTATCAACGCGACCGCTGGTGTCGACCAGCTTCTGCTTGCCGGTGTAGAAGGGGTGGCACTTGGAGCAAATTTCAACAGTAATGTTGGGCTTGGTGGAGCCGGTCTCGATGACGGCGCCGCAAGCGCACTTAATGGTGGTCTGCTGGTACTTAGGATGGATTCCTTCCTTCATGGGTACAAATCTCCTCATTCAAATGCTGCCTTGATTGTGCGTAAAGCATAGTTACAAGACGCAAAAAGTAGTGTATCATACTATGCCGGCGTTTGCAAGTCTTTTTACAAATTTTTTCCCTTTCCCTTTCAAATACATAAGACCCTGTAATCGAAAACAATTACAGGGTCTTATGTTTTTATAAATTACTTGAAAGCGTACATTGCCATGGAGAGGATAGCCGCTGCCATGACGATGATGGGCAGACCGCGAAACGCCTTGGGAACGGACTTCATGTCTATTCTCGCGTACACGCCGTTGATGAGGTAGAGGCTGAGCCAGTAGCCAAGACCCATGCCGACTGCCTGTACAAAAGCGGTCTCAAAGGTAAGACCTGCGGTGGAGCAGACGATGCAGGCGGCGGGAATCGCGCTGTTGAAGGCGATAAGCGGGAGATATACGCCGAGCTTCATGCCGGAACCCTTTGCGATACCCTCGAACACGAATACAAGAGCCAGAACAACGGCGACGATCGCCATGATGTTCAGATAGCCCATGCCCGCATTATCAAGAGCTTTGCACAGGGGATAGGATGCAACCACACAGGCGACAAGAACGGCTGAAACTATCGCGCCCATTGCGGTGATACCCTTGCTCTTGCTTGCAAAGCCGAGGAAGGGTGCAGCGCCGTAAAGCTGCTGAAGAACAATATTGCCGGAGAGGATGCTTGTAACAAACAGGGCAAATAACACGTTTTCGCTCATTTTATCTGTCCTCCTTTACATTGCCGTCAAAGACAGCGTTTGCGACCAGACCTTCACCGAAGCTGACACGCTCTGCGGGGAAGATGGCGTTTGCGATAGCCATGACAAAGGCTAAGATCATGTAGCCGCCCGCATTCTTGACGAGCAGAGGGACGGTGTGACCGCTGAGAACGGAGATGGCGTTGCCGGCAAAGCTGCCCGCGCCGAATACCTCACGCACAAACGCTATCACGAACAGGCAGAGAGTGAAGCACAGACCGCTGACAAGTGCGTCAGCCGCGGCGGCTCCGACGCCTCTGACCATTGCGCTTTCCTCACAGCGGTAAAGCGTGATGAGGTTTACGGCAAGCAGGGAAACATACACGCTGACCATGGAGTATACCTGCGGAAGATATGCCTTGCTGAGCATCTCAACGATGGAGACAAGACCTGCGGTGAGCAGCATGGTGACAGCGAACTGACCGTTTTTGTTAAGAGCGTTCTTCAGGATAGAAATAACTATCTGAGAGATAAGAGTTACGACAGTGACAACGATACCGACATAAAGTGCGGAGATAACATTCTCGGTCGCGGTGAGGGCGAAGGTTGCACCTAAAAGCATAAGCACGGTGGGGTTGACAGCAAATTCTTTCTTGTTTTCCATCACTTTACACCTCCTGCATTCTTTACAGACTCAAAGGCGGCGAGTGCATCACGCACGGAGATCTTGGCTGCATTTGTGGACATGGTAGCGCCGGTGATGACGCAGGGAGTATCAAGGTCGTCATTGATGGTCAGACCCTTGAAGCCGTCCTTGTATGCGCCCTTGTCCAGATCGGGCTTGCCGGTGAAGTAATCCTCCTCAAGGAAGAAGTCCTCGGCGTTCATGCCGTAGATCGCGCCGTTTTCGTCAATGACATAGTAGTAATTGACAGGCTGATTGCCATAGGCGTATGCGGCGGAGGTGAAGCCGTAGTAGGTATTGCCCGCATCGGTGATGGTGTAGGCTTCGGTGACGGTGGTGAAGATACCGTCAAGGCTCAGAGGCTCAAAGCTTGCTTCCTTGGAGGTGAGCTTCTTAAATCTCTTTGTGTTGTCCTTTTCGGTAAATACGGAGGCTGCCGCGCTGACCGCCTCTTCCTTCAGTGCGTCATTTTCGACCTCGGCGCCGCTGAGATCAAAGAGCTTGCAGCACAGAGAGTTGTTGACAAGAGCGAGGTAAACAGTGCCGTTGTCGTTCATGTAGTATGCAACGCCGGAATCGTTGAGTGCTCTGAAACCGTTGGTGATATGCTCACCGGAAACGGCGATTTCCTCAAGCTGAAGATTTCCGTTGTAGACAAAGCCGGTGTGATTGAAGGTGATAAGCTCGGTCAAAATCTGCTCGTCGCTCTTCTGACCGGCGGCAACAAGACCGTTTTCGGTCAGCACGGAGAAAGCGTCAATAACGGCGTTTCTGAAAGCGGAGGAGGAGAAGGTGACACCGGAGACAAGCTCAACGCCGCCCAGTGCGGAGTCCTGACCGATGTAGGTCTGGGGATAGGTCTCCTTGCCGAAGTCCTTGGTCTCGGGGTAAGCGTCAAGTCTCACGTTGGAGATAAGACCGTCAGCACCGATGGCGACCGTGAACTCGATAGGCTCCTTGGTGTAGCCCTGGCAGGTGGAGAGCTTTATGACATAACCTAAACCGCTGTTTTCCTGATATACTGCGGTAACGGTCTCAGGAACGGTGGGAATGGTGTTTTCCTCTAAGGATGCGGAGTAGAGCGGAGTGAAGCCGGAAGCATCGGGCATAAGCTCGATAAGGTCCGCACCGGCGGCGGCGACGTTGTTAGCCTCGATAACGGGAGCGGTGGCATTGTTCACGCCGATGTTTGCGAAAACGAGGATAACGACCAGAACAGCCGCAACAATAATGGCAGAAAAGTTTTTATTCATCTCTATCAACCTCCCAGAACCTTATTTGCGGTGAACTTCTCAATATAGGGAGAAAGAATGTTCATGATGAGGATGGAGAAGGATACGCCTTCGGGGTAGGCAAAGCAGTGGCGGATGATAACTGTCAGCACGCCGCAGCCGATGGCAAACACGAGCTTGCCGCGGCTGGTGAGCGGAGTGGATACATAGTCGGTAGCCATGAAGATAGCGCCGAGGAACACGCCGCCGCCGAGAGTCTGGTAAAGTGCGTAGCTGCCGTCGCCGGAGATAATGAGACTCAGCACAAACACGGTCGCGATGAAGCCGAAGGGAACATACCACTTGATGACGCGGCGGGCGCACAGATATATGTAACCGAGAACGAGAGCGACAATGCAGGTCTCGCCGACCGCGCCGGAGGCGTGGACGCCGAGAAGCATCTGACCGAGCGTGGGCAGAGCATCATTACCGGCCGCCATCATTTCAAGGGGAGTTGCGGAGGATACCACGTCCACAACAGCGGGAGCGGCACCGCCTGCAACGGTGGAGAACGCTATTATCATGAACACGCGGGCGGTGATTGCAGGGTTTGCAAAGTTCTTGCCGATACCGCCGAAAAGACCCTTTGCTATAACGATAGCAACGACGGCACCGATGGCGCACTGCCACAGCTCGACATTGGTGCTCAGATTAAGACCTAAAAGCAGACCCGTGAGGACCGCACTCAGATTGCCGATAGTGCATTTTTTGCCGACAATCAGATTAAAGAGATACTCGGCAGCGACACAGGTGACGATGGACACGGCGCACAGTGCCAGCGCCTTGCCGCCGAAGATTATACCGGCAGCGACGGTCGCGGGGATAAGGGCGATGATAACGTCCAGCATAATGCCGCGGACGCTGTCCTTGGTACGGATATGGGGAGAGGAAGCGATAATCAGATTTTCCATTACTTTCCTGCGGCCTCCTTCTGTGCTGCACGCACTTTCTTTACGATGCCTTTTGCCTTGCGGTTGTTCTCAACGAGCGGACGGTGTGCGGGGCAGACGTATGAGCAGCAGCCGCACTCCATGCAGGTGAGGATGTGTTCCTTTTCGAGGATGCGATACTGCTCGTCAGCATCGTCGACCTCCTCCAGAACTCTGGAGTACTCCTTGGGATTGAGTCCGAGAGGGCAGGTATCGTCACAGCGACCGCAGTGGATGCAGTCGGTAGGCTCCAGAGCCTTTGCGTCCTTCTCGCTGAGAAGAACAACGGCGTTGCTTGCCTTGACGATAGGCTGGTCGAGGGAATAGCCGGTCTTGCCCATCATGGGACCGCCGAATATCAGCTTGCCGACGGGAGCTTTCGCGCCGCCGCACTGCTCGAGCAGGTAACGCACGGGAGTACCCACTGGGACGATGAGGTTTTTCGGCTCTTTGACTGCGGAGCCGTCAACGGTGAGGCAGCGTTCCACAAGAGGCATACCTGTGGTGACGAACTCTGCCATCTTTGTAAGGGTGGTAATATTGATGATGATGCAGCCGAGGGCGGCAAGGCGCTGACCCTCCTTGACAACAAGACCTGCGCCGTTATACAGCAACAGCTGCTTTGCGCCCTGAGGATATACGCTCTTGAGGGGCTTCACATTGACATAGGGCTTGTCCGCAAAGGCGTTTCTGAGCTTGTCGATGGCGTCGGGCTTGTTTTCCTCAATGCCGATGATGAATTCCTCGGATTTGAGATACTCGCGGAGAATTTCAACGCCCTTGACGATAAGGTCGGTATTGTCGAGCATTGTGCGGTGGTCACTGGTGATGAAGGGCTCACATTCGGCACCGTTTACGAGAACGGTCTTGATGTGGCTTTTGCGAGCCGCGTCAAGCTTGCCCCAGAGGGGGAATGCAGCGCCGCCGAGACCGACGATGCCGCTGTCGTGCAGGGAATTGAGGAAGCTGTCAAGGTCGTGAATTTCGGGGGGAGCGATAGAGGGATCCTTCTCCATCTTTCCGTCGCTTTCAAGGCGGATGGCCTGGACCTTTCTGCCCTTTTCCTGCTCATAGTCTTCGATAGCCTTGACGGTACCGGAAACAGAGGCATGGATGTTGGAGGAATTTCTTCCGTCCTCTTTTGCGATAAGCTGTCCGAGATAGACGTGCTGACCGACTTCAACTACGGGCACTGCGGCGCCGCCGGAGTGCATGGTCATAGGGAGCAGAACCTCTGCGGGAGGTGCAACACGCACACCGGCACAGGCAGCTGTTCCCTTATAATGGGGTAACTTCAGTGCTGAAATGCTTCCGAAAAGACTCATTTACACTGACCTCCTTCTCTCTCTTGGCAGCTCTCGCTGCCTGTTGTATGTATAAATTTTCAATATCTGCAGGGCGGGGGCTTGGGCGCGCCGCCCCCCTTTTACGGCGGGTGGCAGCCCCCGCCCGTAAGGAATGAACCAAAAATGAATGCGGAAAATACGCAGAAACCGGCAGGCGCAAACCTACCGTTATTCTGTCACTGTTTAACTATCATATCCTCAACGCCGTCGGTATACTTTATCTCGCCGTCGGGATATATCCAAATAAGCTCCACGCCGCCGATCTTCTCAGCCATCGCCTTTCCGTCCTCATAGCTCATACAGAAAAGTGCGGTGGAAAGCGCGTCCGCAAGGCCGCTGTCTTTAGTAAGCACCGTCAAAGACGCAAAGTAGTCGGCGGGGAAAAGCGTGTCGCGGTCGATTATGTGGTGATACTGTCTGCCGTTTACGGTGAAGAAACGCTCGTACACGCCCGATGTCACGCATGACAGGTCGGAGATATTTATCTTCATGGCGTAGTCCTCGGCGCTCATGTCAGGGTTTCTTATCGCAGTCACCCATTTGCTGCCGTCCGGCTTTGTGCCTATTGCGCGGACGTTGCCGCCGATATTGAGCACGTAGCCATATGCGCCGATGCTTTCAAGATACTGTGCCGCCTTTTCGGTGGCGTAGCCCTTGCCGAGTGCGCCCACATCGAGGGAAGCCTTCGGGTCGGTAATGCGGACGGTGGAGTTTGCCTCGTCTATTTCAAGAAGCTCAAAGCCGGTATGCTCAAAGGCTTTTTTCAGCTCTTTTATATCGGGCACGGATGCCTTTGAGGGGTCTTCCGAGGCTTCCTCGCGGTGAATGTGCCAGATATTCAGTACGCTTCCGAGAGTTATATCCATCGCGCCTTCGGTAAGCTCTGCAAGCTCCTTTGCGTATTTGAGAAACTCAATGAGTCTTTCATCCACTTTAAGAGGCTCACCGCCGGCGTTTTTGTTCACCGTGCAGAGATTTACCGTGTCGGTATACTCGTTATAGATGTCAAAAAGCCTGTGGTAGTCGCTCAGAATAGACGAAACCGCGGCAGAGCGGTCGTTAAACTGCTCTGCCGTGTCTCCAGCGTAGCTGTATACATAGGAGACGGTGTCGAAATATGAAAAATATACCTTTCCCTGCGGCTCGGTCTTGGCGGGTGCGGGACTTGCACAGGCAGTCAGCGAAAACGCCGTTACCGCCGCCAGAAGCAAGCCAAGGACAGATTTAATTTTCAATTTCTTCATCTCCCGGGATATTTACCGATTAGCGTGCGTTGTCTGCTGCCTTTGCGAGAACTGCCTGGAAGCCGCCGATGGAAATGGTGCAGGAGGCGAACAGGGTCTCGTCAGTGCTGACCTGGTGGCCTTCTTCGTTGACAACGGTATCCATTGCGAGGATGTCAGCTGCGGTCATGCCGACTATGAAATCGGTGAATGCCTTAGCCTGGATGTACCACTCAGCGATGCAGGCGCCGGGAGCGGAGAACTTGACCATGTTGTAGTCTTCCTTGAGCTCTCTCTTGGTGGCAACGAACTTGGTCTCAACGATCTCGCCGTCAACATCAATGGCGATCTGGGGCTGGGTAGCATCGGTCAGAGCTGCGAGAACAACACCGTTGCCGTCAACAACGACTGCTGCGTACTCGGAGTACATCTTTACAACGCCGTCCTCGTCATCGGTAGCTGCAACGGACTCGTCAGCGGTGGAGTTTGCTGCAACGCCCAGAGTGAACTCGCCGTCGGTTGTGAAGGTGGTGCCCTGCTCATCGGCGCAGGCCTTTACAACGGCTTCCTTGAAATCAGCGATGGAAATGGTGCAGCCTGCGAGGAGAGCCTCGTCGGTAGCAACATTGTGACCTTCCTCGTTGAGAACGGTCTCGATAGCGGCAACCTCGTCACCGGTCATGCCGACAACGTATGCCTCGAATGCCTTGGCCTGATCGTACCACTCGGCAATGCAAGCACCGGGAGCGGAGAACTTGACCATGTTGTAGTCATCACCGAGTTCCATCTTGGTCTTGAACTCTTTTGCGGTGTCGACTTCGCCGTCAACGATGTCCATCTTGTCCTGTACGCAGTCGATGCGGCAGGCAACGATCTTGCCCTCAGCGTCGAGAACGACACCTGCGAGGGTAGCGTCTACCTGTGCCAGCTCGCTCTTGGAGCTGTTCATGTTCAGGGATACGCCTAAGCCCAGTTTGTACTCAGCTTCTGCACTTGCGAAAACGCAGAGAGACAGAACCATGCAAACCATAAGGATAGCTGCAATAAGTTTTTTCATTGATTGTTTCTCCTTGATTTTAATAATTGACATTTCACGGCACTTTTCCACAAAATACCGCTGTATGTTACGTAATTAACATACAGCATAAATATGAACTCATTATGAACGCAAACTTAACAAATATTAATTTTAAGCGAATTGTAGATTTTAACAAAAACTCCTGTTTTATATGCTTTTACAGGAAAGAAAATTGTATTTTGTGACTATTGCCCGAAACAGCGGACGTACCGGAAACTTTTACGGGCAAATGTCGTCAATTAAAATACAGGCAGATTTTCTCTCGAAGAATGGATAAAAAATACTTGCAAATTAGTTACATTAGTGTTACAATGGTCAACATAACCAAGACCCCCCTAAGGAGACTGAGAAAATGAAAAAACGCATTACAGCATTCTTACTTATATTAATTATGGCGGTGTCGCTTTTTGCGTCTCTCGGCGTCAATGCCGCTGCCGATGATACGGTAGTTATCGTTACCGCGAAGGAAGGCGACACGGTATATTCTCTTTGTCAGAGCCTCGGCTACGGCAGCGAGAGATTTAATGCGGTCATCATGCGCCTCAACAGCTTTGCCGATGAAAGCCGTCTCACCGGCATCAAGGCCGGTCAGAAGCTCGCTCTGCCCGCCAGCGGCGTGGCTGCGGAAGGATATCTGAATGCTCTGAAGAACGATCCGAACTCCGTTCCGGCTGTCATGGTCGCGGGTGTTGAAATGGGAAACAGGGTCGTTACCGTCACAGTGGAAAAGGGAGACACGCTCTATTCCCTGTGCAGCAATCTCGGCTTCGGCTACAAGACATATAAAGATCTGCTCATGAAGCTCAACGGCTTTTCCGATGAAGCGAAGCTGATAAACCTCAAGGCAGACGACACTTTAGTGCTGCCCGTATCGCTTGAAGCTGCCGACGAACTGAGCATCGCTCTCGGACTTAAAAAAGCGGATAAAGAAAAGGCAAAGGAAGAAAAAAAGCTGCTTGTCGCGGGCAACATGGAAAAGGTGTCTCTCGGCGATACGGCGCTCTACTACCTTACCGAATATAAGGTACAGAAAAACGACAACATCAAAAACCTGCTCTCCGAATGGGGAATAAAGTTTGAGGACTATTCCGATCTGATCCTCTCCCTCAACGGTTTGACTGATTTCAACCATATCTCTACCGGGAAGATCCTTCTTCTGCCCACCGATCTGATATTTGAAAACGGTATATATTATACTGTCGTTTCGCATAAGGTACAATCCGGCGATACCGCAGCCTCTATCTGCAAAGGCTTCGGACTTGAATACAACAAGGCTCTTGATACGCTGAAAAAGCTCAATCCGTCCGTAGGCTTCCCCAACATATCCGCCGGAGCACTGCTGAACATTCCTGTCGCGGGAGTTATCCCCCTCGGCGAGATAAAGGGCGCTGTCAAGGCGCCGTGGAAGGCCGCCTTTGAAGCCGAGCTTTACAGTCTCTACGGCGCGACCGTCGATCACTATCAGGACCTGGGCGACGGCTACTATCAGGCATATGTCGTTCATGAAGGAAAGATCGTTCCCTATGTGACTATCAATTCCGCCACCGGCGAATATCACGGATAAAGGAAACGCTGACTAATTCACCTTCGGCATCTGCCGGACAATTTGCGCTCTGACTTAGTCACTTTTCCTTGAAATACACAAAGTATTCCTGCGAAAAAGTGCCGTCGTCAGAACACAAATTTTCTCGGCATCTGCTCTCGGCGAATTAATCAGCGTTTCCTAAAAAAGCACGATGTCCCGAATTTTCGGGGCATCGTTTTTTCGACCGACAATTCTTGATTTGCGGAAAATGTATTGGTATAATCTGATGTGATCAATACCGCAAAGGAGAACAGAAAATGACTTCCATTTCTCAGAGAATAGAGGAGCTGCGCAGCAAAAAGGGCATCAGCCGCCCCGCAATGGCGGCGGCGCTGGGCTTCCCCAAAATATCCATAGAAAAGTTTGAAACAGGCAGACTGACTCCCAATCAGGAACAGCAGAAAAAGATGGCGGAGTATTTCGGCGTGTCGGTCGAGTATCTGCGGGGCGAGTCGAACGACCCGACGACTATGGACAACTGGCTTTCCGGCAATGTGCCCGATGACGAGCCGGTCGTTGAGATAAAGCCGCAGAAAAAGACTGTCGTTGCCACCGCCGAGAGCGGCAATAATGACACGGCGCCTCTTACGGCGCTGCTCAGAAGCGATGCGTTCAAGGCCCTTGTGCGCGAAACGGTCGTTGAAGTGCTCCGCTCCAAAGAGGGACAGCAGCTCATCGCAAAAGCCATGACGCGATAATGTGACAGTGGGGACGGTTCTTCCGGAAAGAACCGTCCCCACATTATTATATACAGCAGAAAAATCTGCCGCACGGAAAGCCAAGGCACATATTCAGCGCACACAGAGGGATGCACAGTCTGCTCACATCCAAGCCCAGACCGGACGTGACATTGGTGGTGTAGCTGTCGTAATAATCCCCGCCCCGCTGAAGCTGGGAAAGAAGCCGTCTGTATTCCTCATTGTCCGGCTCTATCTCCACTGCCTTTTGTGCCGAGTCCATGGCTGCGATCTTGTTGCCCATATACATATTCGCGCCTGCGTTGAGATAGTACCACTTGCCGTCTCTCTCGGTAAGGGGCACGCCGGACAGGGCGTTGAGCGCCTCTTTATACATACCGTTGCGGATATAATTCTTCGCGGCGGTGTACTCGCTCCGTTCGCTCTGCCCTCTTGCGCCGCCGTTTGCCCAGCTGTTGAAATCGCTGTACCAGCTTCCGTAGCTCTGCGAGGATGAACCGTAGCTGCTGCCGTAGCTCTGCTGCGTGTTCCCGCTCTTTATGGCGTCGTATGCTGCGTTTATCTCGTTCATCTTTTCCGCAGCCTTCGGATCGTCCGGGTGAAGGTCGGGATGGTACTTCTTGGCCAGATCGCGGTATGCTTTTTTTACTTCGTCATCGGAGGCGCTTGGCGAAACGCCCAGCACCTGATAGGGGTCCTTATACATCAGAGCGCCCTTTCTCAACATATTTGGCATCAAACTGCTGCCACAATCCGAAGCAGAGTATGTTTTTCAGTATGTCGGTATCCTGCACGAGCGGCAGGCGGTCAAAATAATATACGCACTCAGACAGCAGCATTTTCAGTATATCACGAAACCTCTGCTCGTTGTCAAGTCCGTATCGGTGTAAAAGCGGATTATATCTGCCGCGGTGCATATCGGCGTCCAGATCCATGACCGCATCCATTATATATATGAACTTCCCGAGAGCCGAACCCATCGCGTAAAGGTCGCCGCTCCAACGATCCTCACGGTACACAAGGCACTGTCCCATCAGCTCTCCGAAAGCGGCGGCGCTCTCGTCGATGTCCTCACTGCCGCTGTTTTCAAGCTCCCACAGCTTATGGATGGAGTCTTTCATCGCCTTAAACTGACGCGGATGTTTTTCGGCAGCGGCGATGCTGCCCTTTTCAAAGAGCTTTGCCCCGGCAAGTGATATAAGGCTCCTGTCGTCGGCCCAGTTGTCAAGACACTTGAGTCGGGCGAGCATAAGATCGAGGTCGGCGGCGTATTCCGTCATTTCGCTTGTGACCCATGTATGGGCGTCGATCGGATGACGGATGCATTTTTCCTCACCGCTCGATTCCTCCGGCTCATAGAGAGAATTCAAAAGGAGAATGAGAAAGGTGAGGTCATAGTTGAGCGTCAGCCCCGCCGTTCTGCCGTAACGCGAGATAAGCGTTCTGCACAGCCCGCAGTAGACGGCTTTGTATCGCGCCGTCTGTTCCTCGCTGAGCATACGCAGATCGGCGACAAGATAGCCGAACATCAGGATCTGCCCTCAAAGGAGTTTCCGCATTTGCGGCAGACGATCTTTATTTTGCCGCGACCTCTGGGTACGCGCAGAGCGGCGTGACAGCTCGGGCAGGTGAAGAACTTGTAATCCTTGCGCTGCTTCCATCTTTCCTTGAGAACGTTGAACCTTGATATGAGCTTGTATCTCAGGCGGAGATATTTGCCGTTTTCCTCCTGCCGCTTATAGATATTCCTTGAGAGCATACGGAAGTAGGAGTATATCAGCAGCACAGGGACGAGCAGCGTGAACAGTCCGCCGATGCTTCCACGCAGAATACTTCCCAGAAGCAGGGAGACTGCCGCCGCAATCAGCAGCGCCATGTTAAACTGATCGTTGCCGTTTCTTCCCGCCATAAATCTTGCAATACGTTCTCTCATTGGCTCACCTTGAAAAAAGATTTTATTAAATGATTTTATCACATAGCCGAGCCAATACATCAAGAAATTGTTAACAAAACGGTTAAATTGTATTTGTACATTAGTCAATGATGTGAGACCGAAGATTTGAGTTCGTCTGTCGAATTT
>JAUNND010000037.1 GCA_030531595.1 Eubacteriales bacterium | reverse complement strand
CACACTTCAACAACTCCAAACTCAATGGCAGTAGCATTAACTCACACAAATCCTCTCGCCTCGGAACAGGTGGTGTATAGTGACTGAAAAAATCGCAAAAACAGCGGTCTCTGCCGCCACATACTGGATAGACAAGCCATACGATTATCTCATTCCGGCTGAGATGCGCGATGACGTATGCGTCGGGATGCGTGTATTCGTCCCTTTCGGGAAGGGAAACAGGCGCAGCGAGGGCATAGTGCTTGCCGTGTCCGAAGCAAGCGAATACGGTAAGCTCAAAAGCATTATTTCCCTGCCCGACAGGGGCCCCGTTTTGAGCGAGGAGCAGGTGAGGCTTGCCCTTTTCATGCGTGAAAGGTTCTTCTGCACGGTGTATGAGGCTGTCAAAGCCATGCTTCCGGCGGGACTGTGGTTTAATGACGAGGGAAACAGACGGGTAAAAGACAAGACTGTCGAGATGGCGCGTCTGGCCGTGACGACCGAGGACGCCGTGGATCTATCCGAAAAGAAACGCCGGCGTTCACCGCAGCAATCGGGGATACTTGACCTGCTGTGCAGCTTTGAGACACTTCCGTCGAGTGAGCTGCTCCGGTTTGCCGGTGCAAAGCGTCCGTCGCTGCTGGCGCTGAAAAAGGCGGAGATCGTTGAGCTGTACAGGCGTGAGGTCTATCGCCGCCCCGAGGTCTTTGCCGGCGAAACGGAACCGCTGCCGATTCTCAACGAAGCTCAGCAAAAGGCCTTTGAAGGTATCTCCGCTCTTGCCGAGAGCGGAAAGGGCGCTGCCGCACTTCTGCAAGGCGTGACGGGCAGCGGCAAGACGAGCGTTTATATCCACCTTATCCGCCGCCAGCTTGAGCTTGCGCACTCGGCGATCCTGCTCGTGCCGGAGATCGCGCTCACTCCGCAGATGATAAAGACTTTTTCCTCCTACTTCGGAAATGACATCGCCGTTTTGCACAGCAGCCTGTCGACCGGCGAGAGATATGACGAATGGAAACGCATCAAGGCAGGGAAAGCCCATGTGATCATCGGTACGCGAAGCGCGATATTCGCCCCCGCAGAAAACTTAGGGCTTATCATCATCGATGAGGAGCAGGAGGAGACCTACCGTTCGGAAAACAACCCGCGCTATGACGCAAAAGAGATCGCCAAATTCCGCTGTGCGAAAGCAAACTGCCTTCTGCTGCTGGGATCGGCGACCCCGGAGGTCGTTAGCCGCTATAAAGCCGAAAACGGAGTATACGGCTTTTTCCGTCTGGACAGCCGCTACAATGCCATGGCTCTGCCGGAAGTGACGGTAGTCGACATGAAGCGGGAGCTTCGGCACGGAAATACCGGGAATATAAGCACTTTCCTGCGCGATGAGATAGCGAAAAACATCGAAAACTCCGAACAGACAATTCTGTTCATCAACAGACGCGGCACAAACAAGCTCGTAAGCTGTCCGTGCTGCGGGTTTATCTATAAATGCCCGAGATGCAGCGTCTCACTTACGTATCACGGCAGCAACAACCGTCTGATGTGCCACTATTGCGGCTATTCCAGGCGCACAGACTATGCCTGTCCGGACTGCGGCGGAGAGCTTACGTTTTCGGGAGCGGGGACACAGGCGGTCGTGGACGAGCTGAAGGGACTTTTCCCCGATACGGAGATATTGCGCATGGATACGGATTCTGTGGCTCCGACAGGCTCACATGAACAGCTTTTCAGCCGATTTCGGGAAGAAAAGATCCCGATCATGGTGGGTACTCAGATGGTCACGAAGGGACTGAATTTCGAAAACGTCACCCTCGTGGGCGTTGTACTGGCCGACCAGAGCCTCTACGCTGGAGACTACCGGGCGGGAGAGAGGACCTTTTCCCTTCTGACACAGGTGATCGGACGAAGCGGCAGAGGCAGCAAGATGGGACGTGCCGTGATACAGACCTTTACGCCGGAAAACGAGACGATTGTGAACAGCGCCCGTCAGGATTATGAGGCTTTCTATGCCTCAGAGATCGAGCTTCGGCGACTGCAGAACGCACCGCCCTTCATGCAGCTCTATTCCGTGACGGCCACCGGTGAGAATGAGGATACGGTCGTTCGGACAGCGAAATACATCCGAAGCTTTTTCGACACGATGCTGAAAGGGCGGAATGACTGCATGATCCTCGGCCCCGCACCGCTGAACGTCGTGAAGGTCAACAACCGATACAGATACAGGGTGAGCATAAGCTGCAAAAATGAAAAGGAAATGCGTGCTCTTATCTCACGCATCGTTATGGAATGCAGCACAGACAAAAGATTTAAGGGCGTTTGTATATATGCCGACGCCAATATGCTTGAATAGGAGAAAGGTTGAAACAAGTTCAACCTTTAAATTAAAAGCCGTTTTTCTCGCTGCTTGCGCGGCAACCGAAAAACATGGCAGATTATGACCATTCCATTTTTATGGTCATTTTGTGCCTTAAAGAATAAAGAAAGGAATGGTCATAATAATGGCACTTAGAACCGTATTGACCTCCGAACAGGAGACTCTTTACAAGAAAAGCCGCGAGATAACAAAATTTGATGCGCGTATCCACCAGCTTGTTGACGACATGAAGGAGACTCTGCTCAAATCCGGCGGCGTCGGACTTGCCGCACCTCAGGTGGGCGTACTGCGCCGCGCTGTTGTCGTTCTGGAGACTAATGTTGAAAATGAGGATGAGGAGTATGTCATCGAGCTTTTAAATCCGGAAATACTTGAGGTCGAGGGAGAACAGGAGGGACCCGAGGGCTGCCTCAGCGAGCCCAACAAATACGGCATCGTCAAACGTCCCATGAATGTAAAGGTCAGGGCACAGGACAGGAACGGCGAATGGTTCGAATATGACGGCGAGGGGCTTACTGCCCGCTGCTTCTGCCATGAGATAGATCATCTTGAGGGCATCATGTTCACCTCCAAGGTCGAGCGTATGCTTACCGACGAGGAAATAAAACAGATGATGGCGGACGAGGAAAAGGAAGAAAAGTAATGCGTATAGTATTTATGGGAACGCCGGATTTTGCCGCTGCCTCCCTTCAAAAACTGCTTGACGAAAAATACGATGTGGTCGGCGTGTTCACCCAGCCCGACAAGCCGAAGGGCAGAGGAATGGAAATGACCTTTTCGCCCGTAAAGGAGCTGGCGCTGAAGGCTGATCTGCCGGTCTTCCAGCCCGTGAAGATGCGCGACGGTACGGCGCTTGAAATGTTAAAGCAGCTCGCACCCGACATTCTTGTTGTCGTGGCATACGGGAAGATATTGCCCGACGATATTCTTGCCCTGCCGAAATACGGCGCGATAAACGTGCACGGCTCGCTCCTGCCTAAATACAGAGGCGCGGCACCCATACAGTGGGCTGTTCTCAACGGCGATAAGGTCACCGGCGTTACCACCATGCACCTTGCCCACGATATGGACGCGGGAGACATTATCTTTACCGATGAGACCGAGATAGGCGAGCTTGAGACCTCGGGTGAGCTGTTCGACAGGCTCATGCTCATGGGCGCGGAGCTTCTTGATAAGACCCTTAAAGCAATAGAGGACGGCACGGCACCGAGTATTCCTCAAAACCATGATGAGGCTACCTATGTCACGATGCTTGACAAGACGAACAGCCCCATTGATTTCAGTAAAACGGCACGTTCCGTCATCAAGTGGATATACGGGCTGCAGCCGTGGCCGGTGGCAACAGCCGAGATAGACGGAAACACCTATAAGATATTTGCCGCCGAATATACGGACACTAAGACCGAAAAGAAGGCGGGCAGCGTAGTTTACGCCGGTGACAGAGGAATTGAGATAGCCTGCGGCAGCGGCGAGACGGTTATGATAACGGAAATTCAGGCTCCGGGGAAAAAGCGCATGAAGGCGGCTGATTTCCTCAGAGGTCATAAGATCAGGGTAGAATAATAAGGTTTAATGAGTATGAACGCCAGAGAAGCTTCCCTTGAAGCACTTGAAAAATGCCGCCGTGACGGTGCGTGGTCAGCCGCCGTTATAGATGCGGCGATAAAAAAAGCCGCTCTTGACAGACGTGAAGCGGCTCTGGCTTCGCACATTGTTTTAGGCGTCCTTCAAAACCGGACGCTGTGCGATTTCTATATATCGTGCCTTTGCACGGTGAAGAAGATAGAGCCGAAGGTGCACGATATTCTGCGGCTCGGAGTTTATCAGCTCCTGTTTCTCGATAAGATCCCCGCAAGAGCCGCCGTCAATGAGACGGTGTCCCTCTGCCGCACAGCGGGCTGCGCAAGAGCGGCGGGGCTTGTAAACGCGGTGCTTCGCAAAATTGCCGACAGCAAGGATGACCTTCCGGAAATTCCGAATAAGGGTACTGCGGAACATTTATCCGTAAAATACAGTCATCCCCTATGGCTGGCGGAGAGGATTATCAGCGAAAAGGGTTATGACTTCGCGGAGAAGTTTTTTGCCGCGAACAACAGACCCTCCGGGATTTACATTCAGGTCAATACGCTCAGACTTTCGGTTGAAGAGTATTCGCGTATTCTGTCCGAAAACGGTGTCGGGCATACCGTGTGCGGCTGTCCGCACGGCTGCATTGAACTTGCGGGAGGCAATATCACGTCTCTTCCGGGCTTTGATGAAGGGCTTTTTTATGTGCAGGATGCTGCCGCAAGGACTGCCGCGGAAATAGCGGATGCGAGGGAAAACGAAAAGGTGCTGGATGTATGCGCAGCACCCGGCGGGAAGAGCTTTGCCGCCGCCATAAAAATGAAAAATACGGGAAAGATCATCTCCTGCGATATACATGAAAAAAAGCTGAGGCTTATTTCGGACGGTGCAAAAAGACTGGGCATAGATATTATTGAAACACAGTGCAGCGATGCAAGAGCCGTCAGAGAGGAGTTTATCGGTGCTTTTGATACGGTCATAGCCGACGTACCGTGCTCCGGAATGGGCGTGATCGGAAAAAAGCCGGAGATACGCTTCAAAAAGGAAAACGAGCTTAATGAGCTTCCGGACATACAGCTCGATATCCTCCGAACGGTCTCAAAATACGTGAAAGTAAACGGAACGCTTCTGTATTCGACCTGCACGGTGCTGAAATGTGAAAATGAAGACGTTATTGAACGCTTCCTCGCTGAAAATGATTTCTTCCGGCTGTGCCCGTTTGAGACGGGGAGCGTCAGAGCCGAAAACGGAATGCACACCTTCTGGCCCAATGTCGAAGGCACGGACGGATTTTTTGCAGCTAAGCTTATAAGGATAAGATAATGGGAAAAGATATAGTATCAATGCTGCCCGATGAGCTGACGGAGGATTTTATACGGCTCGGTCTGCCGAAATTCAGAGCAGCGCAGGTGTATGACTGGCTCGGAAAGGGCATACGCGACTTTGACGGGATGACCAATCTGTCGAAAGAGCTGCGTGAAAAGCTAAAAAGCGAATATGATATATACAGACCGAAGGTGCTCTCAAAGCAGGTCTCAAAGCTCGACGGTACGATAAAATACCTCTGGGAGCTTAAAGACGGCAATGCCGTTGAGACGGTCGTCATGAGCTATAAGCACGGTAATACCGTATGTGTATCGTCTCAGGTGGGCTGCCGTCAGGGCTGCGCCTTCTGCGCATCCACGATAGGCGGTCTTGTAAGATGCCTTGAGCCTTCCGAGATACTTGACGAGGTTATGTTTTCACAGATAGACTCCGGAAAGCGCATCTCCAATATCGTACTGATGGGGATAGGGGAACCGCTTGATAATTTTGACAATGTCATGAAGTTCCTCCGGCTCGTCAACTGCGAAAAGGGAATGAACATCGGTATGCGCCATATCTCCCTTTCGACCTGCGGCATAACGGAACGCTTTGACGATCTGGCGGCACAGGATATGCCTCTTACGCTGTCCGTTTCCCTCCACGCCCCCGATGATGAGACCCGCTCCAAGCTGATGCCCGCCAACCGCGGCAGGGGGGTTGAGCAGCTCATTGACTGCTGCAAAAAGTACTACGAAAAAACGGGCAGAAGGATATCCTTTGAATACGCCATGATCGACGGGGTGAACGATACCGAGATGCACGCAAGGCTTCTCGCAAAGCGTGCCCTTGCCGTGGGCGCTCATGTCAATCTCATACCGCTCAACCATGTGGAAGAGAGAAAGTTTCAGCCCTCAACGGCGGGACACATGAAGGCTTTTATAAAGATACTTGAGGACGCGGGAGTCAATATCACCGTCCGGCGCAAGCTCGGCTCTGATGTGGACGCTTCCTGCGGTCAGCTCAGAAGAAAAATGCAGAATAAGGAAAAACAGATCAACGGATGAAAAGCTTCGGATTAACGGACAAAGGCGCTGTCAGAAAAGACAATCAGGACAGCTTTATAATTGAAAAGTGCGATGCACGTGACTGCCTGATCGTGGCGCTGTGTGACGGAATGGGCGGGGCAAAGGCCGGCGGCTTTGCAAGCAGACTCGCAAACAAGGCGTTTGTATCCCATATTTACGGAAAGCTCACCTCACGTGTGATGAGAGCCGTTGCTTATCCCCAGCTTCTTAAAGAGGCCTGCGAGGACGCAAACGGTGTTGCATATGAATATTCCCGCTTTGACGAAGCCTACCGCGGCATGGGCACGACTCTTGTCGGCGGCGTGATTAAGAACAACGGAAACGGGTATATTATCAATGTGGGAGACAGCAGAGCATATCTGATGACTCCCGGGAAAAGCGTCGTTACGCAGATAACAAAGGATCACTCTCTTGTTCAGGAGTTTATAGATGTGGGCGCCATAACAAAGGAACAGGCGAAAACTCACCCGCAGAAAAATGTGATCACCCGTGCGATCGGCTCGGATGAGACGGTAGCGGGAGACGTTTTCACGTTTACTCTCCGCTCCGACGATCTGCTGCTGCTGTGCTCCGACGGTCTTTCCAACGTCGTCGGCGATGACGAAATGCTCGAATGTGCAGAAAAATACCATACCCCCGAGACACTGTGCAGAGCACTGATGGACAAGGCGCTCAGCCGCGGAGCACCCGACAATGTTACGGTAGTGATAGCGGCGATGTAAGCACGCCGGGATGCGCTTTATACGGCATGAATGGAGTTTCACTCATGAAAGAATACGAATACTATATCGGCAGACTTCTTGATAACAGATATGAGATACAGAGTCTTATCGGCATAGGCGGTATGGCCTTTGTCTATAAGGCGTTCTGCCATCGCCTCAATCGCTTTGTCGCGGTCAAGATCCTGCGCGATGAGTTTGCGCAGGATGAGGAATTTCGCCGCCGCTTTATGGCGGAGTCCCACGCGATCGCCATGCTGTCGCACCCGAATATTGTTGCCGTATACGATGTCAGCCACAGTGACGATGTGGAATACATAGTCATGGAGCTGGTGGAAGGCATAACACTGAAACAGTATATGGACAAAAAGGGCGCTCTGCCATGGAAAGAGACCGTTCACTTTTCAAAGCAGATCGCAAAGGCTCTCTCTCATGCCCATGAGAGAGGCATCATCCACAGAGACATAAAGCCTCAGAATCTGATGCTTCTCAAGGACGGAACCATCAAGGTCGCGGACTTCGGAATTGCAGCGCTGGAGGATCAGCATAACGAGGACAGTACGGAGACGATCGGTTCCATCCACTATATCGCTCCCGAACAGGCATACGGCGAGGATCCGGACGCCAGAAGCGATATATATTCCCTCGGGATCGTCATGTATGAGATGCTCGCCGCGCAAAAGCCGTATACCGGCAAAACGATCGCCGAAATTGCCGTCAAGCACATGAGCATAGAGCCTACGCCCATTTCAAAACTGCGGGACGATGTACCCGAGAGACTTGAGGAGATCGTCCGCAAGGCAATGAGCGCGGATGTGGAGAACAGATATCAGAGCGCGGACGAGCTGCATACGGCGCTCAATCGCTTCACCCAGTCCCAGATCATGGCGGCACAGTCATCAAAATACGAAAACCCGGCGGTTATGCCGGTGAGGTCTGTAAGCGAGTTATCCAAGGATAAGTATGCGGTAAGAAAAAAACGCTCCCGCAGAGTCGCTTTTATGAGCGGTACTCTGGGCGCTCTTTTGTCCGTCGTGGGACTTTTTGCGTTTTTGTGGAGCTTCTGGCTCAACGATGTGTTTTCTCCTGCCGAGAGGATACCGCTGCCGAACTTTATCGGCAAAAACTACGAGGAGCTTGTCGGCAACTCGGAGCTGGAAGCGGCCTATAACTTCAACGTGACCTATGTTATCGATACAAAGAACGAGAGCGGACGCATCATGTCTCAAAATCCCGAGGCAGGACGCAGCATGATGATAACGCCCGAGGGGATAAATGTGGAGCTGACGGTGAGTACGGGAGTCGTGCTCACTCCCGTGCCGGATGTTCTCGGAATGGACTACCGTGAAGCAACTCTGGAGCTGCAGAAGGCCGGACTGACGGTAGAGCTTGAAAACGCGACCTCCCAGACCGTCGCCAAGGATCTGGTCGTCAATTCGAGTCCTGCCGCAGGCGAGCAGATCAGCGCGGGATCGACCGTTTATATCGTTGTCAGTACCGGCGCTGAGGTCTCTTATATCACGATGCCCAATCTGATAGGACTGTCCGAGGATGCCGCGATAAACAAGCTCCAGGGAGCGGGCTTCAGCTTTGCGGGCTCCGAGCGTGTCTCGGGCGACGTGGAAGCCGGCACGGTTATCTGGCAGAGCATTGCCGCGTTCACCGATGCGGAGGAACACTCCGGCATAACGCTGAGAATATCATCGGGACCGTGGGGATGATCGATATGACAGAAGGAAGAATCGTTAAAGCACTCAGCGGGTTTTATTATGTGCAGACGGTAAACGGCATACTGGAATGTAAGGCGAGGGGACGCTTTCGGATGGACGGCACTTCGCCGCTCGTCGGGGATCTTGTCCAATGCAGCGAGGAGAAAAACGGAAAAGGGCGAATTGACGCCGTTTTGCCGAGGAAGAATTTCTTCATCCGTCCCGCAGTCGCCGATATCGACGCTCTTGTTTTCATCGCGGCCAATACAAACCCCGTGACAGACCCGTTTCTCATTGACAGGGTTTCGGTAATTGCGGAGCACTCGGGGTGCGAGCTTATCGTCTGCCTCAACAAAACCGATATCGATCCGGCTGACGAATTATTTGATACTTTCTCAAAGGCCGGCTTTAAGGTCATCCGCACGAGCGCCCTGACGGGAGAGGGGCATGAGGAGCTTCTTGAGGCGATGCGCGGTAAGGTCTGCGCCTTTACGGGAAACTCCGGCGTGGGGAAGTCCAGTATTCTGAATGTGCTGCTGCCGGAGGCGCATATCGAGACCGGCGAGGTCAGTGAGAAACTGGGCAGAGGGCGGCACACAACACGCCATGTGCAGCTCTATGCTCTCGGGAATGATACCTTTGTCGCCGATACTCCGGGCTTTGCGTCCTTTGAGATCGAGATGATGGAGACAATCGAAAAGGAACAGCTCCAGTATGATTTCATAGATTTTTCGCCATACATAGGCTCCTGCCGCTTCAACGACTGTGCCCATCTGAAGGAACCGGGCTGTGCCGTGACCGAGGCGGTTGAAAAAGGAGGGATATGCCGCAGCCGCTACAAGAGCTATGCGCAGCTGTACGAGCTGTGCGCCCAGCACAGACCCTGGGAGACAAAATAATATTTTCTGTAAATCAGAAGCCGCTTTCCGCGTATACTGGTGTATAGGACGGGAGGCGGTTTTCTTGCGCGGGAGAAGGGGAAACGTGGGATGCGCGGCGATGCTGGCGGGACTTGTGATCATTCTTGCGCTCATCCTGCCGGGGCAGGTATGGTGGTTCCTGCTGGGAGCGGGACTTATTTTTTTCGGGGTGTGGTACATAACACGATGCTGCTGAAGGAGGGTAAGCATGAAAATTTACGTTATTTCACTGCCTAAGTTTATTTCGCGTTTTCTGAGAAAAAAGAAAAGGTAATATTGACCGGCAGAGAGGCATACGCTGTACAAACTGTGCACAAGGAGCGTATGCCATGAATTTTTGCTTTGATAATAAAACAGTATCGGGATGCAGGGAGATATGCCGGCTTTATGAGTCTGTTCAGACCTCCGTCGAGACAGTCGTGCCGGATACGGCGGATGATATGAGATGCGTTGTTTCGGTACAGAGCCGCGTCCTTCTGAAAGGAAAGACACTTACCTCATCGGGAGTGTGTGTTGCGGGCGAGATATGTGCCGTGTGTATCTGCATTACGGAAAAGGGCGAGATATCACATATAAAGACTTCAAAGGAATTTGAGATGAACTTTGAGACCGACGCCGTATCGGATGAGGCACAGGCGCAGATATTTTTCACCGCACCTCTTGCGCAGGGACGGCTGATCAACCCGAGGAAGCTGTCAATGGTGTTTGAAACAGGCGGGGTGCTGAAGGTGTTCGGAGGCTGTGACACGGTCGTTGACAGTACCCTTCCGAAAGACCTGTGCTGCGAGGGATTGCATCTGAAATACGATGAGACGGAGATCACGGCGCAGACCTTTACTGCTGAGAAGCCCTTCGTGATAAGCGAGCAGTTTCCGTTTTCGGGCGGGAGCCCGACAGCGACGGAGCTGATCTGGGAGCAGTGTGATTTCCATGTGAATGATGTGCAGATGATCGGTACGAAAGCTATCGTGCGGGGCAGCCTGAGCCTCACGGCACTGTATTGCACAGCCGAGTCGCTTTATCCCGTATCCCGCGAGTTTTCTTCGCCTTTTTCGCAGATCATTGACAGCGGGAGCGAGGAGACGGAGTTCTCGTCGGCTCATATCGAGACAACAGCCGTTTATGCCGATATACAGGATACTATAAACGGAGAAAAGGCTCTGAATGTCGAGATACACGCTCTGATCGAGCTCACCGGCTGCTGCCGCAGGAAGGTCAGATATGTGAGCGATCTGTACAGCAATCTCGTATGCTCGGCCTGCGTTTTTGAAAAAAGATCGAATAAGAGCTTCATGCCGGTTCGGACGAATACGTTCGTTTCGAACGAGGTCGTAAAAGCGCCCGATGACTGCGAAGAGATCGTGAGCGTGATAAGCTCCCTTTCCCAGCCGCAGATATCCGGAATGACCGTATCTGCCATTGAAACTCTCGAGCTGATCTACCGTGACATACAGGGCGAACTGTGTACCGCAAGGCGCAGTGTGGAGATCGGAGGAAGCATAGACGAAGAGAATATAAGCATACTCTCATCGGCTCTTACGGATCGCAGCGTCAGGACGGACGGCGGCAGAGCGCAGGTACATTCCGTCCTTGAGCTGACGTATCAGAGCGCTGCATCGGGAGAGATAAGCGTTGTGGCGGCAGCGGAGCTTGACGATGAAACGCCGTTTGATTTTTCGGCTCTTCCGACGGTTACTCTTGTCCGTGCGGAATCGGAAGATCTCTGGGAATATGCGAAGACCTATCATTCGGACGTTGCCGAAATAGAAAGATTAAACGAGCTGGAGGGAGATATCCGAGGAAGACTGCTCCTTATCCCCAAAACAGTATAGAGCGAGTAACAGCAGTATTGGGGTGCGCCCTGCCAAATGTATAATAATATGTTGTGTTTAGCTTGCATATTATTTCACAATGTGCTATAATCCAAATGGATTATAGCGCCTTTTTATTTCGCAGAAAAAGGGGGAGTTTTTATGGGAAATAAGGCCAGGATCATAACCGTGGCAGGCAAAGGCGGAGTAGGCAAGACCTCCATCTGCGCAAATATCGTCAGACTTCTTGTGGACAGATATCCCGATAAGAAAATTCTTGCGATAGACGCAGACCCCGCTGTCGGTCTGTCCGTTGCTCTTGGCGTGGATGTTAAGCTGACGCTGGACGATATTCGAATGAGCATCGTTGACAGCGTGGAAAACGGCGATACCCGCGAGGCACTGGAGCTTCTGAGCGAGGCGAGATTTAAGATATTTGACGCACTGGTGGAAATGCCCGGCTTTGCGTTTCTCGCTATCGGCAGACCCGAAAGCTCCGGCTGCTACTGCAAGGTCAATTCCTATCTCAAAGAGGTCATAGGACTTCTTGCCAACAGCTTTGACTATGTTGTAATAGACGGCGAGGCGGGTATCGAGCAGATACAGCGCCGCGTCATGGAAAAGGTCACGCATCTTCTGCTGATAACCGATCAGAGCAAGAAGGGCGGACAGGTCATAAAAACTATAAAGGACGTTGCGGACGAGCTTATCGGCTACGAGAAGGTCGGCTGCATCGTAAACCGCATGACAAATCCCGAGCTTAAAGACCTTATTAGCGTCCCGGGAGTCGAGATCCTTTCGTTTATCCCCGCTGACAGCGAATTTGCCGCCAACGAGATAAAGGGTCAGAGCGTCATGCTGCTCAGCGAAAATTCCTTAATCGTCAAGGGAGTGGAGGAAGCACTCCGTAAAATAGAAATACTTTAATTAAAGAGGTGTAACATTTGAAAGATCTTAAGCATCTTATCTACTTTGAAGGCCTGCTTGAGAATGCCGACAATGAGCTGGTCAAAAAGGCTCAGGCCGACGGCGGTCTTGCCGTCGGATATACCTGCTTCCATATTCCGGAAGTCCTGCTCAACTGCGACAGGTGCTTTTCAGTCCGTCTGAGAGCACCCAACACCGGCTCCATCGATATCGCCACCTACTATATGTCCAACTACACCTGCGAGTTTGCGAGAGCTCTGGTGGAGCGCGGCATTGAGGGCGGCTATCAGTTCCTCGACGCGATGATCGGCGTTGACGCCTGCTCAATGATGAACAGAGCGATGGAGCACTTTGAGATCCTTGAAGTCAACAGCAAGCCGAATTTCTTCGTGACCCACTGCGATATGCCCTATAAGATCACCGATTATACCCTTGAGTCCTATGTAAAGCAGATGAGGCTTCGCGTTCTGGATGTGCTCACCGAGAAATACGGTGTGGATACCTCCGACGCCGCCATCCGCAAGGCGGTTGAGGAGCATAACGAGGTCTGCCGCATCATGAGCGAGATAAGCGAGATGCGCAAGGCGGACAACCCCGTTATCACCGGCTATGAGTTCCATATCCTCAACCTTGTCACCTACACCTGCCCCAAGGCTCTGATCCTGCCCAAGCTGCGCGAGACTCTTACCGAGCTTAAAAAGCGAAAACCCGATAAGGTCAATCCCTTCCGCGCCCGTGTTGCCATCGTCGGCTCCGAGATAGACGACCCCAACCTCACAAAGCTCATAGAGGGCTGCGGCGCACTGGTCGTGTCCGACCGTTACTGCTTCGGCTCTACTCCGGGACGTGAAGTGATCGAGCTGAAGGACGATGAGGACGCTCTGACTCAGATCTGTCTGCACTATATGCAGGTGTCCGAGTGCGCCCGCTACATAGCCGACGAGAAGGTTCTGCAGCGCCGTGAGACCGCCGACAGACTTGCCAGAGAGTTCAAGGCGGAGGGTATCATCTACGAGCAGATGAAGTACTGCGACTACTGGGGCTTCGAACGCGCTCTTGTCTCCCACATCATGCACGACGAATACGGCTGGCCCGTCCTGTCCATAGACAGACTCTACAACAACGGCAACTCCGGTCAGCTCCGTACCCGCGTTCAGGCATTTGTTGAATCCCTTGAGATCAAACGCATCCACAAAGAGGAGGGTAAAAACTGATGGCAAAAGAAAAGGTACAGTTCCCAAATCCCGCGTTCTGGGCAGCCAAGGACGAAATGAAATGGGAAGACCAGAAGAATAATCTTGAAGAAGTCGGCGGCATATTCTGGGATATGCTCAAAGCGACCGATTGGAAAAAGTTCGGTCAGGGACTTCTTGACGATACCAAGTCCGGCGCACAGCGCGTAAAGGAAGAGTATGAGGCATTCATGGCTCTTTCCAACGAGGAAAAGCTTGACCGTATAAAGAACGGTGAAAGATCCCTCGGCCGTCTCTACCGCAAGGGCAGCATGGCGACCGTCCGCCGTGAGTGGCGCGGCGTGAAGGATACCGCTTATGACTTTGCCGAATGGGCAAAGATGTGGGGTATGCTCTTAGGAACCTTCTCTAAGGACCTTGTTCCCGCACTCAACAGCGCACTTTACTACCGCTGGATGATCTCCTACTTCTGCTGCCACGGCTTCATGGATAAGAACATCATGGGTCTGCGCGGGTCTAACCTCCGCATGAGCCACCTGCTTATTTATGATGTGTTCCGCTACGTTGCGGAGAATCTTGTGTTCCTTGCAAAGTGCGACAGAAAGAACGGCAACAGCGAGGCTCTCAACCAGAAGGTCGTTCTCATAGACGAAATGACTATGGGACAGATCATGTGCGGTTTCCCCGATCTTCTCGGCATACCCTACCAGCTCATGCCCGTCTTCCTCGTATCCGAGCTTGACCAGCTCACCTGCGTGCCCTATATTGACGCGGTCGAGTCCTACGGTCTGCCCGCCGATACCTGCCCCGTGCCGTCCTCCGAATGCGGCGCGATCGTTATCGACGCTCTGCCTCACATGGGCAAATGCTTCATATCCTCCTCCATGCCCTGTGACGGCTCCACAATGGCTTCCTCCTACATGGCACGCCGTTTCCCCGACCTGCCTGTGTTCCATCTCTGCTTCCCCGTCCGCTATCTCGACGAGGAGACCGTGCAGATGGGCGCGGAGGACATCAAGGCGTGTATCAAGTTCATCGAGCAGCAGACCGGCGCAAAGTGGAACTGGGACGCATACTTTGCGGCAATGAAGCGCTTCAATCAGGAGACCGACTACGAGCTTACCAAGTGGGAGGTCAACAAGAGCGCGTATCCTCAGCTTTTAGGTCCCTGCTACGAGCTGTTCCGCAAGTGGAATTACGAGATGGACGGCGGCGCAGATCCACGTGTTATCGGCACCTGCGAGAAGGTCAACAAGATACTGCTCAAGGCATACGAGAACAAGGAGGAGCCGTACCCCGGCAAGATGAAGTACAGAGCGCTTGTCTGGTCCTGCCCCGCTCATTACTATGCAAACTTCTCCAACTGGGCTGCCAACTGCTGGGGCATCAATGTCCTTGTTGAGATGGAGTCCCTCAACTTCACAAAGCACCTTGAGACCGAGGACAAGGAAGAAGCTCTGCGCGATCTGGCACGTCTTTACGAGCGTATGGTCATGCGCCGTCACACCAACGGCGGTTATCAGAACGTCGTCGACGAGTGCTGGAAGCAGTGCGAGGAGTGGAACGCAAAGCTCGTCATCATGTACCAGAACGTGGCTTGCAAGAACATGGCTACCGTTCAGGGTATTCTTGACGATCAGGGCCGTCAGCGCGGTCTTGACCTTATCTGGGTCGAGCATGACCTTATGGATCCCAGAACCGTTTCCCGCCGCACCATGCGCGACAAGGTCAGCGAGTATATGCGTACCGTTATGCGTGCCGAGCCCGTTGATCCCTCACTCGTTGAATTTGAAGACGAAGTTTGTATGTAAAGCATTCGATTGAAAACTATGTTTTCAATCGAGAATACTCGCGCTTATCGCATCGGGCTGACGCCCTCTTTGGTCGGCGCGAGGGCTCGCATACTCGCCTCAGGGTGCTTTTGAGGCGGCAAAGCTGCCTCAAAAACGAATTGAAATTTATTTTTTAATAATCATATTTGGAGGAAATATAAATGAAATATTTCGGCGGCTGCGATGTAGGCTCCACCTTTACAAAGGCAGTTATTTTAGACGAGAACGGCAAGATGGTTGCCGATACCACCATTCGCAGCAAGATAAATTCCGAGCAGAGCGCGATAGCGGCTATGGAGGATGTCTGCAAGCAGGCTAATTTAAAAGACAGCAAGGAACTGAGCTACCTTATCGGTACCGGCTACGGCAGAAACAAGGTCCCCTTTGCCGATGAAAACATCTCCGAGATAAGCTGCCACGCTATGGGCGTTCATGTGACCAACCCCAACGTCAAGGCCATCATCGACATCGGCGGACAGGACGTCAAGGGCATCAGCATCGACACCGACGGCACGGTCAAGAACTTTGCCATGAACGACAAGTGCTCCGCCGGTACAGGTCGTTTCTTTGAGGCAATGGCTCGCTCCTTTGAGCTTGACCTGCCCGCGTTCTCAAAGCTCTCCCTGACCGCAAAGAACGTCATCCCCATCACCGCACAGTGCACCGTTTTTGCCGAGTCCGAGGTCATCACCCTTGTCGGTGAAGGCAAGCCCATGGACGAGATAGCGGCGGGTATAGAAATGGCTGTTGCAAAGCGTTGCTTTGTCATGGCAAAGAAGGCCGGAGCTACCGACTCCATCACCCTCACCGGCGGCTGCGCAAAGAACGACGGTCTGAAAGAGGCTATCGAGCACGTTCTCAAGCTCAAGGTCGTCAGCCTTGACACCGACCCGCAGCTCATGGGCGCACTGGGCGCTGCTGAGTACGCACGTCAGAAGGGTCTTGCAAAGAGATAATCAAGCGGATAGTATCTCCCATTAATCGAAAGGAGTAATCACTTTTAATGAAGAAACTCATTAAATTCATACTTTCTCTGATAAAGGTGCTTCTTGTGGCTGTCGTGGTGCTGTTTGTTGTCTATTTCTGGAACCTCGATCAGAAGGTCCTCGGCTGGGCATACAAGCAGGTCAACGCGATGTTTGACCGCAAGAAGGTCGATCAGGTGTTCTAAGGTATGGAGCTTTATAACCACCTGATAAGCGATACAAAGGCACTGCTCAAGGGTGAAGTGAAAAAATGGAGCTTTTCCGAGGGCGGAAAATGGCACGATCTGGGCGCGAGCGAGCTTGTCTTGCAGAAGGATGCGGCGTTTGAGCTGGGCGCGAAGGGCTTCGGCAGTGCAAACTATGTGCTGTTCACCTCAAACCCCGAGCTTGTGAACGAGGACGCCGTATATCTCTACGGCAGAGACTTAGGCGAGATCAAAGGCGACTGTGATTTTGCGCGTATCGTACTGCTGAGAGTCGGTGTATTGGACGGTGACGATGAGACCGTTTACCGCACCTTGAAGGATATAGAGTTTTCAAAGTATCACATATATCCCGAGGGCTATATGGTGCGTATCTCGCCCGAGTCCTACCGCGAGCAGGTAAGAGTCAGCAAAAACGCCGTCAGGAAGGGCATAAGCTTCCGCTCAGTCGGCGCAAGCTATATCGCCGGATACAAAAAGAACCCCAACGTGCTCGCAGCGACAGTTATTTTCATCACCGACCCCTCCTTTGACTATGAGGCGATGAAGGAAACGGCAAAGAAGACCAACGCCGTTACCGGCACTCTGACCCATATTCTTGAGGGTCTGCCCACGGACTGCTCCGTGTGCGCCTTAAAGGATATATGCGAGGAAGTCGAGGGCATGAAGGAGCTTCACTTCGGCATCGGAGCAAAAGGAACCGATAAACACTGAATTAACAGGAGCTGTTTCAGAATGCTTTGCATTTTGAGACAACTCCTGCTTTAATCGGTTAATAGTATAAATATAGGTTTTATTCCCTTTTAGGGACAGCCCGTATAAGGAAATGCAGGACAAAAAAACCTGCCGAAGCTGCAACATTTTTCGATTTACTTCGTATTAAGGAATGAAATCATATTTCAGGCGATTATGAAATAAGGAGGGAGCAGTTTATGTCAGATAACATGAAGGAAACAGAGCTTAAAGATGAAGAATTGGGAAACATCAACGGAGGAATGAAGATCGTCTATAATGATGATAATCCTGAAGAATTAAGCTGGTGGGAAAAATTCCTTAAAATTCTTTTTAAGATAAGATGAATGTAAGCCATATTTATTCAAATGAAATACCCGACTTTATCTCCGACGCGCTGGAAACGCCGCCGCTTGTGCGATTGAAAAACGTCGGCATGAACTGCGGGTGCGAGTACACCTCTTTTCCGCGCTTTGCGGGAATTGAAGGCTATTCAAGATATGAGCACAGTCTCGGTGCAGCCCTCATCGTGTGGCATTTTACGCAGGATAAGGTGCAGAGCATGGCGGCTCTCCTGCACGATATTGCAACGCCGGTGTTTGCCCATGTGGTTGACTTTCTGAAAGGGGACTACATGACGCAGGAGGCGACCGAGGCGGATACGGAGAGCTTTATACGCTCCTCGCCGGAGCTTCTCTCTGTACTCAAAAGAAACGGTCTGAGCGTTGAGGCTGTGAAGGACTATCATATCTATCCGATAGCCGACAACGATTCACCGAAGCTCTCGTCCGACCGGCTGGAATATACGGTCGGCAATATGATAAATTTCGGCTTTGCAGACACCAAAACGGCTGAGGAAATATTTAAAAACATCACTGTCGGTGATGACGAGCTCGTTTTTACGGATAAGAACACGGCTCTGAGATTTGCCGAATGTGCCCTTTTATGCTCAAAAATCTATGTCTCGGATGAAGACAGGTACAGTATGCAGATCCTTTCCGAGATACTCAACGACGCGCTTAAAAGCGGAGTGATCTCTTACTGTGATCTCGGCACGACCGAACCGGAAGTGATCGGAAAGCTCACGGCAAATGATAACACAGCCTTTGCATGGATGAATTATGTAAACCTCAATAAAACGGAGACTTCCGTATTTCCCGGAGAAGGGGAGGGATGGCGGAAAATCTTTGCGAAGAAACGCCGGATAGACCCTTATGTAAAAGACCTCGGAAGACTGTCCGAGACAGATGAAGCCTTTGCCGGACGGCTGAGAGAATTTACAGACGAAAGTCAGGACTATTGGATAAGAGGAATATCGGCAAAATAATTCCCCCTGCCGTCACACAGCGGACAGCAGAGGGAATGTTTCTTTTGTATTAAATCAAAGCATCTGATATCCTGCAGAGATAAGCTCGCGCTCGATATCGTCAACGTGCTGGAGATTGCGAGTTTCGAGCACCATAGTCACGATACAGGAGGTCACGTCGGACTGCTTGTCCTCTCTGGAGTGACTTATGTTGATGATATTTGCGCCTGTCTTGGATACGACCTGCAGAAGCGTGATAAGACTGCCCGGTTTGTCGGCGATCTTTGTGGATATTTCGGTGATACGTCCTGTTTTGGTAAGACCCTTGGTTATGACGCGAGATATCGTTGTCACGTCGATATTGCCGCCGGATACGACACAGACGGTCTTCTTTCCCGTAACGTCGACCTTGCCGAACATGACGGCGGCAACGGTGGCGGCGCCCGCACCCTCCGCCACGGTCTTCTGATCCTCCATCAATGCGAGGATCGCCGTTGCGATCTCGTCTTCCTTGACGGTTACGATCTCATCGACATATTTTTTACAGTATTCAAACGTCTTGTCTCCGGGGCATTTGACGGCGATACCGTCGGCAATGGTGGAAACGCTGGGTAAAGTCGTGGGCTTTCCCTCACGGCGGGAGACATACATGGAGGCGGCTCCCGCGGCCTGTACGCCGATCACGCGGCACTCCGGCTTCAAAGTTTTGATGGCACAGCCGATACCGCTGATAAGTCCGCCCCCGCCGATAGAGACAACTACCTGATCCACATCGGGGAGCTGAGAGAGAATTTCAAGCCCGATGGTGCCCTGACCTGCCATGACAGCCTCGTCGTTAAAGGGATGGGCAAAGGTATAGCCCTGCTCGCTGACCATTTTTTCGGCGTATGCGGCGGCATCATCGTAAACGCCCGGAACGAGAACGACCTCCGCGCCGTAATTTCTCGTAGCCTCGACCTTGCTCAATGGAGCACCGGCGGGCATACAGATGATGGAGCGTATTCCGAGCTTTGAAGCGGACAGTGCGATACCCTGCGCGTGGTTTCCGGCAGAACAGGCGACCACTCCGCGCCTGCGCTCATCCTCGCTTAAAAGTCTGAGCTTGTTGTATGCGCCTCTGAGCTTGAAAGCGCCCGTGAGCTGTAAATTTTCAGCCTTTATGTATATGTTTTTGCCGAGATTTTTTGCGGGGGTGAGGGGAGTGACGCGGGCAACGCCCTCAAGCGCCTTCTGCGCGTCATATATCATATCAAGAGTAAGCATTTCAACTGCCTCCAAAGTATTTGTCTTTCTGAAATTTTAACACAGTTGCACATAATTGTAAATCATAATATTCGTGAACGTTTTATGGGCGGGGGACGGACGGATAAAAAGTAAAAAAAATGAAAATTCCAGAAAATGATCATTTACAAAAGCCGTATGTTATAGTAAAATGACTCCTGTTGTGGAAGCGCTCCGCACATAATCTTTCAAAAGAGGTGTTTTTATGAGCCGCATGGTAGGAACCTGTTCAAGAGGACTTCGCGCCCCCATTATCAGAGAGGGAGACGATCTCGTCAAAATTGTTACCGATTCTGTTATGCAGGCACAGGCAAACGGTGAACTGACCGTCCGGAACAGAGACGTTCTGGCGATGACGGAAGCCATCGTTGCTCGCGCACAGGGCAACTATGCCACGGTCGACGAT
Source organism: Eubacteriales bacterium (assembly GCA_030531595.1). Taxonomy (GTDB): domain Bacteria; phylum Bacillota; class Clostridia; order Oscillospirales; family Oscillospiraceae; genus Limivicinus. The sequence goes on along the minus strand of JAUNND010000037.1, from coordinate 2,915 downwards.
ATAGCAGAGGATGTACGCGCAAAGCTGGGCGGTGAGACTGTCGGCGTAATTTTCCCCATTCTCAGCCGCAACCGTTTTTCCGTCTGCCTCAAGGGAATAGCAAAGGGCGCAAAGAAGATCGTTCTGATGCTGTCCTATCCCTCTGACGAGGTCGGCAACCACCTTATAGATATAGACGAGCTGGACGAGAAGGGAGTAGACCCGTACCGCGATGTCCTTTCCCTTGAAAAATGGCGCGAGCTGTTCGGGTATATAAAGCACCGCTTCACCGGTGTTGACTATATCGAATTCTATTCCGAGCTGATAAAAGAGTGCGGCGCGGAGGTCGAGGTCATATTTGCAAACGATGCGAGAGCTGTTCTTGACTATACGAAGAACGTCATCTGCTGTGATATCCATACCCGCGCACGTACAAAGAGAATTCTGAAGGTCGCCGGAGCAGAGCGTGTTTACGGTCTGGACGAAATTCTCAACGCACCGGTAAACGGCAGCGGCTACAATGAAAACTACGGTCTTCTCGGCACAAATAAAGCAACGGACGATAAGGTCAAGCTCTTCCCGAGAGACTGCACAAGACTTGTTGAGGACATTCAGAAGAAAATACTTGAGCTGACCGGCAAGCATATCGAGGTCATGGTCTACGGCGACGGCGCTTTCAAGGATCCCGTGGGCAAGATCTGGGAGCTGGCAGACCCCGTTGTCTCTCCCGCCTACACCTGCGGTCTTGAGGGCACTCCCAATGAACTCAAGCTCAAGTATCTTGCGGATAATGACTTTGCCGATCTCTCCGGCGAGGCTCTGAGAGACGCGATCAAGAGCGAGATCGCAAAGAAGGACGGTAATCTTGTAGGCCAGATGGTCTCCGAGGGCACAACTCCCCGTCAGCTTACCGACCTTATCGGCTCCCTGTGCGACCTTACCTCCGGCAGCGGCGACAAAGGCACTCCCATTGTCTATATCCAGGGCTATTTCGACAACTATACAGCAGAATATTGATCGGTTTATTAAAAATTTCCCGAAGTCAATAGACTTCGGGAAATTTTTATTACATAGCTTCTATTTCTTTGATGTTGTACTCGTTGCCGGTGACGAGGAAGGTATTGCCGCTTCCGCAATAGGGGCATATTTTGGCATACTGTACGGTCGAATAGGTCTTGCGGCAGTCCTGACAGTAGGTCACGCCCTTGATCGTTTCGATCTTCAGCTCCGCGTCCTTCAAAAGCTCGGATTTTTTTCGGGCGTACAGCCAGAAATCGGAGAGATAGTCGGGAACGATCCCGCTGACCTCGCCGACCTCCAGCGTTACGGAACCCACAACACTGAGCTTGTTCTCCTCGGCGATCTTTTCAACAGTCTCTATTATGTAGATAACGGTTCCGAGTTCGTGCATTACTTTTTCAGCTTCTTCTTGATGATATTGACCTCACGCTTTGCCATATAGGGCAATATGGCCTTCATCTTGTCCTCGGCCTTGATCATCGTGGAGGCTTCGGGCAGGTCACGGGAGAGATGGATGGCGTCAAATTCGCATCTTGTGGTGCACAGACCGCAGCCGATGCACTGATTCTCGTCGACCTCGCAGGCGCCGCAGCCGAGGCATCTTGCGGCCTCTTTCTTCACCTGCTCCTCGGTGAAGACAATGCGCTCGTCCATGAAGCTCTTAGCTTTGGAGGCATCGTGTGCCACCGTCTGGCGCTGAGACATATCAAAGGAACCGGCGGAGAACACGACCTCGTCCTTGTTGAGCTCATAGTACTTGCGGAGGTTTCTTGCGATAGTCAGGCTCTGACCCTTGTGGACATAGCGGTGGAGAGACTCTGCCGCCTCGCGGCCCTGTGCGATAGCGTCAATGACGAACTTGGGACCGGTGTAGGCGTCGCCGCCGACAAAGATATCGCTCTGCTTTGTCTGGAAGGTCACGGGGTCAGCAACGACGGTGCCGTTCTTATTAAAGGTCATGCCCTCGGCATCGATGCCGCCTAAATCGACCTGCTGACCGATGGCGCCGATAACGCTGTCAACGGCGAGAAGTTCGAATTTGCCGGTGCCGACGGGCTTTCTGCGGCCCTTTTCATCGGCCTCGCCAAGCTCCATAAGCTCAACCTTCAAGCCGGTGACCTTGCCGTTTTCCCCGACGACCTCAACGGGAGCGCACAGGAACTTAAACTGTACTCCCTCTTCTTTCGCCTCTGCGACCTCTGCCTTGTCTGCGGGTAGCTCTGCCTCGGAGCGGCGGTATACAACGTATACCTCCTCCGCGCCAAGACGTACAGCCGTGCGGCATACATCCATAGCCACGTTGCCGCCGCCGATAACGGCGCACTTTTTGCCGACAGCGGGCTTTGTATCAAGGTTCACGCCACGCATGAATTCAACGCCGCCGAATACGCCTTCCATGTCTTCACCGGCGATACCGAGCTTAGCGGACTTCTGAGCGCCGATGGCGAGGTAGAAGCCCTTGTAGCCTTCCTCACGCAGCTGTGCGATAGTGACATCCTTACCGACCTCAACGCCGCACTTAAACTCAACGCCCATCTGACGCAGAACATCGATCTCGGCATTGATAAGTTCTCTTTCCAGACGGAAGGAGGGGATACCCATCGTCAGCATACCGCCGGGGACGGGATTCTTTTCAAATACGGTCACGCCATAGCCCATGTTTGCAAGATAATATGCACAGCTCATGCCGGCAGGACCGGCACCGATGACGGCGATTTTCTCCTCGTAGTCATCACGGGTCTGACGGCGGGTTTTTCTGGCGGGAATGTAGCGTGTCTCCTGCTTGAGCTCCTGAGCAGCGATGAACTTCTTGATCTCGTCTATCGCGACGGGAGCATCGATGCTGCCTCTGGTGCAGGCGTCCTCGCAGCGGCGGTTGCAGATGCTGCCGCAGACGGCGGGGAAGGGGTTGTCCT
>JAUNND010000102.1 GCA_030531595.1 Eubacteriales bacterium | reverse complement strand
TCAGCCCCCGCGAGTCAGCTTGCATAATATACTCCCTTATTCCCCGCTTGTCAACTGTTTTTTTATCTTTTTTTGATCTTTTTTCCCTTTTTCTTTAACGCTTCTGCATCTTGTATTCCGTCATGCAAAAAGACGCTATATATCAGCCTTCGCTCTGCGTATATGCGCTCTCCATGATCTTTTTTATATGCTCTTCAAACAGCTCTGCCGGGATCAGCGCAATTCCTTCCCCTTCCTCGCCGAGGACTATCAGTCTTGTTCCTCCGGAAATGCTGAACTTGTCTCTCGCTTCCTTGGGGATAACGATCTGTCCCCTGTCACCGACCGTCACCGAGCCCCAGATATGCTTTCCCTTGGGGGATGGCGGGACGATCCCGACGCCTTCCGCTTTCTCCGTTTTCATCAGACTGTCGATGCTCACTCCGTACGCCTCTGCCAGTGCGCTGCACTTCACGATGTCGGGGACGGTCGCGCCGCTCTCCCATTTGGCGTAGGCCTGACGGGATATGCCGACCCTTTCGGCAATCTCCTCCTGGCTGAAGCCGTGCAGATTGCGGAGGATGATCAGATTATCTTTAAGCATTTGCGTACCCCTTTACAGATCGATTATTTCAAAGCTTGCACAGGATATCTTGTATGCAAGACAGGTGATGAGCACATAAACGATCACGCTGCCCGCAAGCATCGAAAGCTGCTGTCCGAAATATTCAAAGCCAAACGCGTTCAGGCGTTCCAGTCCCGGAAAATGGTGCAGCGCTTCCGCTATGCCGATAAGAAAAAAAGCTGCTATGATATAGAGCACGAACGGTCGGCCGATCTTATAAGCGGTCTTGAAAAAACCGGCAACAAAGATCAGATTATACAGGGCGAAAATCACGAACGCCATGCCGAGGGCAAAGGGATTGGCGTTCATCATGAAACTGTTTCGGTAGGCTGCCAATTCCGAAAGGATCGTCATGCGCAGCAGCATCGCAAGCCCCATCAGAAGGATTCCGCACAGCTCTATAAAGCACACGAACAGGAATTTTCCTTTGACAACGTCCCGTTTGGCGACCGGGAGCAGAGCGGAAAACACGATATCGTTTGCCTCCCGCGCATTCTGAAAGCTCTGATAAATGCCCAGCGTCACGAAAAACGCGCCGCAGAGCACCGGATATCCGGGCAGGAAGAACATGAGACCGAACAGTATAAATATAAAGGAAAGCGGTGAGGCGCACAGCCTACATTCTTTTATCAGCAGATCACGCATTTCTCTCGCTCCTTTCCAGACGCAATATGGTTTCCTCCAGTGTCTCACGGTCTTTGGCGTATTCCGTTCTGAAATCGCTCACCGGCATGGCGGCTCGGATCTTCCCGCCGGAGATATATACAAGATCGTCGGCACATTTTTCCAGATCGGAAACGATATGTGTTGAGAAAAAGACCGCCGTACCGTTCTTTCTAAGCTCTGAAAAAATATCCAGCAGCTCGTCGCGGGAAAAGGGGTCGAGGCCGCTCGTCGGCTCGTCGAGGATCAGTACCTCGGCGCGGTGGGAGAGGGCAAGCAGGAGATTGCATTTTACCTTCATGCCCTCCGACATTTCAAGCGGGCATTTATTCTCGTCGAGTGAGAAAAGGCCGAGGAATTTCCGATAGGCGCTCTCGTCCCAGTTATTATAAAACCGTTTCACGACGGCGGCGATCTCACATAGCTTTTTTCTCGGGTACCAGCTCACGGCTCCGGTCGAATAGCCGATGCGGTTTTTGATCTCCGCCTCATTTTCACGGATGTCTTTTCCGAAAAAACGTATCTCCCCGCCGTCGGGATGGACGAGATTGAGCATCGACTTGACCGTCGTTGTTTTGCCCGCACCGTTTCGTCCGACAAAGCCGGTGATCCTGCCTCTTTCGATATCAAAAGAGACCTTATCCAAATGGAACGAGGGGTATGTTTTGGACAGCTCACGTAACCGTACAATACTCATAATGACCTCCGAATGAAGTATATGAATATTGTAAACTGTTGAGGCGTCTTCGTCAATCAACTGCAAAGTACATATTTTTCAGATTTCTGTAAACTTTCGTTGCGTCAAGAGGAAATAAAGACCGCCGCCCCGGGAAACCGAAGCGGCGGATTGATGCTGTGTTATGCAAAAAGAGCTTACTGCTGATAGAAGCCCCAACCTTTTTCTCCTTTGAGCCACTGGAAGACGCTCGGATCGTTGAGCCAGGAATAGTTGTCCTCAAAGACGGTTTTTCCACCATCCCCATGAAGCGAAGCAGAAGTATCAATGCCAAACATATTAGAAATTTTCATTGAAATATAGTCATCTTTTTTATAAACAAGTTTTCTTTGCTTGTCAATAACTATATATGCAAAGCCACATTTTTGACACAAACGCTCAAAATCTTTTAAAATACAGTGCAATTTTAAAATAATTTGCACAAAACGTCAAATTGAAAAAACCGACCTTCAAAAAGAAGGCCGGTAGATCATAGGTCTTTGGTCATTACTGAGTCTGCTTAACAAACTGCTCGTTGATCCATTTCCAGGTGCCGTTTAATTCTTTATACTTAGACGAATCGAACGAAGAATCAGAAAATGTCCCGGCAATATTACTTATTTTAACATTAGGAACAACATCCATTGTAGCAGCAAACTTGTCTGTTTTGAAAACTTTGTTTAATTTTTCTACGAACTTCGTGGTAGAGAAGAAATTATACGGCTCGCCTGAAAAACTGATCGTGTTATTCGACTTATCGCTATCTCCGAAACCCGCAAAAGTAACATAGCCGCCGGAAGTCGTGATCACGTCCTCCGCTTCGAAGTGTATAAATTTCATTTCCGCTTTCTGCATCTTCATTATTTTTTCCTCCTGTATAAAGATAAATTCCAATGAAACGACTATAATATCGTAAATAGAATCATACCCCCCCCGTATGATTTGTCAAGCATTATTTTAAATAAATTGAAAATAAATTAAAAAGTATAAAAACACCGCCTCGAGATGACTCGAAGCGGTGTGCTGACATATTATCGGTGATTTTTCACGCGTTCTCAATTTGTTCGATTGCCCTTTTCAGTTGATCGTTCAGCCGCGGAATATCCTCGGTGACCGTATCAAATACGATTCGCATACTGACGCCCTCATAGCCGTGAACGATCTTGTTTCTCAAACCGTATATCTGCTGCCACGGAATGGCAGAAAGGCTCGTTTTTGCCACATCGCTGAGAGAAGTTTTTGCAAGCTCCCCTATCTGCATCAGATTAAAGACGGTAGCTTCGACACACATACTGTTTGACTCAAATTGTTCTAATGTACGGTATTCGGCGCAATACTTCATGATCGCCATAGTATGTTTATACAGCTTTTGCAGAATTTGAAAATCTTTACTGCTCATAAATAGTTACCCCGCTGTGTCGGATTTCCTGCTCAATAAGAGAATTTGCACGCACCTGCGACACATCGATCAGATCGACCGGAACCCGCAGAGCGGAAGCAACACTGTCCATCAGCCCGAAAAAAGCCATGCCGCGAAGACCGCTGTCAACCAGAATATCAACATCACTTTTGCCGGTTGCACATCCCTTCGCATAAGAGCCGAACAAAACGGCACTTTTAACGCAATAGCTTTTGAATACCGGCATAAGCACCTGTTGAAGTTCTTCCACAGAATATGCAGGCATATACATTGCCTCCTTTCATTCTCTTCGCTTATAAATAATATACCCGATTTTAAAAAAATGCAACAGATAAAAAACACCGCCCCGATCACTCGAAGCGGTGTGTGTTGGCATTGACCTATCTTCCCGGTCCGTCGCCAGACAAGTATTTTCGGCACTGGTGAGCTTAACTTCTGTGTTCGGAATGGGAACAGGTGGACCCTCACCGTTAAAAACACCAACTACGTCAGAAAAAACTTCATTTCACTCCATTCGCCTCTCGGCGAATATCCGTTCCATTCCGTTCTTTCTTCCTTTTCCGTTCAAACCCGCTGTCGCTGGGCTTTGAACGGAGTTCAGGGGCTTTGTACCCTGAAAACTGAACAGAAAGAATTCTTTACAAGGCCTCGCCTGCATTTC
>JAUNND010000036.1 GCA_030531595.1 Eubacteriales bacterium | reverse complement strand
CCAAAAACATCATTGCCGAGGGGAAAAACAGCGACAGCATCAACTGGACTCTGTTTAAGGACGGCACACTGTCCTTTTCCGGCGAAGGCGATATGACAGACGGGCAGACAGGCTGGAATGAACACAAAGACAGCATTAAAGCGATCGAATTTTCGGGGAATATAACCTCAATATGCGACTTTGCTTTCTCCTATACGGAAGGAGTGAGCAGGGTCGACATACCCGACGCTGTTGAGAGAATAGGCGCTTACGCTTTTTCGGACTGCACGGCTCTGACGGATGTGACTGTTCCCAAATCCGTAAAGGAGGTCGGTCAGGAAGCATTCGGCAATACGCCTTTCCTTGCCTCCAGGACGGAGGACTATGTCATCGTCGGTGACGGCGTTCTTATCAGGTATAACGGTTCGGGTAAGAATGCTTCAATTCCGGACGGAGTAAAATATATCTGCGGCGCTTTTTCCGGCAATTCCGTGCTGGAAAACGTTTCTATTCCGGACAGTGTTGTGTGCATCGGTGACTATTCTTTTGCAGCCTGCCTTGCGCTGAGAGAGATAAGCATCCCGGGCACCGTAAAAACAATAGGTGACAGCGCTTTCATGTACAGCAATATTCAGACTGTCAGGATGCACGAGGGCACAGAGAGCATAGGCGTATGTGCGTTTGACGAATGTCTGGAGCTGCGGAGCATAAATATACCCGACAGTGTTACAAGTATAGCATCCGATGCGTTTGCGTCCTGCCCTGAGCTTAAAAGCATACATATCCCGACACATCTGCAGTTTCTCGGAACAGGGGCGTTTGACTATTCAGGCTTCCTGAACGATAAGATCGCGCAGAAAAAAGATTTTATTACAGCGGGAGACGGCATACTTCTTAAATACGCGGGCACTTCATCGGACGTTAAGATCCCCTCCGGAATAAAATATATCGCTTCCGCATTCTATTTCACTTACGGGGTGAAAAATGTTGTTGTATGCGACGGTGTTTCGACCGTTGGCGAATGTGCTTTTTCCTATTGTGATGATCTTGAGACCGTAGAACTCCCCGCAAGCGTCACCTTTATCGACAACAGCGCTTTTTCCTATTGCGCGAACCTCCAATGCATCAACTACCGCGGTACAACGGCACAGTGGAATGAAATTGATACCGATGTGCAGAAATGGGATAACTTCAACGGCGTTATCCGCTGCGCCGACAGCAATGACGAGCCTGTTATAAATTCTGCTTATGAGCCGACCTCCGCAAAGGTCGACAGCGGCAAATGCGGCGAAAACGCCGAATGGGAGTTTTATGAGGATGGGACATTGGTCATCAGCGGCAAGGGCGAAACAGAAAACATCCGGTTGGACTATGCAACAAATGAGATATTACAGCCGTGGCACGATTATTATGATATGATCAAAACCGCGGTCATTGAGGACGGGATTACGTATATCGGAAGCTTCACTTTCAATAACTGTAAGAGTCTTACAAGCGTAACGCTTCCCGACAGCGTTGCGAAGATAGGCGGATATGCTTTCCAGAGATGCGAAAGCCTCACAGAGGTGAAGCTTCCCGACGGCATCACGAGCATTGGGAGCGGTCTGTTCAAATTCTGTAAAAGCCTTGCAGAGGTGACTGTTCCCGTGGGCGTTACGAGCATCGGGAGAGATGCCTTCCTCTATTGTGAAAGCCTCAAAAACATGACGATTCCCGAGGGCGTGACCGGCATCGGAGAGTCCGCTTTCGGCTCCTGTACAGCTCTTACCGGCGTGATGTTCCCGAAGAGCATTACAAGTATCGACAGTTATGCTTTCTACGGCTGCACGAGCCTCACGGATATCGGCTATTCCGGTACAAAAGCACAATGGGAAAAAGTTGACGTCGGATACTCTGTATGGAGCAACGTTCCCGATGCCATCCGCTGCACAGACGGAGAGGTCAAAATAGGATAAATACAGTTATCCCCCGGCTCAGCCGGGGGATACTCATTTTAATTGATATCCGCAGTATTTACCGACGCGGATACGCTCAAGCGTGCCGTCGTGCCACAGCCCGACCAGAATGCGGTTTGCGGTAGCCGATGCGACATTGAGACCGGCACATACATCGGCGTTCATAATATACGGATGCCCATTCAGATAATTTATCACAAAATTGCGGCGGCGTTCGTTCTTTTGCACGGTGTTTAATTTTACCGGCGCAGCGACCTCGGCAGCCTCAAGCACGGCGTCTTTGATCGCGGAGAGCATGAATTCTATAAACGCCGTGGACTCGCCGCTGCTGTTTGAGGCGTTTATCGCGCTGTAATACCCGCTCTGACGGTCGTGAATTACGGATTCTGCCGGCAGCCACGCAAACAGCGGATTCCACCTTGTCAGCAGCAGTGTGTGCCAGAACCTTCCGATTCTTCCGTTCCCGTCGGCAAAGGGGTGTATGAGCTCAAATTCATAGTGAAAAACGCAGCTCTTTATCGCCATCGGCAGAGAGCTTTCACGTACCCAATCCAGCAGATTTTCAACGGCTTCCGGTACATACCGAGGCAGCGTGCCGATGTGGAGGATGTTGCCGTCGGTATCGGCGACACCCACAGAGCCGGAACGAAAGACACCGGCTTCATCAATGAGCCCACGCATCATCATTCCGTGTGCGGAAAGCAGAGACTCCACCGAAAACGGATCGAACTCGGACATGGCGTCGTAGACGGCAAAGGCGTTTCTGACCTCGGCAATATCCCGGGGCGGAGCAATAACGTGCTTCCCGTTCAGAACAGCGGTGATCTGCTCTGTATTCAGCGTATTCTGCTCGATGGCCAGTGTGCCGTGAATGGTTCTGATACGGTTCGTGCGTCTGAGAACGGGTTCGGACACAGCCGTGCTGACAGAGAGCTTTCCGATCAGCTCGGAAATATCTGCCGTCAGGCTCAATATATCCGGTGTAATTGTGAACGGAGGATCTTTCATCGAAAAATACCGGCTTTCCATAGGATAAGAGTATTATATCACTTCATCAATCAAAAAATCAATGTTTGATTGAATAACATGATGGATGAAAAAATAGAGATTGATTCGTAAGCCTGTTTATTCGTCAAGCATCAGCTGCCCTTCAATAGCTTTTTTCTTCAGCAGTTCAAGCCGCTCTTTTTCAAGCTGAGCAATACTTTTTTCGGGAGTCGGTAAATCTTCGGGCATCGTTCCGCCAATCTTTTCTATGGCCTCGCGGACTTCTCTGCCGACAGAATGATGAACGGAAGTGGCTGTTATAGCGTCTTCTACATTGTCTTTCCGCAGTTTTTCTTCTGTCTGCGAAATACGGAAAAGGTTAGCGATTAACTCTGTGCTGCCCATATAGTCAAGAATTTTCTGGCCGACTGCCAGTCCCTTTTTCCTGTGAATATCATCAACCGTCATTCCGCCGTAAAGTCCCATGTAACCGGCATTCTGGAATATCGCAAACTCCTCGGCGGTGATGACACCCGCGTTTCTAGCGGTTTCCGCTAATAACTGGTTCCATTGCTTAATATCGCCGCGCACCACCAGTCTGCGGCTATCCTCGTCCAGCTCATTAAACCGGTCAGCCACTTCCTGCCGATATGTCTGGATGGCAAAGTACGTCTGACCGAGGGCGATTACTTCTTTGCGCGGATCGCCGTTTTGTACGATCAGGTAGCAAGCATAGCGCGACAGTTCATAATCGATTATTTCCCGCTGAGCACCTTTGGCAATTTCAATCATTTTCCTGACCTCAGGAAAATGATCCGAGACGCTGCGTCCGCTGTTTTCACAGGCAATCTGCGCACGTTTAATGACCTTTGCAAAGTTTTCCCACTTTGTATAGTCCAGGACTACTGCCAATTCACGGGCACTCCAGAACTCAGTAGCGTCTGTCCGGAGCTGTTTAATATCCTCAAAACATTTATACTCTTTTCCTATCAGGTTGCTCATTTGATTACCTCGTTTTTCGCAGTATTTGAAACCTTTTCCTGAATTATATGATATTTAAGATGCAAATTCAATATGTCAACAGAAGAATAAATAACCGGAACATATTTGCAGAGCAAGTCTCACAAATATATTCCGGTTTTCAGCATATTAGGCGCTTATATTCTTTTTTATTCTGCTTATGGCGTTTTTTTCAAGCCTTGATACCTGTGCCTGCGAGATGCCGACCTCTTTGGCGACCTCCATCTGGGTGTGACCGTCGAAAAAACGGAGCGCGAGAATGAGCTTTTCGCGTTTGGTGAGGCGCTTCATCGCCTCATCGAGCGCGATCTGTTCAAGCCACTGCTCATCGGTATTGCGCGTGTCGCCGATCTGATCCATGACGGTCGCGCTCTCACCTGCCTCGGAGAAGACCGGCTCATAGAGCGATACCGGCTCGCACATGGCTTCCATGGCGAAGACGACCTCGCGGCGCGGCAGGGCAAGCTCCTTTGCTATGCGCTCCACGTCCGGCTCACGCCCCTCCTCGGCAGTGAGCTTTTCCTTTACCTGCAGGACCTTGTACGCCGTGTCCCGCATCGAGCGCGACACCCTGACCGCGCTGTGGTCGCGCAGAAAGCGCCGCAGCTCGCCCATGATCATCGGAATTGATATCGGATGTCGAAATACCCGAAAGGAGTATTTCCATGACCGAGAAAAGAAACCAGCGACCCGATATTGAGGCCTTTCTTGCTGAGTATGATCGGATCAGGCCAACCAGCGCCGAACAGTTCAACGCCGAGCGAAGTCCGGGTACAAAAGGCTGGATGTACATAGCCAAGCTCTGCGGCACCACCCGCTGGCGTGAGCTTCTTGCTCTGCTTGATCTGCCCGCATACTTTGATACAAGCACTCAGCGCACCCCGCCGAAGTTCAAGGTAACCATCTATCCGCATTATGATTTCAGAGACTGATGTAAAGAAGTCCGTGTATGATGTGCTGAATCATACACGGATTTATATATGCAGGATTATTCGTCAAGCATTAGCTGCCCCTCCATAGCTTTTTTCTTCAGCAGTTCAAGCCGCTCTTTTTCAAGCTGAGCAATGCTTTTTTCGGGGGTCGGTAAATCTTCAGGCATTGTTCCGCCGATCTTTTCTATCGCCTCTCGGACTTCTCTGCCGACAGAATGATGGACAGAAGTGGCTGTCATAGCGTCTTCTATATTGTCTTTCCGCAGTTTTTCCTCGGTCTGCGAAATGCGGAAAAGGTTGGCGATCAGCTCTGTACTGCCCATGTAGTCCAGAATTTTCTGACCGACTGCCAGTCCTTTTTTCCTGTGAATATCATCAACCGTCATTCCGCCGTAAAGCCCCATGTAACCGGCATTCTGGAATATCGCAAATTCCTCGGCGGTTATGACACCTGCGTTTCTGGCGGTTTCCGCTAATAACTGGTTCCATTGCTTAATATCGCCGCGTACCACCAGTCTGCGGCTGTCCTCGTCCAGCTCATTAAACCGGTCAGCCACTTCCTGACGATATGTCTGGATGGCAAAGTACGTCTGACCGAGGGCAATTACTTCTTTGCGCGGATCGCCGTTTTGTACGATCAGATAACAGGCATAGCGCGACAGTTCATAATCGATTATTTCCCGCTGTGCACCTTTGGCAATTTCAATCATTTTCCTGACCTCAGGAAAATGATCCGAGGCGCTGCGTCCACTGTTTTCACAGGCAATTTGCGCACGTTTAATGACCTTAGCAAAGTTTTCCCACTTTGTATAGTCCAGGACTGCTGCCAATTCGCGGGCACACCAGAACTCAGCCCCGTCTGTCCGGAGCTGTTTGATATCCTCAAAACATTTATACTCTCTTCCTATCAGATTGCTCATTTGATTACCTCGCTTTTCTTGTAAACTGAGAATCGGCTCTTAAATTCCGGCGTGTAAGGTTGACCGTTATTATCGATTGTTATTTACTTTACGCCGCAACGGCATTTTTGTTGATGCGTTCTATGGCGGCTCTTATACCCATCCAAACGGATAGATCGGTGAAAATCTCTACAATGCTGCCCATATCGGAAAACGGGGCTTCCTGCAGAACGGACAGATCTTTCATCAGACCGTTGTGTACGATATATTCAACGATCTGATTGACGAAATAGATCTGTCGGCTGTCAAGGGAAACGTCGTTCAGATATTCCGAAAAGGCCTCCTTTGCGGCGGCCATATCGAGCCCGACGATCTCCCGCACAAATTCTCCCAACGGCTTCTGACCGTATTCGGCTTCATAATCCTTTTTCGTTCCGACCTCGCTCCACAGTACCGCCTCCAGCTCTTTCACATCCTCGCTTGTCAGCGGTACATTGCTTCTGAGCTTGGCAATGGCGGTGTTGTCCTTATGCTGACGCACGTAGTATTCCGCCTTGGCTTTGTAGTTATTAAGGTCATCGTTTTCAAGCTCGGAGTCCTTCCACTCGATGGACAGAATTTCGTCGGTGAAATCCGTATCGTAGCGGACGGAGGTATGAGGAATGTATTTCATCAATTCGCGCAGAGCTTCGCGTATATGCTCAAATTCATTTATACCGGCGTTATCCAGATAATCGGTGTGCAGTATCTTATCAATCAATTCCGCCTGCATCATGATCTCCGGAATATTGGCAACACCCGCAACGGCGCTGACTTTCTTTATGAGGTCGCGCCGTGCTCTTGTATATGTCTTGCCGACGAGATAGGCAAGCTCAATACCGTACATAAGCGCATCAAAACGCAGCGCTTTTGCGTCGTCTTCCTCCGGCTCAATGAGCGGGGCCAGCTCCTGAGCGATCAGCAGAGTGTCCTCATAGGTGAGCGTACGGTAATTATCAGGCTCGGAGTACAGCTCAACATATTTGAGATGCTGGCGGACGGCAAAATTTTCTCTGTTCAGCTCCCGGACTTTTCTGACCATGTCATCGACCAGCGTTTTGCGGAACTCGATCAGCTCTTTCGTCTGATAGGCAAGGTCCTGCAGTTTAAAGCAGATCTGTGCTTTTAACTGAAAAATCGCGCCCTGCAGAGCGATCATATTGGCTGTGGGCTTGCCGCCGTTCATACGGAAGAATTCAAAGTTGCCGCAGAAGTCGAATATATAGAATTTACTCTTGTCCTCGCCATCCATAAGTCCGGGGCAGAGGCGGGTGCCGCGGCCGATCATCTGCCAGAATTTTGCTTTGCTCATCACTTTTTTGAAGAAAACGAGGTTCAGCACTTCGGGCACGTCGATGCCGGTGTCGAGCATATCCACGGAAATAGCGATCTGAGGAAGCTTTTCAGCGTCGGAAAACTCGTCAATGGCGCTCTGCGCATAGTTTATGTAGTTGTCGATGACCTTGGCGTAGCCGCTGAGATGCGGATATTCCTTGTTGAAGACCTCAAAGATTTTTTCGGCATGGCTGTGATTTTTGGCAAAGATGATCGTCTTGCCGATCTTATTGCCGTAGTCGATTTTCAGACCGTTGCTCATGAGGATGTGCAGTACCTCGCGGATGGTGTCGGCGTTAAACAGCCATTCATTTAGGGCGGAAGAGGCGATGCTCTCGGGTAGCTCACCGTTTTCATCCTCAAAGGTATCTTCGTAGGCGCGCTTATCCTCCTCGGAAAGCTCATCGTAGACAATGCCCTGCGAGATGAATTTCAGCGTGGTCTCAACGCTCCTGTAATCCACAAGAAACCCGTCTTTGACCGCCTGCGCCAGCTCGTAACCGTAGGTCGGCACACCGCTTTCCAGCTCAAAGATGCTGTAGGTGTTCTTGTCGATCTCATCCTTCGGCGTTGCAGTCAGGCCGACAAGGGGAGCGTCAAAGTAGGTGAAAATATCGCGGTACTTGTTGTAAATGGAACGGTGCGCCTCGTCCACGATCACAAGGTCAAAATGTCCGCAGGTAAAGAGCTTGCCCTTGTCGTCCCGCACCGAGTCGATGCAGTTCATCATCGTCTGGTAGGTGGAGAAAACGCAGTGCGCCGTGTAATTGTCCTTTTCCTCGCAGAGATTGGTTACGCTCAGATCAGGCAGAAGCTTGACAAAGCTTCGCTTGGCCTGCGTTACCAGTCCGGTTCTGTCGGCAAGGAAGAGAATGTTTTTGACCCAGCCGTGTTCCAGCAGCGCCTTGCACAGTGCGATGACCGTGCGGGTCTTGCCGGAGCCGGTCGCCATGACGAGCAGAGCCTTGCGGCGGTTCTTGGCGTCAAAAGCATCGCAGACGGCCTTGATGGCGCCTTCCTGATAGTATCGGCCGGCGATCTTCTTGTCCACAAAGATATTTTTGAGGCCGGTGCGCATACTGTGGAGATTATAAAGCTTTTCAAGGTCACGCTTGGAGTAGATAAAGGCGATTTTGCGCTCGGGGTACTGATTGTCTACAATGCGCGTTTCAAAACCGTTGGTGAGGAAGACAACCGGGCGGCGGCGGTGCTGCTGTTCTTCAATCAGATCGGCGTACAGCTTGGCCTGCTGGCGGCCTTTGGAAACGTCCACACAGGTGCGCTTGGCCTCGATGACGGCAAGAATCTTCCCGTCGTCCCCTAAAAGCACATAGTCGACAAACCCGACCTCGGACTTGTTGGGCATACCGGGAATTTCGTATTCATTGATCCAGTCCTTGCCCTGCGTCCAGCCGGCGTCCTCCAGCATCGTATCAATATAGATCTTGCGCGTCTTATACTCGGAAATATCAAGCGGTTTAGGAGTGTAGGTCTTCTGCTGCTCTTCCCGGCGGGCGGTAAGCTCTTTTTTGAGCGCTGCGTTTTCGGCCATCAGAGCGGCAAGATCAGGCTCAGCACTTTCCTCCCCTGACAGGGGAGCTGTCGGCACAGCCGACTGAGAGGCCCCCATGGCTCCCCTAATAGGGGAGCTGTCAGCGAAGCTGACTGAGAGGTCCCCCTGATAGGGGAGGTGCCCGGAGGGCGGAGAGGTTAAAAGCCCCGCATTGAACTCCCTCGGCTCGTATTCTTTCCCATAGCAATACGCTACAAAGTCGAGGAATACATAGAGATTTTCAAGGCACAGAAGAGCCTGTTCCTCGCTGACGACCTTGCCGGAGTGCGCGGCGTTGTTCCCCATACAACGGATAAAGTCCATGCGTCTGTAAATATCCGTGCCGACAATTTCCCGGAAGTCCTCGGCGGACATAAGGCTCACAAGCGTGTCCTGATACGGCATCACGAGCGCGCCGTCCACGGAGTACATCCATTTCACGGCGAACTCCATCGCCCTGCGGCAGTTGAGTACACAGGCGGAGGGGTCAATATGCAGTATCTTTTCCGCCGAAACCGCCACCGGCGCAAAGGCGGAAAACTGGGAATCAGAGAGGAAAATGTCAAAGTTGGTCATGGGTTCTCTCCTTGATGATCATGTCGATCTGGCTGCATACCGCTTCAAAATTGCGGTCAATATCATAATTGGAATAGCGGATGACTTTTAATCCGTAGCTTTCAAGAATGGCGGTGCGCTCCGCGTCATAGGCAAGTCCCTGCTCTTCATAGTGCTGACTCCCGTCAAGCTCTATGACAAGCTTCGCCGAGGCACAGTAAAAGTCAACGATAAAAGAGTCGATAATCCGCTGTTTGTATATCTTTACAGGGTAATACCGGAGAAATCTGTACCACAGTTTTCGCTCCTGCGGTGTCATCTCCCGGCGCAGTTCCTTCGCCCGCTCGTCAAGCTTTCGGTTGTAGTTGTTATACATAGTTTACCTTCTATAACCTCTCCGTCATCGGCAAGCCGATGCCACCTCTCCTGACAGGAGAGGCAAGACACACCTTCTACATTTGCCGCAATCTTTCTCCGTTCTTGCCTCCCCTGACAGGGGAGGTGCCCGAAGGGCGGAGAGGTTGAGAGCTGTCAGCGAAGCTGACTGAGAGGTTCTCTTGCCTCCCCTGACAGGGGAGGTGGCGCGGCAACTTGTTGACGTGCCGGAGAGGTTGTGAGCTGTCGCCTCAGCGACTGAGAGGGAACTACTCAAAAATATGTAAAACAGATATTATTTTAAGTCGATACAGCCATCACCTTGTCATATTCTTCTTTTGAAAAGGCAATATCATCATCTGGCTTATTTTTCTTTTTCTTGGTTAACTCAACCAAGTTAAGCGAGAACATATCAGAATCAATTATTGTGTAAATTTTATTCTCTATTTTTTCTATATTATCTTTAGATACACCCGATACATTTATAAACTTATCTATTACATCATCTTCAATGTCAAATTCATCAGAGTTTAATAGTAAATCATCTTCTTTTTTGTTCCTTGAACAAATGATTAATCTGTTATCCGGATTCTTTAATAGCCATTCAGCAATTAATGCCCACCATGTTCTATCAGTTGCACCTAACGACATCCCAAACGCAAAAATTATTTTGCTGTTTTGTATTATTCTCTGTGTTTCGTCATCTGCCAACGACCCTTTTCTTTTGTTTATCATAGGCTTAACAAATCTTTGGCAGAAGCGTTTGTCTTTTTTCCACGAAGAGTTATTCATTTGATCTATGTTATCAACTCCAAGTATTACTGAATCAGGTAGTTCCCCATGAATATGAACAATTTTTCTAACAATGTTGTGAGGTATCTTTATACCATTTCGGTTAAGATGATTTCCAACATATGCATTTTTTTGAAATGTTCGGGAAATACACTTATCAAGAATATGCGTATAATTAAATGAAATAAAATTTATTCTGCAATCGTCATGAGCTAATAATATGTTTTCAATAGTTCGTTTCCTAATTAAACTAAGTTTTTCAAATTTGTTTATTATCGCTTTTGAAAACTCCGTTTTAATCTCCTCATCACAAAGATCAAAATCAATTTGGTCTTCTTGAGCTGACAAGTATTTAATCATTTCTCTTGTGAAATCGTCCAATTGTTTTCTATAAATAGCTTTTTTTGACTCCTCGTAATCTCCCATAATTTTTCCCATAGCGAGTTCAAAATCAGACCAGTTATCTATATCAGAACGCATCTTTTCTTTAAATGATTTGATATCTTCATCACTGGAAGGCAAATGAATATAATTTTCTTCAACATCTCTGAATCTAGATTTAAGGCCCATACGTATATCAAATCCATTGCCAATTAAAAAAGTAATCTCCATATCTCTATCTCCAACTTTTTATTATCCAAAATATTCCTGCATCAAACTGTCAAACAGCAGTTGCGCTTCGTCTAATGCTTTTTAGGCAAATTCCATATAGGAAAAATGTCGAAGTAAGTCATAGCGAGACTTCCTTGATTTGCAAAATATTATTTAAGCGAACCTACGGCTCTAGATTGGTTAATTGAGTTTAGTTGATGTATTTTTTCTAATCTATCATTCTCTGTGGCTTCTAATTCATCTAATACTTTTGATATCTCAAAAATATTTTTTCCGATAGGTAAATGAACTTGATTAGAAATCCCGTTTATTGCGTCATCATTTAGTTGCCAAGATGATAACACCATCTTTCTATAGTCTCTTTCTAATTCTAATCCCTCATCAGGGTCAACATCGGTTTCGCTCATAGCTTTATGTGAATAGAAAAACAAATGATGCTTTTCATCCGAAATAAGCCAGTTTAATACCGCTTCTCTCCAAGTTTGATCGGATTCTCCTAATTTTAAGCCGAAAACTACTATTACATTACTATGAGCTATTGTTTTTGTGGCTTTTTCTATACGCTGCCTATCAACTACAGTATTGTATTCCGGCTTAATAAATGCTGTACGCATTTTTCCCGTGATTTCGTAGCTTATATTCGACAATTGATTTTCATTATCAATGCCAAGTACAATATCATTTTCAACATCTCCGTGAACATGAACCGTTTCCATAGCACAGTTATCGTACTTCAGAAACAATTGTTCAAATATATTTGTATAGTTAAAATTTATGCAATAATAATAAAAATCCTCATACATTGGCAAAATAGATTCGATCAACATATTTTGATTATTTGTTGACAATTTATAAAAATTATTTAACGCGCTGAATAATATCATTTTTAATCTTAATTCTATTTTTAAAGACTCAATATTTGAAATTCGTTTCCAAAACATTTGCTGTTCTTTAATAACGTGTTTTTTTGTATACTTCCTGAAATTTCTAAGGCAAGTTACAAAGTCGTCTTCCGAATTGAATTTAGAGGCATATCCTGCCATTGCCATTTCAAAATCAGCCCATGTGGAAATATCTCCAGCAATTGTTTCTTTGAAATCGGCAATCAAATCTGTGAAAGATGGCGTTTTTATGTACTCTGAATAAACGTCCGTGTATCTTGTTTTTAACCCACAGCCAAGGTCAAAACCATTGCCAATCATAAAAGTAATGTTCATATCTCTATCTCCAACTATTATTACCCAAAATATTCCTGCATCAAACTGTCAAACAGCAGTTGTGCTTCCTCGAGAGCTTTCTGCACTACAACTTTTGATTTGTCGAGCTGCTTGGAAAAAGGAGCAAACTGCTCTTGAAGCTCTATCGGCGGTACAGGAATAGTCAAACTCCCTAAAATCTGTTGATTCAGATTTTGAATGTTTGCGCCTCGCCCTGCCATTTTTGTTCTTATTGAATCCGATTTCAAAACACGAAGAAGATACGGAACAAGAACAGTTTCATCTGTTTTCCTGAAACGAATACAAAATCCACTAAATGTGGTTGGTATTTCTCCGGGATATACAGCCACGCTTCTTCCCACTAAAGCCTTATTGCCGTTGGAACGAACGAACACAATGTCATCATCTTTTAGGAGGTATTCTTCTGACGGCATTTCATTAAGAGAAACCGTTGGCAAATCTTCGGTATTTGTTATTACAGAATGATCTTTGAAATCGCCCACACCAAGGCAGTTGATTTCTATCCCACTATCATCATAATGAAAGTTCATTCCGTTCTTACAGGAACCGAGTTCCAACAGCGGCTTTGTCTTCCAACCTTTTTCGTTAGTGACCGGATCCCCAAACATCTCGACAAATCGGGCTTTGATGAGCTCGTCCAGCTTTTGGAGTTCCTGCTTGCGAGTTTGTATTACAGCGAAAACGCTTTCCAGTATTTCTGAGCACTCTGTTTGTCGCTCCAATGGGATATCGGGAACCAGCGTTTCTTCCAAAACTTTTCGTCCGATAGCTTTGAATGTACTTCCTGTTCCTTTGGAGTTGAGTTCGGCATTCTTTCCCTTTAGCAGCCAAAAGATAAATTCCGAGGAGACTTTGGATTTATCAGGGGTCAACGCTGCCAAGCCACGACCGATACAACAAGCCTCTTTTGCGTAATTCATTGCGCCAATCGGTGCTCTGACCGAAATAAGAATATCATCTGGGGCTGCCATTTTCGTGGGTGCAGAGCACCATTTTCTTGTGATTGGGTATCTTTCACCGAAGTCAGCGTTGCCCTGAAAAAAAGGGACACCTTCTCCGTTGTCATTATAGCTATTTGAATCAGGCGACTGTCCCATATTAATGGCACAGACATCTTTTAACATCACATAGTCCATATATTCATCCCTACAAATCCGAATTAATCATTTTGCTGGTCCGTTCTTCAAGCAATATGTATAATGCTTTGAAGACATATTAACAAAATCTTTTTCAAGATAACCTTTACGTAATGAGTAATCTATTAAGTAGTGAAACGAACAATGAACATTAAGATATCTCGACCAATGATAAATAGTATATAAATAATTAGCAATATGCCTATTATCAGTCAATCTTCGCAATCCATATTCATAGTTAACAATATCTTGTTTGCTGAAAACTTTTCTCTTTTTCAGATAACAAATATAAGAAAAATGCGAGAGAGTTTTATCTATTTTTTTAAAAAGAGTGTCATCATCTATCGAAAGGCAA
This sequence comes from Eubacteriales bacterium, assembly GCA_030531595.1. Lineage (GTDB taxonomy): Bacteria > Bacillota > Clostridia > Oscillospirales > Oscillospiraceae > Limivicinus. Next base: position 9,875 of record JAUNND010000036.1, on the reverse strand, counting down.
CTGCGATTACATAAACAAAACTTACCATTGTAATAAAACCCGTCGTTCCAATCAATAATGTCCATAATCATTGCGATGTCTTCATCATCTCTAACTTTGCAAATTAATTCTTTAACTTTTTCTGCCCTATTTTGCCTAATTTGCTGACTCCATTTTATTAATGCTATAATGCCGCCAATTAACGCCAGAGCAAATGTTAAAAACTGCAAAATTAAATCTATCGCATCTTTGCTTGTGATAAAAAAATCAATAATTGTATTCATTTCAGTATTTCCTCCAACTTATCCATTTCCACACCAATCATCTTCTCTAACTCCCGCAGCTCCGCCATGATCTCCTGCGTGCTGGGGTATTCCACCTTCACATACTCGGTCTTTTTATACTTGTTGATGCTCAGATCGTAGTCGTTTGCCACGATCTCGTCTTTCGGCACGAAGAAGGATTTTTCAGTGCGCTTGCGGTCTTTTTCGGCGTCGGGATTTCTGAATCGGGCGATGATATCGGGAATGTCATTCTCCGCGACGGAAGAGCGCTTGTCGTCCAGCGAAAAGCCGTCCGCCTGCATATCGTAAAACCATACCCTGTCCGTGCCGCCGTGACCGGTTTTGGTGAAGATCAGCACCGCCGTGGAAACGCCGGCGTAGGGCTTGAATACGCCGGAGGGCATGGAGATGACTGCTTCCAGCCGGTTGCCGTCCACAAGCTCCTGCCGTATGGCCTTATGCGCCGTGGACGAGCCGAACAGTACACCGTCCGGGACGATGCACGCACAGCGTCCGCCGACCTTGAGCATCCGCAGGAAGAGCGCCAGAAACAGCAGCTCCGTCTTTTTCGTCTTGCACATTTTGAGAAGATCGGCGGAAACCGTATCATAGTCAAGACTGCCTTTGAACGGAGGATTGGCAAGAATAAGAGAATATTTCTCCCGGTCGGGATTCTGGTCGGAAAGGCTGTCGCGGTACTCGATAAAGGGATTGTCAATGCCGTGCGTCATCATGTTCATCGCACCGATGCGGAGCATGGTTCGACCCATATCGAAACCGTGGAACATATGATTAAGAAAATGATCTTTTTTACATCTATCAAAAAATAGCTCTCTATGTTTTCCCTTTAAGTATTGTCCCGCTTCGACAAGAAAACCGGCAGTACCGCAAGCGGGATCACAAATAATATCATCCGGCTGGGGTTCAACCATTTCAACCATCATTCTGATAATATGCCTTGGTGTGCGGAAAGCCCCGGCGCGCCCATTTACTTGCAAACGAGAGGATATGTATTCATACACATCACCACGCACATCGGCGCTCTGCGCCTCATTCATGAGCTTATATATCTCATCAAGTGCGTCAACGACCTTGGAAAGCAGCAGAGGAGTCGGCAGCTTGAATATGGCGTCGTCCATATACTTTGAGTAGGCGCTGTCTTTGTTTCCATGCAGGTTTTTAATAAACGGGAACACCCACTCCTGCATCATAGAATACATTTTTCCTGCCGGATAGTCATGGAACACGCTCCATTTGAGCTGCTGTCCGTCGATCCTGCGATCCCCGACCTGAACCTCGTCCGCAAAAATGCTCTTGTACGGCAGACCGAGCATCGCCGCTTCTCTGGCGCGGAGATTGTCGGAATCATCCAGATCGTGGATGAACATAAGATAGGTTATCTGCTCTATTACATCCAGAGGATTTACAAGTCCGCCTGCCGCGAAAATATCCCAAAGACTGTCAATTCTGTTTTTAAGTTCACCTGTGATCATGTTCTGCTCTCTCCGTTCCATACATAAGAAGTATAGCGTCCGCCGCTGATCTTCAATATTTCGCCGCGCTGCAGCAATTCGGCCAAAGCGCGCTGAACCGTTACCTGACTTATATCCGGACACTTCGCCATAATCTCGGCTTTCGTAATTTTCCCGAGCTGATTTTTAATTATTTCGCGGACTTTATCCGGCTTGGACAAACCTTTATTGGTAAGCAGCTCTACACGGGAAGAAAACTCGCGGTATGCTGCAATAAGGATGCCCAGCATATATTTGAGAAACGGCTCATAATCGTTTTCAGCGTCATGCCAGTTTTCTGAACTTTGCTGTAGGGAATCGTAATACTCTTCTTTGGTATCTGAAATCAGTTTTTCAATACTGATATACTTTCCTACAATATAACCGGAACGATACAGCAAAAGTAATGTGAGTAATCTGCTCATTCTGCCATTGCCGTCGTTGAAAGGGTGAATGCATAGAAAGTCGAGGATAAACATGGGGATGAGAATCAACGGATCCATTTCAAGGCTGTTCATTGCTGCATTGAAAGCCTCACACAGATTGTTTAGCGTATCAGGTGTTTCCCATGCGGCGACCGGCTGAAAACGAATTGTTCTTGTTCCGTCAGAGCGTTCTTCCGCTATAACATTGTCGGAGTTTTTATAGCTGCCTCCGATGGATGGACCGGAGAACTTGTATAAATCTCTATGAAGCTGAAGAATATAACCGGGACGCGGATATATATAATCGTAATTTTCATGTATTGTTTTCAGAACATCTCTATATCCGGCAATCTCTTTTTCACTGCGAGTCCTTGGCTGCGTTTTATCAGATAGAAGCTTTTTCAACCTTTCTTCTGTGGTAATGATCCCTTCTATACGATTGGAAGCCTCAGTGCTTTGCACTTTGGCAATATCCAGAAGCGACGCCAGTTCGTCCGCCTTCGATTCAATAAAAAGATTCTGCTGCCCTTTGTATTCATGGATCTGCGTAAGATAACTCACAATATCAGGTGTCAGAAGCTTCCTGTATTCGTTTTCAAAATGAAATGTTCTCATTGCTTTCCTTCCCCAAAAGTGTACTGCTTTACAATTATATTATTACCGTTATTTTGTAAAAGTCAAGAACAATTTCGTCATTTTACCAAAAATGATTAAATTAATTCATGGTTGATTGAATTCATTCAAAAATAAAGCACCGAACAAATAGAACTAATTGTTCGGCACTGTAATTTCTCATTCACTCTAACCAGCTTTTCGCATTAAACAATCGCTTCAAAAACCTCCTCGTCGGCTCCAGCAAACCTTTTTTCAAACCGACAGACTCAACAAGATATTGAACGGTAGCGTCTGCCATATCGTCGGAAGTGATCTCCGAGCGGGGCTTGTCCGGGAGAAGCTCTGTTATGCGCTTTGCAGCAGCGGAAGATGCAGTGGGCGTCGGAGCTTTGCCATCGTCCATATCTTTCTTTATATCCCGCAGAATGGCCATAAAGATATTTCTGATCTTCTCATAATCCGCTTCGCTTTCGCCGATTTTCTGAGCGTTGAGATAGCGGATATCCTCCTTCATTTCTTCTCTGCACTCAGGCTTTAACGGCATTTCTCCCTTTATGGTGTCCGTGACTATATCGATCAGCGCGTTTCTTTCGGCAATCCCTCTTGCGGCAGTTCCGTTAAAATAGCTCCCTATCAATCTGAGCATGGACGGAAAATTCCTATGTTCAATAAGCCGGTTAAGAATATCGGCATCGACGGTCTTCGTTATAAGCCGCTTGACCGTGTCCTCTGACAAACCGAGCTGAGAAATGTCATAGCTCTTTGGTGTGCTTACAACGGTCAGACCGAGAAGATAATCAGATGAAACATTGAACAGTTTTGCGATATCTGCAAGCAAAGCAAAACTTATGCTCTGTGACTCGCTGCTTTCCAGTCTGCTGATCTGTGACCGATGAACATGTAGCTTTTCCGCAAGATCGTTTTGTGTCCAGCTTCGATCTTTTCTAAGCTCGGATATCCTGTAGCCTAAACTGTTTTCATCCGAAATATTATTATTCTTCATTGGCTCTCCCAAAAGTTTTGGTATATACTTATATCATACCACTGTGTCGCAGATTTGCAACTTTACAACTGAAAATTTACAGAATGTGCAATCTTTGAACAAAATCAGAGGTTGCATTTTTTGCGCGGTAAAATGCGGTCAACAAGTAAATGACCGACCGAACTGAGATAAACCGCCGCGATTATTAAGGAGCGCTTCGCAAGGGGACGGCACAGCGCCGAACAGGGTTGCCTGCCAGGAAACAGTAAGGATAAAACGGCAAATAAATTTTTTCGGAGGAATGATGAACAAAATACGCAAATTAAAAGATGACTTGGAAGCCGAGCGGGAGTGCAACGCAAAAGAAATCGAACGGCTAAAAGTCCAGACAAAATGTACCGGCGACAGAATCAAAAGTCTTGAGCGCGAAGAAAAACAGCTCGAGCGCCGACAGCGCAACAGAAGGATCTTTACTCGCGGCGGAATGCTGGAAGCATTTTTGATGAAGCCCCTCATTTTATCGGACGATGACGTGTATGCAATTCTCAAAACTGCTTTTGGAAATCACGAGACAAATGATTTTTTGAAATCAGTAATTGCGAAAAGAGAAAATGAGTGCTGCGAAAAAAAGAGTCCCTCATTTTGAGGGCGCAATTATACACCGCAGTCCACAAAACTTTCCGTTTTGTAAAACACGTTTTAACACTGCATTTATGGATTGCAAATTGCAATCACAAGGGCAAAGCCCCTGCGCCTGTAAACAGGCTTCCCCGAGAGGAGGTGAGAAAGAGTTTCCAGTCCGCATTTCTCCATAACGATCCGACAGCGCAGTAAAAGACAGTCGGCTGTTGCGGGAGCGGCGTATCAGAGCGGTGAGAAACTTTTTTCTCAATATGATGCGAGAACAAAGAATTATCTGTACAAATCGAAAGAAGTCATTGCAAAAGGCATTCTGCTTCCGCCGAATGCCCCTGCTGAGTATTCTGACAGAGAGACATTGTGGAATGCCGTTGAGAAATGCGAAAACCAGTGGAATGCGCAGCTTTCGAGAGGAATTATAATCGCACTACCGAGAGAGATATCAAAAAGCGAATATGAAAACCTGATCCGCGATTACTGCATGGAGCAATTTGCCTCCAAGGGAATGATCGCGGATTTTGCTGTTCATGACAAAGGCGACGGAAATCCACACGCTCATATCATGTTGACGATGCGCGCTATGGACGAGAAGGGAAAATGGCTTCCGAAGGCAAGAAAAGTTTACGAGCTTGATGATAATGGAGAGCGCATTCGGCTTCCGTCCGGCGAATGGAAAAGTCACAAGGAATATACGGTTGACTGGGATGACAGAAAAAATGCGGAGCTATGGCGCAGTGCGTGGGCGGATATAGCGAATCGCTATCTTGAAAAATGCGGGAGTGATGAAAGACTTGATTTGCGTTCCTATGAAAGGCAGGGAAAGGAAGAACTGCCGACGGTACATCTGGGGGCTTCCGTTTCTCATATGGAGGCAAAGGGTATCCGCACGGAACTCGGAGATTATAACCGTCAGATCATCGAACACAATACCATGCTCAAGAAACTTAAAAAGAAGCTGGCAGAAATTTCTGCGTGGCTTGCGGCAGCGAAAGAGACTCTCGCAGAACTTAATAAAAAGGCAGCCCCTCAGCCAACGATTCTGGACTATGTACATTCGTATAACTCTCTGCAAAAATCCGGTCGGGGAAACTGGAGTGTAAAAGGAAAGCAGACAGCCAGTATAAACGACCTGAAATTCACTGCTGAGGTTTATAATTGGATGGCGGAAACCGGCATATATACTCTTGAAGATTTTAACAACATGGTCAATTCAGCGAAAGAGGATTTTGATAAACTGAATGCAAAGCGAAAAGAAATTCAGAGAACAGAAACAGCTCTGCGGTACTTGGATACGGCGACTGAGCTGAAGGCTATATTTGAAAAATCAAAGCGCGGATTTACCAAAGCGAAAGAAAAGTATGTCTCAGAGCATAGAGAAGAGATTGAAGCTTACAAAAAGGCCATGCGCTATCTAAGAGCAAATAGAATAAATGTTTCCGATAAAGCGGCACTGGAAGAAAAACATATTGCTCTGAAAGGCGAGCGGGAAGAAATTGAAAATGGTCTGCGTCAGAAACATCTCGACCCGATATTGCTTGGCAGAATAAGACACTGTATTGAAACGGTTCTTGAAAGCGGAGAGACACCGGAGCATCAGGAAACCGTAAGAGAAAAATTAGACCGCGAGAGCCGGAAAACAAACGTAGAACACATACAGCAAATAGAACGATAGAAAGGAAAACTGAAAAACGAATATAAGATCCATGACTGATGACACCGCTGAGCTTAGCGAAAGGAATGCAAATGCACCGATATAATGCGGGATAAATCTGTCAATAATCCATCTGAAAGGATGGAAGCTCCGATGGTTTTCAAAGTGAGACTCTTTGCTGACGGGAATATGGTTAAGCCGGAAGATTACAGTAAAATAAGAATCACTGCTCCGGCTGTTGACCGAATTGTCAACAGCATATTTGATGCGGAAAGTCAAAAAGAACTTGACAAAACTGCATAACGCGGCAGAGATCTTCTCTGCGCGTTACATAGAACTGCCGGAATAAAATAAGCCCTTCCATAATTTCACTATTCATACAATAAAATTAAACATAGTTGAAATATGCGAAATATTGTGTTATACTGTGGAAAAACAAAGGAAGGAGGGGACAGACCATAAAAAAGGACAGGAAAACTTTTCATCTCAGCAATATTCTTGCGCTGCAGCCTTTTATGAAAATAGCCATTGACGATGAAGTACAGAGCGATGAAAACGGGAATTATCTGATAAACATTGCGTATCTCCGCGTTTCTACCGACAGACAGGCAGAGCTTGGTTTTGGCCTTGACATTCAGGAAAACGATGTTGTTCGATACAGCAAGGCAAACGAGCTGAAAAACCTTGTTCTCTTTATTGATGACGGCTTTACCGGCACAAATATGGACAGACCGGCATTGCAAGAGATCATCACTTACATCAACGATTTTAATGCAGGCAAGTCACATATTCGTATTGAAAACTTTATTATCTCTCGAATCGACCGTCTGGGACGCACTCTGCTCGGTACGCTGCAATTTATTCAGGACTATATTGTCTGCCAGAAGGACAGCAAGAACAGTGCAGTAAACCGGAACAAAGAGGATATAAACTTCATCTCCGTGGCCGAAAACTACTGCCGGATTGACCGAAACAATCCACAGGGAAAATTTCTGCTGATGCTTTTCGCGAGCCTTGCGGAATTTGACAGAGACCTGATTGTTGAAAAGCTCAAACGCGGGCGCACCTCCCGTGTAGCTTCCGGGAAATGGATCGGCGGCGGAAAGATTCCCTACGGCTACCGATACGACAAGTCAACCGGCATCCTTGTGATCGAACCGAAGGAGGCTGAGGTCGTCCGGGAGATATTCCGCTTGTATCTTGAAGAAAAAATGCCGCCGCAGAAAATAGCCGAAAGATTCGGATTCAGCGGCGACCGGAGCATCACGCAGATTCTTCAAAGAAAATCCCTCACCGGCTGTATAATATGGAATGGTGAGGAATACGAGGGACAGCATAAGGCTATCATTCCGCTTGAAACATGGGAGGCGGCACAGGAAGAACTCAAACGCCGCAGCGTACACAGAACGGATTCTCACTATCTGCTTTCGGGGCTTCTGTATTGCGGGGAGTGCGGAGCGAAAATGCGTTATCAAAAGTGGAGCGGCGGAAACGGTGCAAAGATCGTCTGCTATTCCACACAGAAATCTACAATCAAGGGAAAGCCGTATCTTGTCAAGGACGAGAACTGCCCGAGCGTGAGATTCTGGGCAAACGACGTGGAAACGGCAGTCGTGTCGGAGTTGTTTCGGCTCAGTTATCTCGGAAATGAGGAAAACAAAAAGTCGGCAAATGCGGTGGAACCCATAGGCGTTCTGTTGAAAGAGCTGAGCGCAGAGAGAAAAAAACTCAGCCGCCTCTATGATTTTGACAATGACGACAGTGATGATGTGCTGAAAGAAAAAATTCAGGACTGCAAACGCCGCATAGCAAACATTCAAAAGCAGATCAGCGATGAGGAAGAAAAGAAACTCATTGGCAGAAAAGTAGATAATGCCAGAAAAATTTTCAGGACGCTGAAAGATACCTGGTCCGAAATGAACGAAAAGGAAAAACAAACTGTTTGCCAGGAGCTTATCGACCGTGTTATAATATATAAAGACGGAACGATAGACGTACATCTGAAGCTGAAAAGCTTCTTGTTTGAGCAGAAAAATACCTGATATTTACCTATCGTAAATATCAGGCAAATTTTATAAAACGTATTTCTACATTCGATAATCATCGGAACTCCGTAGGTGGAAAACTGGACGTTCTGGCTCAGGTCAAAGCAGTCGATGGCCTTGATAAGCCCGATGCAGCCGACCTGAAAAAGATCGTCCATGCTCTCTCCGCGATTTGAAAACTTCTGAATGACCGACAGAACGAGCCGGAGATTGCCGGAGATCAGCTTTTCCCTTGCCGCCTCGTCGCCCTCACGGCATTTTTTGAGCAGCTCCAGCGTCTCCTGTGCCTTCAAAACCGGCAGCTTCGCGGTGTTTACTCCGCATATTTCCACCTTCCCAAGCATATGACCACTCCAATCTACTCGCCCTGAAAAAGGGGAGTAGATTAGTATTTCCCGGGAATGTAGAATTAATGCAGATATCGGAGCGACTTGACTTCCGGCAGCGGCGCGGCAAAACCGATCGGGCGTCTATTTTCCGCACTGTCTGCCGGTATTGTCGATGGTGTAGTCGCCTGTCAGGATAAGCTGTGAGATCGGCACGAGCTCATATCCCTTCGCAATAAGTCCTTCAAGTATCCCCGGAAGTGCTTCGGGCGTGTGCTCGGCGGCGTTGTGGAACAGTACGATGCTGCCGGACTCCGCTTTTTTAAGAACGCGCTCCTGAATTTCGGAAGCGGAGATGCCCTTCCAGTCCAGACTGTCCACGTCCCACTGAATGGCGGTCATGCCCATGGAATTTACGGCGTCGATCACGTGGTCGTCGTATTCCCCGTAGGGACAGCGAAAAAGAGTCGGCACGGCGCCGGTTATTTTCGCGATCTTTTCGTTGCAGCGGCTTATATCCGCAACTATCTCATCCTCGCGGAGCTTTGAAAAATGCGCATGGCTGGATGAATGATTCATGACCTCGTGACCGGCGTCGCTCAGAGCCTTCACCGACTCGGGGTATTTATCGACCCAGTCACCCACCACAAAGAATGTCGCCTTTACACTATATCTGTCCAGAATATCGATCAGCGTCTGCGTGTCCTCGTTGCCCCATGCCGCGTCAAAGCTTACGGACATTTTTTTGTCGTCCCTCTGCACACAGTATACGGGCAGACTGCGCCTGACCGCCGACGCGCCCACGATCATCGGATCGTTTACCGCGCCTAAAATGAGTGCCGCAGCGAGTATAGTGCCGATCAGAGAGAGTTTTTTCCTGTTTTTTCGGATTATGCTTCCCAGATCAATCATCGTGATCACCCCTTTGAGACCATCCTATGATCGGGGAGGAACAAATATTTTATTATTTTGTATATGAAATATTGACAAAAAGTCGTATCCTTGATAATATATAAAAAACTGAAAGGCAAAACCGGCGCAAGTCGGCGACGCAAAGCTATAGGGACTGTTTCAGTCAGCCAGCTGCATATCACAGGTAATTCATGGGAATTATTTCTATATGCGCGGGCTGATTTTTGTTTTTTCGGCAATGTTCAGAGGAGTCGGGATGTTGGAGCAAAACAGAAAAGATCATTCTTCCCTTTCAAATGAATACGGCGGAACAGTTCGGATTTCTAAAGGATATCGGCTGTGACAGCGTTCAGGGATACTTTTTCTCCCCGCCTCTGGACATCCGTGCATTTGAAAAAATACTCGAAAACGGCATAAAATAAAAAAGGAACGCCTTGAGAGCAATGTCATATAGTTAATGATTTTTCACTGTAGGGCGGGGGCTTGCTCCCGCCGAAAAGCCGACG